>CAIUUR010000114.1 GCA_903902345.1 uncultured Geobacteraceae bacterium | reverse complement strand
CCTACCCATCCCTTCATGGCGCCGCTTCGTATCGGATGAGGCGGCAGTTACGGGGTAGAGCAGTGAATCTTCTCCACCATGCGACTCTACTCTCCGCACTCCTTTCCCTGACAGTGGGAACGGTTACTCCCGCATGGAGCATGGAAACCGGCACTTCCCCAGCAGAGCTCCAATCCATGGGGCTCGTCACCGAATCAGAACAGCCCTCCACCCCCCGTTTCCCCCGCCCTACCTCCAAGATTGCCGAAAACGTCACGATCATCACCTCCGAAGAAATTGAGCTCCTCAACGCACACACCCTGGCCGAACTGCTGCAGACCGTTCCCGGCCTGCAGCTGGACAAGGCGGGGCGGACCCCCGGCATGTTCGAGTTCCTCACCATGCAGGGGGCCAACAGCAAGCATATCCTGGTGCTGGTGGACGGGGTCAGTCAGAATGAAGCGGGGGAAAATCTGGCGGACCTGGGGGCGATGACTCTCCAGCAGGTGGATCGGGTGGAGATCATCAAGGGGGGCGCCTCGGCGGCCTGGGGCCAGGCACTGGGAGGGGTGGTGAACGTGGTCACCAAGAGTCCCGATCCCGACAGAAAGTTCGGCGGCTCGGCTTTCAGTTCCCTGGGGGACCGGTTCACCACCGACCAGCGGATGGAGGTCAGCGGTACAGTGGAACAAATCGGGTACTACCTATCCGGCGGCATGCTCCATTCCGACGGGCTTCTGGGAAACAACGGCATCAATCAGAATAACTTCTTCGGCAAACTCCACTACGACCTCCCCACAGGGGGGCGTCTCACCCTTGCCCAGGACAGCAACAACAGCCGTCGGGGGATCGAGGAGGCCCCGCCCCCCGACGACTGGCATGACAACTACGACCGGAGGCGCTCCTCCTCCACCCTCTCCTTCGTACACCCCCTGGGGGGGCGACTCACCCTGGAGACGGACGGTCACTACTCTTTTCTGAAGAGCGACACCCGGCTGGGACAGATGACCACACCCGATCTCTGGAGGCGGTTTCTGCTGAACGAAACTGATTGGGGAACCAGGGGGAAGATCGTCTGGGGTGAGAGGCGGCTCAATCTGACCTCAGGAATGGAGTACGAGCATAACCAGATCAACCAATTGGAGACGGTAACAGCCGACCCTTCCTACCGGATCAGGAAGAATTTCAACCGGTACGGAATCTTCGGCAACGGTACCGTCAGCATCGGCTCCCTGACCATTCTCCCGGGACTCCGGTACGACCGGGTGGATGCGGGGCAAAATCAGGTGAGCTACACGTTGGGGAGCACCTACGACATCACCCCGCGGACGCTCCTCCGGGGGTACTTCGCCCGGGGGTACAGCCGCTCCCTGGCCTTCAGCGATAACGCCTCCCCCCAGAAGGGGTGGACCGCCCAGGTGGGGATCGAGGTGGGTGATATCCCCTATCTCTGGCTCAAGGGGACCCTCTTCTATAACGACACCTGGAATATGGCGGATCCGGCGGGGACGGGCGCCCTGTTGGCGCAGGTTCGCCAGGGGGTGGAAATCGAGCTCCGGACGGTCCCGCTGCAGGGGTTCTCCCTGGCCACCGGCTACACCCTCACCGACCTGCGGGACAAGGAAACCCGCATTCGGGCTGAAGGGACCCCCGGCGACCTGCTCAAACTGGCGCTAACCTATGACAACCGTTCCTGGGGGTTCCATGGCATCCTCAACGGCAACTACGTCTGGTGGCATTCCCCCAATCCCCCGGCCAGCGCCGTTGACCGGAATTTTCTCTGGGACCTTCGCCTGACGCAGAAACTGCACCCCGCCGGGGAGCTTTCACCGGAGCTGTTCGTCTCCATCCATAACCTGTTCAACAACACCCAGTATGCGGACCAACGCTATGCCAACGCCGGCCGCTGGCTGGAGGGGGGAGCGAGGTTGCGATTTTGAAACTGTTGCTACTACTTCTGGGGGTACTACTGATTCCCACCACCGTCCCGGCGGGTGAACTGCTGATCGTGCAGAGTGTTCGGGACAACGCCGGCTCGGAACTGCAGCAAAGCGTATCCCACACCGTCCCGGCCAGGGTCCAGGTGCTGCTGCTCAACGACTATGCCGAGGTGGACCTCCCCCGCATCGTCCGGGAGGAGCAGCCCGACGTGCTCCTCACCATCGGCGAGAGTGCTTACAGGGCCTGCCGGAAAATCCGGGGGGTCCCCCTGGTGGCGGTCATGGCCATCTCCCTGGGCGCCGGCCGGAGCATTCCGGCCAACGTCACCGGCATCGACATCCGGATCGATCCGACCCGGTATATGGCGCTCTTCAAGGCCCTGGGGCTGAAGCGGATCGGGGTGGAGTACGACCCGGCCCGAAGCGGACTCTATCTGGCCAAAGCCCAGCATGCCGCCACCCTGGCCGGGATCGAGCTGGCACTCCGGCCGGTACGGGAACCCCGGGAGGCGGTGAAGAGCCTGGAGAGCCTCAAGGGGAACGCCTCTGACGGCCTCTGGCTACTCCCCGACCCCACAACGGTGACCGCAGTGACCCTGGCCGCTGATTTCAACTTCTCCCTGGAGCAGAAGAAACCGGTGGTCAGCTATACGGAGGAACACCTCCGGAGAGGAGCCGCCGTCACCCTGAATCAGGAGTGGGGAAGCATGGGGCTCCAGGCGGGACAGATGGTCGGGCGCCTGCTGGGCGGCACACCCCCGCGGGAGATTCCACCCCAATCGCCCCGGAATTTTCGCCTGACCTGCAACGAAAGCGTGCTCTCCAAACTGGGTATCCACCCACCCCCATTGGAGAGGCTCTTCCCTAAACCGCGGGAATAATCAGCGTAACTATTCAGCTCTATGCAAATGCGTGACTATCGTAACCCCTCCTGTCCTCCCCTTAACCCAAGGGGAGGAACGTCATCCGTTTTTTCCATGGGAAAACGTTCCCCCTCTTGAGACAAGAGGGGGACAGGAGGAGTTATGAGATTCCCCCGCTTACCGCGACAGTGGGTCGGTACCGAATATCCTGCAGGATCAGCTTCTCCAGGACATTGTCGTAAAACTCCCTGCGGCAGTCGACCCGGTCGATGACGCCGTGTTCCAACAGCGGCAGGAGCCGACAACCGCCGAAACAGAGGGGAAGGTAGGCGCACTCCAGGCATTCGTCGCTCTGCCAAAGATCAAGTTTGTGTGACAGGTGATAATCGCCGACCCCGTCAGCCAGGTTCCCCACGGCCAGCTCCGGCCACCCCATGAAGGTGGGGCATTTGTAGAGAGAGCCATCATAGTTGACCACGAGATTGTTGGTCATCTCCACCATACACCCCCCCATGGTCGGTTTCTCCACCCCGAAGCCGCGTCGCAACGTCTCCTCCCGCAGAAACAGGATCGCCTCGCCATACCACTCCGAACCACAGATCGGGTGACAGTCCCCTCCGCATCGCACCCCCGATTTGGGAAGAATCGGCGCGAACTGAATCGGCCCCAACTTTGACGGGTCAATCCCTGTCGCCAGCAGTTCGTCCAGCATTCCGGGGAACGTGCGATAGTTCTCCTTGGTAAAGTTCCCCCCCGGTTTGAGGGAGATGAGGTCATAGACTGCGGAGATATTCTCCACGATCGTTCCAAAACTACCCGCTCCCGAAACATAGGGGCGTTGTCGGTCATGGATCTCCGGCGGTCCGTCCAGGGTGATCTGGGCTCCGGTGAGCCCCAGAGGGATCAACGCCTGCACCACCCGGCGCGTCAGCAGGGTGGCATTGGTAACCAAGGTGAAGGAGAATTTCGTCCCCGCCAAAAGCGCCGCGGTATTCAGTCGGCCGGCAATCTCTTTGAGCCGGGGAAGCGCCAGAAGTGGTTCCCCCCCATAGAAGCGGAGGTTCACGTCCCGCCCCTCCCCTATCTCCTCCCGCTTGATCTTTTGTACCATGAGTTCGGCGACAGCCTCGCTCATGGTATGGCGTCCCCTGAAGTTATCCTCGAAACAGTAGGGACAGGCCAGGTTGCAATCCAGCGTCAGCACCACCGTCGCATAAAATACCCCGGCGTTGGCATTGGTCCGGTCAACCAGTCGGGCCATGGTCTCCCGTTCCGCCACGGGATCATCGGTAAGGATTTCCATCCGGCTCAGGGCATTCCGGTCGGCCTCGGTCAGGGCATCATCTCTGATGGCGTCCAGCAGCAGAGACGACGCCCTGATCACGGACCCTTTTTTTGTGGAGTAGAGGAGAATGGACCCCGGCCGGTCTCCGCAGGGGTAGATTTTAAGGTAGCGAGACAGCATGGAATTCTCCCGAAGACAGCAGCTATGCCCGTGTCATATTCATGCAGCAACAGAAACGAAACTCCCCCGTATCAGCCATCCCTTCATCGAGAATCTCCAGGTAATTTTGAGTCGATTCCATGAGAATACTCCTTTGTTGTCAATTTTTAACATTAGTCCTATCGCTTTATTACATTATTTTCGATATAAAGCAACTAATTTTTTTCTGCATATCTACGGAGACATCCCCTCAACTCTCCAGCAAACGAACAAACGAGAGGTTAACCGTGTTCAACCGATCACTCACTTTTGGTTTTTTTTTCCTCCCCCTGCTCCTGCTGATCCAGAGTCCTTCCTCTGCCTGGAGCCAGGATGGTTTGCCGAGAGAAGACGCCGACATCATTACCTCATCTCTCGGTCTCGAGACCGAGGAGGAACGGATGACCGTTACCGCCCGGACCCCCCGTCCCACCTCCAAGATCGCCGAAAACGTCACCGTCATCTCCGCCGAGGAGATCACCCGCCTTAACGTCCATTCCCTGAGTGAACTGCTGCAGACTATTCCCGGCATCCAGTTCGACAAGGCAGGACGCACCCCAGGGATGTATGAGTTTCTCACGATTCAGGGGGCAAACAGTCAGCACATATTGGTCCTCATGGATGGAGTCAGCCAGAACGAGCAGGGACAGAACATGGCTGATCTGGGAGCGTTCCCGGTTCAGCAGATCGAACGAGTGGAAATCATCAAGGGGGGCGCTTCGGCGACCTGGGGGCAGGCATTGGGAGGGGTGGTGAACATCATCACTAAGGTGCCGAATCCGGACAAACTATTCAGCGGAGCAGCCTCCAGCTCCATGGGAGAACGTTTTACCACCGACCAACGTCTTGAATTCAGCGGCACGGTGGACCGACTCGGCTACTACCTTACCGGCGGTATCCTCCATTCTGACGGCCTCCTCGCAAATAACGGGATCAACCAGAACAACATCTTCGGCAAACTGGCCTATGAACTCCCCACCAAGGGACGTCTCACTCTTTCCATCGGCAACAGCAACAGCCGTCGGGGAATAGAAGAAATCCCCCCCAAACTGGATATAAGTGGGCAGGAGGTCGACAACTGGCATGACAATTATGACCGGAAACAGCTCTACTCCATCATCTCCTTCGTCTACCCCTTGGCCCAACGGCTGAATCTGGAACTGGACGGTCACTACTCCTACCTGAAAACCGAAACCCGCCAAAGGAAGGTGACCTCGTCGAATTTATCCAAGCAATACGTCCTCAATGAAACAGACTCGGGAACAAAGGGAAAACTGATCTGGGGGAACGCACGGTTTAACCTCACCACCGGGCTCGAATACGAACATGATCAAATTGCTCAGCGTGATACGGTGACAACCCAACCGGCCGCACAAATTGACAAAAATTTTAACCGGTACGGCATCTTTGCCAACGGGACACTCTCCTATGGCGAGTTGACCATCCTCCCCGGCATCAGATATGACCGGGTTGACGCGGATCATAATGAGGTAAGCTATACCCTGGGAGCCACGTACCGACTCACCGAAAAGAGCGTACTGAGAAGCTATTTCGCCCGTGGTTACAGCCGAACGCTGGCCGTACTTAATAATTATCCGCCCCAGAAGGGATGGACCGCACAGGTGGGCGCCGAAACAGGCGATATCCCCTATCTCTGGCTCAAGGGGACCCTCTTCTACAACGATACCTGGAATATGGTGGACACATCCGGAACATTCACCACGTCGGCACAGATCCGCCAGGGAGTCGAGATCGAAGCCCGCACCATCCCGCTGTACGATTTTTCCATCTCCGCCGGCTATACTCTCACCGATCTCCGGGACAAGAAGACACGAATCCGGGCTGAAGGGATTCCCGGAGACCTGCTCAAGTTGGCAATAACGTACCAGAACTCCTCATGGGGACTCCAGAGTATCCTCAGCGGAAATTACGTCTGGTGGAACGCCGCTGACCCCGCCTACCCTGCCAAGGACCGTAATTTCCTCTGGAACTTCCGCATCACACAGAAACTGCTCCCCGCCGATGAGCTCTCCCCGGAACTGTTCCTGACGGTGAACAATCTGTTCAACAACGCGCAATATGCCATGTATCAGTACCCCAATGCCGGCCGCTGGCTGGAAGGCGGGATGAGGTTCAGCTTTTGAGATTTGCCATCCTCCTCATGAGCATTCTATCCTTTCATCTCCCCGCTCTGGCCGACGACCTGCTGATCGTGCAGAGCGTCAGGGACCGCGCCGGCGCCGAGCTGCAACGGAGCGTCACCCGTGCCGTGACCGCCAGAACCGAAACCCTGGTGCTGGGAGACTACGCCGAGACCGACCTCCCCCGCGTCGTCCGGGAGGAGCAGCCGGATGTGATCCTGGCCATCGGCGAGGCGGCCTACAGAGGAACGAGCAAGATCAGGGGAGTCCCCGTGGTCGCCATCACCTCCCTCCCTACGGGAACTAACCGGAACATCCCGGCCAACGTGACCGGCATCGATATCCGGATCGACCCCGCCCGCTATATGACCATTTTCAAAGCATTGGGACTGAAACGAATCGGGGTGGAGTACGACCCCGCCCGGAGCGGCGGCTATCTGGCAAGGGCCCAGCAGGCCGCCGCCCAGGCGGGAATCGAACTGGCGCTCCGCCCGGCCAGGAGTTCCAAGGATGCCCTGAAGGAGCTGAAAAGCCTCAAGGGGAGCGTTTGTGACGGACTCTGGCTCATCCCCGACTCCACCACCGGAGCCCCGGTGAACCTGGAGGCGGACTTCCTCTTCTCTCTGGAGCAGACGAAACCGGTCATCAGCTATACCGAAGAGCACCTGCACAGGGGAGCCGCCATTGCGCTGAGTCCGGAGTGGACCCGAGTGGGACAACAGGCGGGGGGGATCATCCGACGACTGTTGGATGGGGCGGCGCCACGGGAGATCCCGGTACAATCGCCGCAGAATTTCTCCCTGAGGAGTAATGACAGCGTCCTGACGAACCTGGGGATCTCCGCCGGCAAACGGGATAAACTCTTTTCGAAGACAAAATGATATTGTTTACTAAAAATCTGCTGTTCAACCAGAAGCAGATCCTCGTTCAGGATGACAGACGGTTGGTATGTTTATTGTCGCTGATCTTCTAAGGTCAACCGTGGGCGGGTGGGATGGAACTGCTTCAGTCGAGGAAGTGTCCCCAGGAGTCTAGAGGCACCCGGTCTAAAATGAGGGGTTTCATTGCGGAGGCACCACTGTTTAGGTGGAGGTGGAGGCACAAACGGTGGAACTGGGGATCCCATGGGGGTCAGTATGCTCCCCCGACCTGACAGAACCCCTGTCAGCCAGCCATTACCGGGAGTAGTTTTCCGGACATTGTCATCCTGCGCCGTCTTGGGAGGAGTAACTGCCATTTTTACCTTCCCCTTGAAACCGGTACCGGGAATAGTCCCGAAATCCGGGGGCAGAGCGTCATCAGGGACCATCTCCCACGGCCCCGGGTACGACGACGCGCTGAACCAGCGACCGGCAACCGGAAGATACATGGCGCCGTCACCCTGGTTATAGAAAAGGTCCCCCCCCCTATTCCGGGCATGGAAGAGCCTGGTTCCCGCGATGGAGATAAAATCGGGCTCCCCGTCGATGACAACCAACTCAGCCGGGACCTGAGACACGTAGATCCAGGGGATTACGGACTTCTTCAAGGACGGGAACTGCTTGCTTCTCCGATCCCGCTCCCCCCTGAGGAGGTCCGTCTTTCCGTCGCCACGGGCCTTCTTTTCCGCATTCCTCACTTCTCGGGGAACCTCCTCCGACAGACGCCAAGGGCCGTCCACCCCCGGTGCTTCCATGAACCCGTCGTAAAGGTGCAGGAAATACCGGCCGGCAGCATTGGTCAGGAGAAGCACCCTGGTGTTTATGACTCGCAGGAGGAGCGGTTTGGTCCCTTTTATCAGGGTATACTGGGGCGGGCCGTCAATGGTGACAAGAAGGGCGGGCCTTGTGGAGAGGATGACGACGGGCGGCGGCGCAGGCTCCGTTTCCGTGGCGGCAAGCATGTTGCCGGCGTAGGCAGGAGAAACGGGTGCAACCAGCAGCGCCACGGCCACTAAACCGGGGAAAAACTGTCTCTCGCAGAGTCCGCAGAGAAAAGCAGGAAAGAACGAATACTTGTTCATGATCCACACAATATCACAGGATGACGGGCGGCTCAATGGAATCTAAGGGTGGTAATCGGGCGGCTCCTGTGATAAGTCAGTGGTGTGACATCAGCAACCGGCTCCCGCCGCCACCCATCCCCGGAGAACCTCATGGAAACCGTAACCCTCGACGGCATCAACCTCAATCTGGCGCGCCCGGTGGAACTCCATTTACAGTGGGTTGGGCAGCAGGAACTCCTCCGTCAACTCCTCGCCGCCTGGATGGTCATCGATAAGCGGGATATTCCCTTTAATCCTCGCCTCATCGGCAAACCGGGAGTGGGGAAGACCACCCTGGCCTACGCCGCGGCCCGAAGCCTAGGGAGAGAGGTTTACCTGTACCAGGCAACCATGGACACCCGCCCCGAAGACCTCATCATCACGCCGGTGATCGGTCCAGACGGGACCATTCAGTACAGCGCCTCGTCACTGGTGACCGCCATGCTGAAGGGGGGAGTGCTGATCCTGGATGAAGGAAACCGGATGAGTGAAAAGGCGTGGGCATCCCTGGCGCCACTCCTGGACGACCGGCGCTACGTCGAGTCCATCGTCACGGGCCTCCGCGTCCGGGCCAAGGAAGAATTCCGCATCGTGGTCACCATGAACGAAGATTCCTCCACCTTCGAGGTCCCCGAATACATCCACTCACGCCTCCAGCCGCAGATCTACATCGACTTTCCCGAGGCCGAGGAGGAGCTCCAGATCCTCAAGGAGAACCTCCCCTTTGCCGGGAAAAAGATTCTCGACTACGTGGTAGGCTTCCTTCAACGGGCCCACAGTGCGGACGAGCTCTACTCGGTACGGGACGGGATCAACATCGCCCGTTACGCCCTCAAGATGATGCATGCCACCGGCCGGGACCCCAAAGAGCTCCTCCCCCTGGCCGTGGAGCGTATCCTGGGGGAGGAAGCACTCAGGTATCTCACGGAGTGAGGCGTTCGGCTTGTTATTTTGAGACCAAAATCAGCACACGGATGACACGGATCTTGACGGATAAAAGCGGATCAATCTTTTTTGGTTTAAACCAAAAGACTGTTTAGTTTAATCCGCCTTTATCCGTGTCATCCGTGTCATCCGTGTGAAAATGCTTTTTTGGGAGAGTCTGCCGGCTCCCGCGACTCAACGGTGCAACAGCAAAAGGCCATGACCACTCTCCACCTGGTAACCTTCGGCCCGATCCACGCCCTCCCCATCCTCCACTACCGGATGGAGTTCGCCGCACTTGTACGTGCGGCCTTCCAGGCGGTGCGCCCCGACTGCATCGCCCTGGAGCTCCCCCCTACCCTGGAGGCGCACATACTCCGCGCCATCCGGCGTCTCCCCCAGGTCTCCGTGGTGATGTACGATAGCTCCGTCCCCCTCCTCCCCGACACGAAAAAGGGGGAGACGCGCACGGTCTACCTCCTGGTGGAGCCGGCCGATCCCCTCTGCGAGGGGGCGCGACTGGCGGTGGAACATGAGATCCCCCTGGCCTTTGTGGATCTGGATCTGGATCACTACCCCTGCCACGAAGAGCAGTTTCCCGACGCCTATGCCGTGCAGCGACTGGGGCTCGCCCCCTACTATCAGGCATTCTGTCAGGCGGACTCCTCCCCCCCGGGAGTGGACGATCTCCGCCGGGAACAGGGGATGGCGTGGCGGTTGCAGCAACTCGCCCGCAGTCACCAAAAGATCCTCTTTCTCTGCGGCATGGCCCATCTGGAGCGGGTACGGGAATTCTACGGTCGCCCCCTGACCAGACCACTGGAACGGGTCAGGCGATCCGGCGTCAAGGTCATGAATCTTCACCCCGATTCCTGCCGGGAAATCCTGGGTGAGCCCCCTTTTTTGTCGGCGCTTTACGAACTGCACCGGGGGGAACTCCCCCCCGAACCGCTCCCCGCGGCGTCGCTCCGCCGGAGCTTCGGCGCTCTGGAACTCCTTTCCGGAGGGAAGCGGGAGATACCGGAAGAAGAGGCCCTGACGGAGGCGTTGCACCGCTCCGCCCACCACGTGGCGGAACCGGGGGGGATGATCGACCGCCAGCGGGTGCTGCTCCGGCTCTTTCAGGAGGCCGGACGACATTACCGCCAGGAAAGCGGCGAACCGGTTCACCTCTGGCAACGACGGGCATTTTTCCGCTATGTCAGAAACCTGGCGCTGGTGGACGGAATGCTCATGCCCGACCTCTTCAGCCAATTGGCCGCAGCCAGGGGTTGCCTGGATGACACCTTCGCCCATGCCTACTGGCGACTGGCCACCTTCTCCCCCTGGCAACGGGAAACCGCGGAAATCCCGTCTATCCACCTTCATCCCGAGGATCTCCGGAGCGGCCATCGGATCATCCGATTTCGTCCCCGCCCCCTTCGGGAGGGACGAAAAGGGCTGGCCTCCCTCCCCTTTCTCCGAAGAAAAGGAGAAAAACGGCCCGGCGAGTGGCTGGAAGGGTTCGACGACCCTTCCCTCTGCTCGTTTCCGCCGGAGGATCTGGTCATCGAGGAGTACGGCGCGTTTCTCAAGAAGAAGGGAACCCTCCAGCTTGCCCAGGAGCAGCACCGGACCGAGCCGTTCACCACCTCACTCCTGGATGGCATCGACCTGCGAGAGACCCTGCGCAATCTTCACGAGGGACGAATCTATGTGCGGGAGAACGGCAGGATCAAAGGTGGAGTCGGCGGAGTGGTGGTGATCTTCGACGAGGATCATGGAGGGAAGAAGTTTCCCTATCTCATGACCTGGTTGGGGGAGCATGCCCAGGAATCGGACATGGCCTTCTACAGCAGCACTCCGGCGGACCATGTGGTAGGCCCCGGCATCTGCCGCTGCGAATACGGCGGTCTTCTCCTCTCCTCTCCTCCCCGACGGTTGCAGGATGTCTGGGGCGACCGGGAGTACGCTTTTGCCCGAAGCAAGGCCGAACGACTTCTCCTGGCGGCACTGGATTACTCCCGGGAGAAGCATGTGGTTTATGTGGCAGCCCGTCCCCCACGGAGCATCTTCCGCCAGATTGCCGCCCGCCTGGAGAGAAAGATCATCCATCTCCCCCTGGGCTCCCTCTCGCCGGTGAAGCTGAAGAAACTCCGGATCTTCCATGTTCTCTTCGGACATGACAAACGGGAGATCGCCGGAGAGTATGTATGGTGAATGTTACCTCACCCCATGCCAGCGCCATGCCGTTTCGAGGATTGCATCCAACTGCCCATACTGCGGGTTCCACCCCAGGATTCTCCGCGCCTTCTCGGCGCTCCCCACCAGTTCGGCAGGGTCGCCGGGACGTCGAGGACCGATGCGGTAACGTATGTCAATCCCCGTAACTCTTCGGGCGGCCTCCACGACCTCTCGGGAAGAAAATCCCCGGCCATTCCCCAGGTTGAAGGGCTCAACCCCCGCGACCTCTCCATCGGACGACTGTTGCAGAGCCGCCAGATGGGCCGAGCAGAGGTCGTGGACATGAATGTAGTCGCGGATGCAGCTTCCGTCGGGAGTGGGGAAATCGTCGCCAAAGAGGGTCAGCTCCGTACCCGCCGGATCACCCCCCGCGCGAACCCGAACGGCCTCCCGAAGGATCAGCGGAATGAGGTGGGTCTCCGGTTCGTGCCGCTCACCCACCACCCCCTGGGGGTCGCACCCCGCCGCATTGAAATACCGGAGAGCGATGCTCCGGAGGCCGTAGGCGGCGCCATAATCGGCCAGGAGCTGTTCGATCATCAGCTTGCTCCGGCCATAGGGATTGATGGGGGACTGGGGATGCTCCTCCGTCATGGGGAGAAACAGGGGGTTGCCGTAGGTGGCGCAGGTGGAAGAGAAAACCAGGCGCCGGACTCCGGCATCCAGCATGGCATCCGCCAGGTTCAACGTCCCGACGACGTTGTTCCGGTAATAACCGCGGGGCTCCTCCACCGATTCCCCCACATAGCAGAGCGCTGCAAAATGAAGTACCCCGTAAAACGCCCTTTCCCGGAACAGGGCGCTGAGATGATCGGTCCAGAGCAGATCCCCCTGGACAAATTCGGCGCCCGTAACGGCATCACGATGCCCCCGGGAAAGGTTGTCGAAGACGGTGACCTCGTACCCCTCCCGCAACAGCATCCGAACCATGTGGGAGCCGATGTACCCCGCTCCCCCTACCACGAGCACCGAAGTCATCGTCGTCCCCCCTGGCGGAGAAGTCGCTTCAGCCCCGTCGGTCCGACAACCTCCTGGACAACACCGAGCCCCTCCGTCAGCCAGACGGAAAGCTGGTTTGGCCGGTGGGCGTCACTTCCCAGGCAGTCATAGACCCCTTCCCGCAGGAAGAGCAGAGCGTTTTCCCGGACCAAATCCCCATAGACGCCGGCAAAGCTGCCGATGTTTCCCTGGAACCGGCACCCCATGGACCTGAGCTGAAGCAGGAGGGGAGGGAGTTCCGTCTCCGAGACCGGTTCCTCGCGCTTCCTTCCGGTCACCAATGCCCGGAGAGTCTCCAGAAGCGAAAAACTGCCCGATGCTGACGACTCCGGGAGAGCGAAGGCGGGGGAACGTTCCGGATGGGCGATGAGCGGGGTGTAGCCGCTGCGCAGCACCTGAGAGAGGACATCGGGAACCACAGCCGGCATGGCCGACGGCGGCAACTCCACCAGGAGCTGGTTATTCTCGATCAGCAGAGGGTTGGCAAGGGCCGAAAGAAGAAATTCGTCGAAATAGTATTCCGTTGCCGGCGCCAGGAGCAGAGGAATCCCCGCAGAGGTGACCCTCTGTTGCAACTCTTCCACCAGCGTCGTTATGTCAAACGGGTCGACATCATAGGCTCCGGCGATGCGATGGGGGGTGCACCAGACCTTGGCGAAGCCGGCGGCGGCAAGCGCCTCCGCCATCTCCAACGCCTCATCATAACTACCGGCGCCATCATCGATCCCCGGGACAAGGTGGCAGTGGCTGTCGACGTAGAGGGAGGTCACGGTGCGGACACCATTTCGACTCCCGGGTATATGGTCCACCGGATTTGCAGAGTAAAACGTCGTACTGCCTGGTTCAAAATCATCCGCAGGGTCTCCCGGAAGTCGATAAAACAACAAAATTCATCCTAGAAAAAGCTGTCTCTCGCAGAGATCGCAGAGAAAAACTCGGTAAAGCATAAAGATATGAATCATATGTCGGCAGCGGATCATCACCTGATTGGTGAAAATCTCGTCGAACTTAACCGGCTGATCTTCTTGGTTTCTCTGCGAGCTCTGCGAGAGTAACTGCTTTTTTTAGGTTCATATCACCTGTCGGTGGCTAAGTCAACGTTAAAGCCGTTCACTCAAAAGCCGTTGACCGATCACCGTTCACCGTTCACCGGCAAACAGATTAACGGTCAACGGTCAACGGTTAACGGTCAACGGTCAACGGTCAACGGTCTCCGGTCAACGGTCAACGGTTAACGGCCTTCACGTCACACAGACGATCTCCACCCCTTCCCGCAAACCCCGACCAGCCAGCCAGGAGCGAATTCCCTCCCGGGCGCCGCGGGTTCCCACGGTGACCAGTAATTTTCCCGACAGCTCGTCCGTCCCCGGCGGGAGGACCGGCGCTCCGTGGAGCAATCTCCCCTGCTTACGCGGGTCGGCATCAATCCAGCGGGAAACGCCGATCCCCACCTCCGCCAGAGTACGCATCCAGGCCCGTCCCTCCCGACCTGCTCCCACCAGGGTGACCTCACTCACTCCGGCAAGAAACCCCCGTTTCAGGTAGTGGGCCTTGCAGGCGCGAAAAGAGGCGGCACTGTAGGCCGGGGCGGTGCGGGTGAGCCGTTCCGGTCGATCCCGCCAGAAGAACAGGAGGTCGGGTAGTCGGGCGAAGCGAATTTCGGCTGCGGCCAGCCGGAGCCAGAGGTCGTAATCCTCGCACCAGCCGGGATCAGCGTATCCCCCGACGTTCAGCACCGGCTCTTTCCGGAACATGACGGAGGGGTGAACGAAGGGGGATTCCACATAGAGATCCCGCAGTACGAGGTCGTGGGTCAGAAGGGTGTTCTGCCAAACCTCGTAGGAGCGCATCCCCACCCGGACACCCGGACGGGGAAAGTGCCGAAACCCGCAGGCCACCAACCCCACGTCGGGGTTTTCTTCCATGAACCGTAACTGTAGCTCCAAACGACGGGGATGGGAGATATCGTCGGCATCCATCCGCGCCACCAGCGGAGCCCGGCAGGCAGCCAGGCCGGTGGAAAGGGCGGAAACGAGTCCCCGACCTTCGGGGGAGACGATCCTGATCCGTCCGTCACGGCGGGCGTAGTCGGCGAGAATGCGGGGAGTATCGTCTGATGAGCCGTCGTCCGGAACCACCAGCTCCCACTGTCCAAAGCTCTGGCGGAGGATGGAGTCCATTGCCGCCCCGAGGAACGGCTCGCCGTTACGAACGGGGAGGAGAACCGAAACCAAAGGGTCAATCATGGGAGGAATTCAGCGCCTCCAGGAGGAGCGGGGGGAGTCGCCGGGCCTTCATTCCCGGAGCAACGCAGACCAGGGTAATCTTCGCCGCCACCAGCAGCCGGTCGTCTTCCTGGCGGATCGCACACTGCTGCAGGGTAAAGGAGCTCCTCCCCACCTCCAGCACCGTCGTGGTAATCCGGAGGAGGTCGTCCAATCTTGCCGGGGACCGGAAGTCGGCCTCCACCCGGACCACCGGAAAGATGAGGCCATCGTCGTGAAGTTGCTTCACCGAAAGGCCGCGCCGCCGAAGGAACTCCGTCCTCCCCCTCTCGAAAAAACCGAGATAGTTGGCATGGTAGACCACCCCCCCGGCGTCGGTATCCTCATAATAGATTCGGATCTCCATAAAAGACCTCACAAAAGCAATTGTTTATCCATTCACCTGCAGCGCCTCTTTAATGGAGAGGGAAATCCGTTTTCGCTGTGGATCCACCGCCAGGACCTTCACGGTCACCAGATCCCCCACCTGCACCGCTTCATGGGGATCTTTCAAAAACTTCTTTCCCAGATGGCTGATATGGACCAGTCCGTCCTGGTGGACCCCCACATCCACGAAAGCCCCGAAGGCCGCCACGTTGGTGACGCTCCCCTGAAGGATCATTCCCGGCTTCAGATCACTCAGACCCTGGATATCGTCCCGAAACGCCGGGGCCTCGAAGGAACGGCGCGGATCCCGCCCCGGCTTCTTCAGCTCCCCGATGATATCCCGCAGGGTGGGGAGCCCGATTCCGTCCCCCCGGTAGCTCCCCGTATCGATCCGGTCAATCAGCTCTTCCCGCGCCATCAACTCCCCGACGGTTACCCCCAAATCGGCGGCCATCCGCCCTACGAGGGAATAGTTTTCCGGGTGAACGGCGCTGTTGTCCAGGGGGTTCTCTCCCCCCCGGATACGGAGGAAACCGGCAGCCTGTTCGAAGGCTTTGTCGCCGAAGCGAGGAACCTTCCGGAGAGAATCCCGGCTGGGGAAGGGACCTTCCTTGTCGCGCCGGGTGACGATGGCCCCGGCCAGGGACGGACCGATACCGGCCACGTAGGCGAGGAGCGGGCGGGAGGCGGTATTCAGGTCGACCCCCACATAATTCACGCAGGATTCCACCACTCCATCCAGTGCCTTCCCCAGCCCTCCCTGGTTCACGTCGTGCTGGTATTGCCCCACGCCGATGCTCTTGGGGTCGATTTT
>CAIUUR010000113.1 GCA_903902345.1 uncultured Geobacteraceae bacterium | reverse complement strand
GGGAGGCGCCGCCCGTTTTCGTGTTACGTTAAGTTCTGAGTGGTTCAGTCATTGAAGCCGAACCCTTCAGCGGTACGGTGAAACTGCTCCCAGTGCTCCGGCGAACGCCAGAGGCTGGAGATGATGAGCTGCCGCATATGGAGGAACTCCTTGGGGAGCCGATCGTAGAGCTTGATGAAGAGCTCTTCGTGGGAGACGACTTCGTCCATCCAGAGATCCCGGTCCACCGAGGTCAGGTCGGAGAATTTCTCCGGCGTGATGCTTTCCAGCCCTTCCCAGTCCAGATCCTCGTACCGGGGCATCCACCCCAGAGGGGATTCGATGGCGGCGGCATGTCCGTTGACCCGATCGACGACCCATTTGAGGATCCGCATATTCTCGCCGTAACCGGGCCACATGAATTTGCCGTTTGCGTCCTTGCGGAACCAGTTGACGCTGAAGATGCGGGGCGGTTTGGGAGTGTTGCGCCCCACCTGGAGCCAATGGGAGAAGTAGTCTCCCACATGGTACCCGGTGAAGGGAAGCATGGCGAAGGGATCCCGCCGGACGTTCCCCACGGCGCCCACGGCGGCGGCAGTGGTCTCGGAACCCATGGTGGCGGCAAGATAGACCCCGAAGTTCCAGTTGAAGGCCTGGTAGACGAGGGGGATGACCTTGTTGCGCCGACCGCCGAAGATAAAGGCGCTCATGGGGACCCCTTTGGGATTTTCCCATTCCGGGTCGATGGTGGGGCATTGGGATGCCGGTGAGGTGAAGCGTGAGTTGGGGTGGGCGGCATTGCGTCCGCAGTCGGGAGTCCAGGGATTCCCCTGCCAGTCGGTGAGGCTGGCTGGTTTCTCGTCGGTCATTCCTTCCCACCAGACGTCGCCATCCGGGGTCAGCGCCACGTTGGTGAAAATGGAATTTTCCGTGCAGGAAGCCATGGCGTTGGGATTGGTCTTGTCCGAGGTCCCCGGCGCCACGCCGAAGAAGCCGTATTCCGGATTGATGGCGTAGAGTTGCCCGTCAGGTCCCGGCTTGATCCAGGCTATATCGTCACCCACCGTGTAGATCTTCCAACCTTTCTTCTCAAAGGATTCGGGTGGGACGAGCATGGCCAGGTTGGTCTTGCCGCAGGCGCTGGGGAAGGCGGCCCCCACGTAGGTTTTCTCCCCTTCCGGGGATTCGATTCCCAGGATCAGCATATGCTCGGCCAGCCATCCCTCGTCCTTGGCGATCTTGGAGGCGATGCGGAGAGCCAGGCACTTCTTTCCCAGGAGGGCGTTGCCGCCGTAGCCGCTGCCGTAGGACCAGATGGAGCGCTCTTCGGGGAAGTGAACGATGTATTTTTCCTTGTTGCAGGGCCAGGGGACATCTTTTTGGCCCGGTTGCAGCGGGGCGCCCACGGAGTGGAGGCAGGGAACGAACTCGCCGTCATCCAGGATGTCGACGACCGCCTTTCCCATGCGAGTCATGATCTTCATGTTCACGACTACATAGGGAGAATCGGAGATTTCCACCCCGATCTTGGCGATGGGGGAGCCCAGGGGACCCATGCTGAAGGGGATGACATACATAGTCCGTCCCTTCATGCATCCCTGGAACAGCCCGTTGAGAATATCCTTCATCTCCTTGGGGCTCATCCAGTTATTGGTGGGGCCGGCGTCATCCTTGGCGATGCTGCAGATGAAAGTCCGGTCTTCGACCCTGGCCACATCGCCCGGATCAGACCATGCCAGATAGCTGTTGGGACGCTTTGTCTGGCTAAGCTTCTGGAACGTTCCCCCCTTGACCATGAGGTCGCAGAGGCTGTCGTACTCCTCCTGGGAGCCGTCGCACCAGTGAATGTTCTCCGGTTCGCACAGCGCCGCCACTTCCGCCACCCATTTCTTCAGTTGATCATTTTTGACTTCGTAACCCATAGTCGTTATGTCTCCTTTCTCATGTGTTTGTTGGCACCATTGCCGGACTACACATCAGCTTCCGTATCTTCGATCCCTGTCATGTCGTAAGGCAGTCGCTTCGGATCCGTGATACCCTTGATTTGACAGCGCGTCGGTAACCTGTTATATATCTTTCCCATGTCAACCGGGACCGTTACGGCGCCCGGTCATCGAAACCCCGAAAAGGAGAAATTTCATGGAACGTTGGATCTGCACCATCTGTCAGTACGTCTATGACCCCGAAACAGGCGACCCCGATAACAATGTTCCTCCCGGGACTTCCTTTGAAGATGTCCCCGAAGGGTGGGTCTGTCCCCTCTGCGGAGCCGGCAAAGAGGTCTTCGAGCAGGCCTGATCCGTTTCAAGCCGAAAACGATAAAACCTGCATCCCCTAGTGAGATGCAGGTTTTATCGTATCAATCTCCATCTTGTCGTCGATCATCTTGACCCGCCAGACCAGACCGCAGACGCCGCACTCCTTTACGGGGCACTCCTGCGAGGTGAAGCCATCGGAGTGTGTATCGATTTCCACCGATTCCCGGTTGCCGCAGTTCGGACATTTCATCCTTTTCTCCTTTCTCTCAGACCGGGTTTAAAAACCCGGCGTCAGTTCGTCGATGAGCGCGATAAATTCCTTCAGTTCACCGGGGAGCAGATCCCCCATATGGGCAATGCGGAAGGTCTCCCCTTTAAGTTTTCCGTAGCCGTCGTCGAAGGCATAGCCTCGTTGGCCGAGAGCACTCTTTAAATTCTTCAGGTCGATTCCCCTGTTGTTGGCAACACAGGTGAGGGTTACGGAACGGTACGGTTCCTCTACGAAGAAGTTAAGACCCCGTCTCTCTACCCACTGCCGAACCTGGGCCGCCAGCTCCCGGTGGCGGTTCCACCGCTGTTCCAACCCTTCGGCAAAGAACCGTTCCAGCTGTTTTTCCAGGGCATAGACCAGGGAGATGCAGGGGGTGGAGGGGGTGTTGTCCTTGTCATCGTTGGCGGCGAATTCGAGGAAATCAAAATAGTAGCCACGGCCCTCCACCGACTTCGCCCGTTCCAGGGCACGCTCCGAGGCGCTGAAGACCGCCAGTCCCGGCGGCAGGGCGAAGGCCTTCTGCACACCGAAGATACAGACGTCGATCCCCAGTTTGTCCACCGGGATCGGCATGGCGCTCATGGAGGAGACGGTATCGACGATGGAGATCACCTCCGGGTAGCGACCGGCAACTGCCATGATCTCCGTCAGGGGGGACATGACCCCCGTGGAGGTCTCGTTGTGGATGAGGGTGAAGGAGTCGTAGCGACCGGTGGCCAGCGCCTGTTCCACCAGTTCGGGGGTAATGGGGCTCCCCCAGGGAACCTTCACGGCATCTGCTTCCTTGCCGCAGCGCAGCGTCACGTCATGCCATTTGTCGGAAAAGGCCCCATTACAGAAATTGACGCAGCGTCCCTTCACGAGGTTACGCACTGCCCCTTCCATGACGCCGAAGGCGCTGGAGGTGGCGAGAAATACGCGATTGTTGGTGAGCATCACCTGCTTCAGTCCGGTGGTGACCGTTTTGTGAAGCAGAGCGTACTCGGGCATCCGGTGTCCGATCATGGGGTAGGCCATGGCCTGAAGGATCTCCGGAGCGATCTCCACGGGACCTGGTATGAAAAGTTTTTTATGCACGGAGGTTATTCCCTATTTTCTAAACTGGTTTCAAGTGAAGTTTAGCGAGACTAACAAAGCGGCTGTCACTTGTCAAGGAAGGAAACGGAAGAACCATCAAGAAAGAAACGGTGTTGCGGTAGGTTGTCGGAAACCGGGGGCAATTCTCCGGATGCCGATTATTAAGTATGGCTGTCCGCCGAGGTGAAAATTGGAATGAATCTTGCTGTCTTGGATGATTGGTGCGAAGGCGGGCAGACTGATATACGACACCACTCAACCATCTGCGAAGATGGGATGGAAAGCCCACAGGGTCTTACGTGGACAGCCGGGATGCCGAATTATCAGTAAGATAAGGGGGCGCCCGGCTTTTTTGTGGGCGAATCGCACCACGGGGAACCCCGCCGGTCACGGATGCATGGCGTCCGGTTTTTTCCGACCGGGGCGTTCTACCGTGCTGCGGTGATAAAGCTTCAGGCATGATCCGGTGAAATGACGTAGCATCACCGTTATATGGCGGTTTACGAGATATGAAGAGGTACAAACGACTACCCAGGAGGAGAAGCATGCAGCGGAACTGGTTCAACGTGGTACTCGTACTCTCCCTTTTATCCCTCATGGCTCACCCCGCGCTGGCGGAACATGGTATGGCCATCGATCCGGCAACCTGTCTCGGTTGCCACGGCGACAAGATCTCCATGTCCGCCTTCGCCGCATCGGTGCATGGCAAGAACGCCTGCACCAGTTGTCATGTGGATATCATCGATATCTCCAAACATATGAGAAAGGAAATCAAGGTCCAGAAGGTTGCCTGCGACCGTTGTCACAAGAAGCAGACGGCGGAACATTACCTCAGCATCCATACCCAAAAAGGGGTCTCCTGCGCCGATTGCCACACCGATGTTCACACCCACCAGTACTGGAAGGGTGACAAGAAGATCGTCATCGCCAAGTGCATCCAGTGCCACGACAAGGAGGCCGGCTACCGGAACTCCGTTCATGGTCAGGCGGTGGCCAAGGGAAATCAGGATTCCGCCGCCTGTCACGACTGCCACAACCTGCATGATATCAAGGGGGTGGGGGATGGGAAATCGCATGCAGTGCGTGAATTCCATACCAAGGTCTGCATGAAGTGCCATAGCAATGAAGAGATGATGAAGCGTAACAATGTCACCAACGTTGCCGTGGAAAGCTACATGGCCAGCTACCACGGGAAGAACTACCGCCTGGGATTCCCGGAAAAGGTGGCGGGATGCGCCGACTGTCATTCCGCCCATAACGTACTCCCCGCAAAGGACCCCAAATCCACCGTCAACCCGAACAATCTGGTGGCGACCTGTGCCGTATGCCACCGCAAGGCGACCCGACTCTTCACCGCGTATTATCCCCACGGCGAGCATTCGGACCGGAAAAACTACCCGGTTCTCTTCTGGACCTTCGCCTGCATGACCGGTCTGCTGACAGGGACCTTTGCCGTCTTCTGGCTTCATACCCTCCTCTGGATGTTCCGGGGTTTTGTGGAGAACCGGCAGAGGGAAGAGGCACTCATGGCGGGAGGTGTTACTCATGCCATTCCCGACGGCCATAAACATTACCGGCGGTTCAACGGTAAGCATATCACCCTCCATGTCATGGTTATTACCAGTTTCCTGGGGCTTTCACTCACCGGGCTCCCCCTCAAGTTCAGCGACCAGGCCTGGGCGGTGGCACTCATGAATGTGTACGGGGGGACTGCGGCCGCCGGTTACATCCACCGGGTCTGCGCCGTCGTCACTTTCCTCTACTTTGCCGGAGCGATCCTCCTGAGCATTCATTTCCTGTTTATCCGGAAAGATATTCCCGGCAACTGCATCCAGCGATTGTTCGGCCCCGACTCACTCTGCCCCAATCTGCGGGATCTCAAGGACGTGACCGGGATGGTCCGGTGGTTCCTCTTCCGTGGTCCGAAACCGTCCTTCGATCGCTGGACCTACTGGGAAAAATTCGACTTCCTGGCGGTCTTCTGGGGGATGTTCGCCATCGGCGGCTCCGGCCTCATGCTCTGGTTCCCGGAACTGTTCGGCCAGTTCCTGCCGGGATGGGCCTTCAACGTCGCCACCATCATCCACTCCGATGAGGCGCTCCTGGCCACCGGATTCATCTTTACGGTCCATTTCTTCAATACCCACGGCCGTCCGGAAAAGTTCCCCATGGACTTCGTTATCTTCAATGGCCAGATGACCAAGGAGGAGTTCATGGAGGAGCGTGGAGACCAGTGGGCTCGTTATGAGAAGCGGGGGATCTCCGAACAGTTCAAGGTGGAGAAGAGCAGCGGCATCCTCTACGACTTTCTGTTCAAGGGGTTCGGCTTCACGGCGCTCTTCATCGGGATCTCGTTGCTCCTCCTGATGATCTATGCCTTCCTGGGAAGTGGGACTCATTAGCATACCTCCGTTTGACCCCGGGGGGGCGCTCTGCGTCCCCCCGGTTTTTCTTTGTAACTCCGCAGTTCACCCCCACCCTTCCCCTGTAAATAATTTTGTTTCCGTGATGCATAAAGAGTGGACAGCCGCCGCTAATTCATGTTAATTGTAACGCGGTTCTATCCCTGTCGGCGCCGGGGAGAAACCGCTCTTTTCCCGAGACATTCGACGTCAGGTGCTTCGCAGCAATAAGGTTATTCGCCACAAAAAATATCCCCAGGAAAATCTGTCGATCAGCTTTTCCTGGGAGAGCGGGCATCCTGCCCGCGTTTTGAGCGGTTTCATCTTTGAATCTTTGTCGCGAATCACCTAATAGATACGTTACCAACGCCTACATTTGTCATCCTGAGCAACGCGAAGATCTGCTGTTGAATCAAGCAGAAGCAGATCCTTCACTGCGTTCGGGATGACAAAGCGGGTTCATGTTTCATTCCGTCAATTGAGTAGTGACACCATCCGAAGTCATCAGATAATCCATGCAAGGAGGTAGCACCCAGTGAGTCATGTGTGGCGACCATTGTTTGTAGCGCTGGCGCTCGTAGCGGGAATTTTGATCTTCAGGTCGTTCTACGTGCCGAAGGATTTCGGTATTGGCGAGGCCGGGTATATGTACGGCTGGCATAATCCCAACAACGAGAAATTCTGGAAGGATATCAAAGTCAAGTACAAGGGATCGACGTACTGCAAGGATTGCCACGGGAAAAACTTCACCTCCATCCGGAATACTCCCCATGCCATCATCCCCTGTGAAAACTGCCATGGCCCGGGAACGGATCACCCTGAAAAGATCGCCAAGCTCACCATCGATATCAACAGGCTTCTCTGCCTCCGTTGCCACGCCGTCCTGAAGTACCCCAACAGTGACCGTGGCAAGATCCGCGGCATCGATCCCGCCACGCATCAGGATCCCAATGTGGAGTGTGTCACCTGTCATGATCCCCATAACCCGAATCTGGGGGCGCTGAAGAAAAGCCAGCAGCGGTTCCCGGTGTACGAGCGTGAACCGATGGGCGCCCAGGGTAAAGGAAGCGGAAGGTGATCGCAGGGCTTCAAGTCGGCCAGCTAACTCTACGGAGGCAGGATAGACATGGATAGACGAGATTTTCTGAAGCAGACCATCACCATCGTCGCCGGGGCCGCCATTCCGGCCACCGCCCTGGAATTCGTCAACCCGCGGACTCTGTTTGCCGCCCACGGTTCCGACGTAAAATGGGTCTTTCTCGCCGATACCCAGAAGTGCGTGGGGTGCGGCTTCTGCGTCAAGGCGTGCAAGCTGGAAAACGAGGTTCCCTACGATGCCAACGTCTCCCGCACCTGGGTGGAGCGGTATGTCATCTGCAAGGACGGCAAGATGCGGGTTGAGGGGAATATGGCCAACCCCGGATTCGGCATCAATGCCGATTCCCCCAAGGGGGGGCGTGACGGCTTCACCACTCCCAAGATCGATATCGGCGAGGGGAAGCTGGTGGAGATCAAGGAAGAGGATATCTCCAAGGCGTTCTTTGTTCCCAAACTCTGCAACCAGTGCGACAACCCCCCCTGTGTGCAGGTTTGTCCGGTGGGAGCCACCTACAAGACCGGTGACGGCGTGGTTCTGGTGGACCGTTCCTGGTGCATCGGCTGCGGCTACTGCGTCATGGGGTGTCCCTACGGAGTCCGGTTCTTTCACCCGATATATAAGGTCGCCGAGAAGTGCAACTTCTGCTATCACCGGATCACCAAGGGATTGAAGACCGCCTGTGTGCAATCCTGTCCCTTCGGCGCCCGGCAGATCGGCAACCTGAAAGATCCCAACGACCCGGTGACCAGAACCGTCATGACCGGGCGGGTGGGGATCCTCAAGTCGGAATACGGCACCAAGCCGCAGGTCTATTATCTGGCGCTGGACAGGGAGGTGAGATAGTCATGATCGAAGTGCATGGAGAGGCCTGGACCCTCAAGGAATTTTTCACCTATCCCAACGAATATATCTACTGGTCAATCCAGATCGTCATGTACCCGTTCATGACCGGCCTTGTCGCGGGGGCCTTCGTCCTCTCCTCCCTGTATCACGTCTTCGGTGTCAAACAGCTGAAGAATATCGCCCGCTTTTCCCTGGTCTTCTCCTTCGCCCTCCTCCCGGTGGCGATGATGCCGCTCATGCTGCACCTGCAGCAACCGCTGCGGGGGATTCATGTCATGATGACGCCGCACTTTACCTCGGCCATTGCAGCCTTCGGCATCGTCTTTTCCACCTACGGGATGATCGTCGCCTCGGAACTCTGGTTTGTCTACCGGCCCCATTTCGTCGCCACCGCCCTGGAGTTGAAGGGGAACAGCCAGCGGGGGCTCATTGATTCATTCCGGTATCTCCTGTTTTCGGCACTGACCCTCGGTTCCTACGACGTGAGCGAGGACGCCCTGGAAAAGGACGAGAAGGCGGTGGGGTTTCTGGCCGGCCTGGGGATTCCGGTGGCCTGCTTCCTCCACGGCTACGCCGGTTTCATCTTCGGTTCGGTGAAAGCCAATGCCCTCTGGATGACCCCGCTCATGCCGGTCATCTTCATCTGTTCCGCCGTCGTTTCGGGGATTGCCCTCTGCATCATCACGTACATTGTCACCATGGAGATTCGGAAACTCCTGAGTCGAAGGAAAGGGAAAGCCAGCGGCCTCCCCTCCTACGAGGAGCTTCGCAGCGCCGAGATTGAGGAGGTCAAGCTGACCTCCAAGTATCTGGTCATGTTCCTCATCGCGGCCATAACTCTGGAGCTGCTGGACCTCATCTTCCGCGGTTACACGGCAGTGAAGTCGTGGGACATCCTTCGGGAGGTCATCTATCAGAAGGATTTCTACAAGATATTCGTCATGCAGTACGGCATGGGGAACCTGCTCCCCTTTATCCTCTTCAAGCTGCCGGGACTCACCGTACGTCGGGCGGGTTTGGGCGCCTGTCTCATGCTTTTTGGTGTGTTCATGATGCGGTGGAACGTCGTCATCGGTGGCCAGGCCTTCTCATCCAGTTTTGCCGGTTTTATGGAGTATGTCCTCCCTATCATCCCGCACAACATTGAAACGGCCAAGGAAGGACTCGTGGGGGCTGTTGCCGTCATCATCACCCCCTATGTCCTCTTCTACTTCATCAACAAGGTGATGCCGGTCTTCAAGTACAAGGGCGCGCACTAAGGTGATGTCCGAATAGTGGAGAAAATTCATGGCCGACGATCAGCGGAGTCTTGAAGCAAGGGTAGAACTTCTCACGACGGAACTTGCACTTCTGAGACAGCGGGTGGAGCAGGTTGCGGCATTCGCGGGGGCGCCGGCTCTGCCGGGTGAAGCTGCCGGCTCCGCTTTCACTCCCGGGACGCTTCCCCCCACTATTGTTGCTGCTACCACGTCAGAGGAAGAAGAGAGTTCCACCTGGGAACGGGAGTCATCGCGACTCCTTTCCCGGGCCTCCACGGTCAGCTTCCTGCTGGTTCTCGCCCTGATCATGCGGATGATCACCGACAGCTCCATCGTCCCACCTCAGATGGGGAGCCTCATCGGGATCGGGTATGCCGGCATCATCCTTGCTGTGGGCTGGTTCATGTATTCCCGCAAGGGGGCTCAGGCTCCGGTGTTCACTGCCTGCGGCGCCTTCCTCCTCTTTGCCGTCATAGCCGAATCAAACATTAATCCTCGCTTTCACCTGATCCCGTTGTTGCCGGCCTTTGCTCTGCTCATCGCCACGGGGGTGGTCACCGCCGCGCTCTCCCGACGCTACCTGGTTCGCCTCCCCTTCAGCGTGGGGAGTGTGGGGATGTCCCTGGCCGCCGTAGCCGTCACTTTTCATGAGCAGAATCCTGACTTCCGCTATCTTATTGTCACCCTCCTGGTGGCCAATCTCCTCGCTCACTTTACCCTGAGCCTGGAAAAATGCAGATGGGTCGGCTGGTCGCTCTTTTGCATCACGGCATGTACCGCGATCTGGTGGGCATTCTCCATCCGCTCTCTCTACATCAATCCCACGACCTCCGCCGTCGGCACGGCAATGCTCCCCTGGTTTTTGGCGGGGGTAGGCGCCTTCGGCTGCCTCTACCTGGTCATTGCCTCCTGGGAGATTCTCACCGGCAAATCCGAGCAGGTGGCGAACTATTATCTGGCACTTCCCACTCTGACCGTCATCTGGTCCTTCGGGAGCGCCCTCTTTGTCACCTTCATTCTGGGGCAGGGGATACTCCTGGTCAGCGGCCTGGGGTTGTTCGTCGCCCTGCTCCATATCTACGTGACCCGCTATCTGGCCGGTCGGAGCTTGGTGGGACGGGGGGGATTGGGAGCCATCTGCAATGCCGGGGCACTCCTTCTGGCCATGGCGCTCCCCATCATAACGGGAAACGCCCTCATCGCCCTCCCCATCCTCTGTGCAGTGGCATTCATGCTGGTGATCTTCTCCGGCACCTGGCAGAGCGGCGGGGTCCGTCTCACCTCATACCTGCTACAGTTCCACACGACGGCGCTCTTCGCCTTTCTTCAGTTCAAACTCACCGGGGCCAGTTCGCTGGTTACCCTCCTGGTGGTTGGTTTCTTCCTCGCCGGCTTTGCCTTTTTGCAGTACCAGTGGGCTCGCAATCACCCTCCTGCGGCTGATATCAGATTTTTCGCCAAAATCGACCCTCGGGACATCAGCGCCGGAGGACTCCTCATCCTCTCCCTGATAAGCGCCTTCTTCCTGTTCCGAACCGGCGCCTTCGCCGCAGTGGGGCATATCGACAGTGCTTTTCGAGCGAGTCAGTCGGTCTTGATCAATGGCGCCGCCGCCGGAATTGTGATCTGGGGCTACCTGCGACGAAGCGGGGAGATCCGCAACATCGCCATAGCCATCATCCTCATCGGAGCTTTCAAGGTGGCGCTCTTCGATCTCCCCGGCATCAAGGGAGTTCCTCTGGTGGTGAGTATCATCTCATTTGGGAGCGCCACGGCTGTTCTCTCCCTCTGCCTCAGCAGATGGCAGCGCCGTCTGGGAGGGGAAGGGGAGTAACTTTTACTTGACTCCCGAGCTGGCAGACGATATAAACCGCAGGCAGTAATACTTTTTTTGTGGCGGCGCCGCATCGACCAACTTTTTTTTGCTTCGTAAAACTCTACGATCCCACCGGGTTGCCGGGCGCTGTTGCGCCCAGACCCCGGCTTTTTTTGTGTCACATTCACAACGTGCGCCCTACGGCGCAGATTTTCTCAGAAGGTCGGGAGGGTTCATGAGTTTTAAGAAGACAATGGTTTATGCGTGGAACATCATCAGTGTCATCGGGTTTATTCTCATCCTGGTGGGGGCGGCTCTCATCGCCACCTTCCAGGCAATCGAGGTGATGCACGAGATTCACAATCCGTATATCGGCATCCTCATCTACTTCATCTTTCCCGGCATTCTGGTTACCGGCCTGGCCCTGGTCCCGGTGGGGATGTTCTTCACCCGGAACCGGATGCGCCGGGATAACCCCGGCGGGATACCGCAATATCCGCTTCTTGACTTCAATGACCCGAAAAAACGAAAACTCGCCATCTTCTTTGCTGTTGCCACCGTTATTTTCGCCGTTCTCATCACCCTCTCCGGCCTCAAGGGGTATGAGTTCACCGAGTCGGTGACCTTCTGCGGCAAGCTCTGTCATGTGGCCATGGAACCGGAGTACGTTGCCTGGCAGCACTCTCCCCATGCAAAGGTCCGTTGCGTTGAGTGTCACGTGGGTCCCGGCGCCCAGTGGTACGTGAAGGCCAAGATATCCGGTACGCGGCAGATGTTTGCGGTTATCATGAATACCTTCGAGCGCCCCATCTCCACTCCGGTGCAGAATCTCCGCCCCTCCAGCGACACCTGTGAAGGGTGCCACTGGCCGGACAAGTTCTTCTCGCCGCGGCTGAAGAAGTTCTACCACTACGCTCCCAATGAAAAAAATACTCCTCGTGAGACGGATCTCGTTATCTTCATCAACGGCACTCCCGAGACACCACTGGAGGGTGGGGTTCACTGGCATATCGGTCAGGAAGTCACCTACGCCCCCCGGGACAAGAGTCGCCAGGATATCCCCTATGTCAGCGTGAAGGGGAAGGATGGCAAGATTCGGGAGTATGTTACCTCGGAGAAGCCACTCACCACAGATGAACTCGCTAAGAGTGACAAGCGGACCATGGACTGCATCGACTGCCACAACCGACCGACCCATATTTACAAGTCGCCGGGGCAGGCCATCGACGCCGATATGCATGCGGGAAGTATCGACGCGACTCTCCCCTACTTCAAGAAGGTTTCAGTCGGACTCCTGACTGAGACCACCTACAAGACCACCGAAGAGGCCATGGTGGCCATCGAGAAGGGGATCACGGAGTACTACGCCAAGAGCTATCCCGATGTGGCCAAGCAGAAGGTCGCCCAGATCCAGAAGGCCATTGCGGTTGTCCAGGATATCTACAAGAAGAACTTCTTCCCCAGGATGAAGGTCGCATGGAACACCTATCCCAACAATATCGGGCATTTCAACTTCCCCGGCTGTTTCCGCTGTCATGACAACAAGCACAAGTCAGCCGACGGCCATGTCATCAGGAAGGATTGTAACCTCTGTCACAAGGTCATGAGGGAGATCCAGGAGAACATTCCGGCGGGGACCATTGTGCAGACCTTCGTTCATCCCGTGGATATCGGCGATGAAATCAACAAGACTAACTGCAGCGAATGTCACCAACCCCCCAAGGTAAAGCACGAAGAGGGGAAGGAAGAGGGAAAGGAAAAAGGTCCCGAAAAGAAATAAAAAATAAAAAGTCCCCCGAGAACCTCGGGGGACTTTTTTTGCGTACTACGCTCAGCCGCCGGCATGATTTCCTCCCTTCTTCCCGCCCCGCGATTTTTTTCCTTTTCCCGACAGCGCCAGCAGGTCGGACATCTTCATCTTCCAGATTCCATCCTCTTTCTTCAAGGTGACTCCTCGCGTCATGAATTCCACGCCGGACCCGGTGTCGAACCCGAACTTACCGTGCAGTTTGGCCCGCCGTTCATCTCTTGACGTCACGGTAACCTCCTGCAGTTTATCCCAGCAGCAGGTAGGGGTGCGGGGAGCGGCGGCAAGGTGTGCTACAAAATACTCCTTGGTGTGACTTCCGCTTTCAGCGACCCGTTCGTAGAGTTCTCCATAGCGCCCATTGCGCCAGAGATCGAGGGTTCTCTCCAGGTCCCTTGTGATCTCTGACGTGGGGAGATTCTCTCGCGCCATGGCGGATGGCGCCAGCGAAGGGACATAGAAGAAGGAGAAGTTGAGGAGTGTGACGAGGAGCAGGTGCTGAGTTTTCACGGGACGAACCTCCCTGCAGTTTCTGCACAGAGTAAGCGACATACCGTCTTTAATGCAAGGTAAATTTGTAGAAACTAATATATTTGCGGTTGTTGTGCGGAAATGAAGTAAGGTGATTCGCGACAAAGAACATAGCAGCAACCGGTCGAATCTATTGGGCCTTCCTGGGAGCACGGACATCCTGTCCGTATTCAAGCGGCTGTAGCGCTTGAAAAGCCTTTGATGACATGACAATGATTCAAAGATGAAACCGCTCAAAACGCGGGCAG
>CAIUUR010000112.1 GCA_903902345.1 uncultured Geobacteraceae bacterium | reverse complement strand
TGGCGGCAAGGTTAAGTAGTTCGTAATGAAGTTGATAACTCGCTGTTTTCCGGTAGTTATCCACCTGAACTGTATACGGTTCAAGTTTTTCAACTAGCTGATATATATATTGTATTTTAAAAAAAACAACCGCTTGTAAACTGTTTCCACATTCTCTGTGGAAAACATTGTGGATAACTCCTTGATAAGGTAGTTAACCTGCCGTGAGATGGTAGCGGATAGCAGATTGCACATTAGTTGGGCAGTGCCTGGTTGGTTGATTACCAGTGCCCTCTTTAAGCGTCGCGCCATCTTTTCGAAATAAGAGCTTTCAGGTCAGCCACGTTGATGCACAGCTTTATTTCTTCGGCGGATATCCATTCTTGAAGGGTATCTGCTTTTTTTATCAGAACCGCCGGCGTAGGTAGTGACGTGATACCGTATTTTTTTGCCAGTTCGTTGCGGTGGAGGAATTCGAAATCTGCATCAAGTTTTTCCAGGTATTCCTTCCATTCCGTTCGGATGCTGAAGGTACCGTGGGTGATAGCACACAGGTTGCACGCATAGGTATCAGGCGAAAATATTTTGTGTGCGATATCGCTTGTCGTATTGAAAATTCCGCTGTCTGCGTTATAGACAAAAACGATATGTGGTCTTGTCATGATTGCTCCCGTTTCCCCATGTTACGAGAAAGAGTGGACCCGATAATGCGAAGCTCTCATGCCCCTGCAGTATCCTCAGCACTCCCACTCCTCATGCCCCAACGGCATCCGGTTCAACTCCTCACGGTACACCCTCCACTGCGGCAGGAACTGATCCATCAACCCTTTGAAGCGGCTGTTGTGGGACGGTTCCAGGAGATGGACCATCTCATGTACGATAACGTAGCCGAATCTGATGGTTAAGTGGTACCGTTTTCACGCGTATGCCAGGATTGTATCAAATGACTACTATGCGCTGTCAAGCAGAATATCTGAGGGGCGATCAGCCGTAAAGTGGTTGATAACTTGATGCTTTTCGGGTAGTTATCCACCTTGCTGGAAGTATTGTCATAAAGCTATGTGGCTGATTTATCGTATAGTTTACCCGTTCAGTCACGATTCAACCTGCTTTATCCACATTCCCTGTGGAAAACTCTTGGGATAACTTATGGAAAAGGTTGTTAACCTGCGAAGAGATCGAAGAGGATAGCAGATTGCACACTCATTGGGCAATCTGCCGGGGGGATCGTAATCGTGGTGGGGATAACCCTGCGTGTTGCCGGGTACGTGGTTAGGCGTACAGGCCATAAGATTCCATTTCGCGGCAACAGAGCGTTCACCTTCCGGCGCAAACTTTAAGGATTCCTTGACATCAACTATGTTTTAAATGACTTTTCAGGTCCCCCGAAATATCCGGAATAATAAGGTAAAATCTGCCCTGCCGGTTGGCGGTTGAAGACGAGACCGATGATCTTTTCCTTAGGCAGGAGCTGTAACGCCCTCTGAATCTCAGATAACTGAGTTCGACCGGCCTGGACAACGAAGAGGATATGATCCACCAGGGGGGCGAGGGTCATGGCGTCGGCGCCGTTAAGAACCGGAGGTGCATCAAGGAAAATATACCGGTCATCGTAGCGTTCTCTCATCTCTGTAACCAGTTGGCGCATCCTTGATGAGCCAAGAAGTTCACTGCTGTCTCCCACCGTTTTTCCACCCGAAATGATCGTCAGTTTCTCCACATCCGGCCATACTATTATATCGGAGAGTCCGCACCTTCCCTTCAGGCAATCGGCCAGTCCCCTGTCACCGGCGTAGCCGAGGATCTTGTGTATGGATTGCCGTCTCAGGTCGCAATCGGCCAGGAGAGTCGTATGATTGTATTCCCTGGCAAAGGTGAACGCCAGATTGATGGCGGTGAGGCTTTTCCCCTCACCCGGCGCCGCGCTGGTTATCATCACCGTTTTACCGCTGCTGTTACCTGCACGGTGGAGGATCCTGGTTCTGAGCACCCGATATTGCTCCATATAGGGAGACTCATCGTGACACGCCACGCAGCGGTTCTTCCTGGTGACATTCGGGTCCAGTTTCACCGGACGGGAGACGGTGTAGGAAGGGGAAACCCAGCCGTTTTGCTCAAATTCATCGATGATTTCAGGGTTTTCATCCACAAAATCATATTCCGGTTCGATTGGGTTCGGTTGCGACGCACGACTGAATTTGCCGAAAAGAGACATCATGACGGTTCTCCCCTCTTTGGTTATCTCGGATGTTCCTCTGTCGAGTCGCTAATAGGATAGAGTTCTCACCACGCTGAAAAAGAAGAGCAGCAGAGCAATAACCGTGATCAGCGCCTCCCGGCGAGCACGTTCCACCACCTTGAATTTATGCGGGCAATCTCCTGTGGGGTAACGATATCCGGAATGCCTGCCAGCACCGTGATGCCGGTAGCCCTGAAAAGTGCCTCGGGACTCCGTGCCGATTTGTCGCTGAATTCCCGGAGAGCGGCCAGACCGATACCGCTCCCGATCCCCAGAACTACCCCGATGAGTACGATGGCCGGAATGTTCGGACTGACAGGCTTTTCAGGGAGTCGCGCCGAATCGATGAGGGTGAAGCGTTCTCCCATCTGCTCCTTTTCGACGCTGTGGGCCACCTTGGACTCCATAAACTTTTTCATCAAATCATCTTGTTTGAGCTGCAGGTTGTTCCGGAGCGAGAGGAGTATCCTGTACCTCTGTTCCACCCGTGGCGCTGCCTGTATCCGGCGTTGATACTCTTCGTTTTTCTGTCGGTAGAGTTCCAGTTGGCGCTTGATGGAATTGATCTCCGAGCGTGTGCCGGCAAGCTGAGCATTCATGGTCACAACCAGGGGATTATCCGACTTCCCGCTGTCTGTATCGACAGACCTGTCACCGTTTTGTTTTTCCAGCGCAGTAATCTCATCCCTGATCCTGACGAGTTCGGGATGGTTGTCGGGAAGACCCTTCTTGAGATTTTCCAGCTGTGCTCGCAAATCGCGCAGTTCCAGTCGACTTCGAAACTGCATAAGGTGTCCTGAATCAAAGACGGATACACCCGACGCTGCCAGTTGCGTCTGGAGATAGCTTTCTCGCTCCTTCAAGCCCCGTAACTGCTCGTTCAGCCGTCCCCTATCGGTGTCCAGCCGATCCAATAATTGCAGGTTGACCTGTGATAATTCTGGTAGCGCGTTTATGTTCCTTTCCTTGAAGTAGGTGATCCGTCCGTCGATCTCCGCAATGTTTGCCTGCACCGTCTTCATCTCCTCTTCCAGAAATTTCGTGGTTCCCGTGGTCTGCTCCTCCCGTACTTTCAGGTTCTCCTCAAGGTAAAGCGAAACGAGCACGTTGGTGATCTCCTGCACCACCGTCGGCTCACGGCCGGAATAGGAGAGGGTGAAGGCGACTGCGCCGGCCTTGGAGCCACCACTGCGAGGATCGACCACATCGCCGCTGATTATCTCCAGCTTGATATCCTTGCGCATCTTTGCGGCAATTTCCTCCACTCCCCATTTGTTCTTCAGCTCCCGGTAGAGATTGTAGCGGTTGATGATCTCAAGGAGTTTCGTCGTACTCATGACCCGTTGGTTGATCGACTGCAACCGCTGCTCTGCATAGCTCGATACCGTGCTCTCCACGAACTCTCTCGGGATGATCTGGGATTCGATGAGCATGGTAGAGGTCGATTTAAAAGTTTGCGGCAGGAAATTGGCGAGTAAAACCGCACTGCCGATTACCATCACCAGGGGAACGAGTATGCTCCACCGCCTTCGTTTTACGATTTCCCGCAACTGATCAAAGGTCATGCTGTTTTCTTCCATCGGCGACCTCGCTGTAACGTCATTGTTTACCCTTCACCCGTCATAACTGCTTCAGTGACTTTGCCGCTTCATCCCTGCCGATGAAATTTTCCTTCAACCCCAGCGCTTTGGCAAGGTACTCCCTTCCCTGATGACGATTGCCCATCTTGGAGTAAATCATTCCCATGTGGTAATTCACGGATGGGTTGTCCGGGGTCTTCTCCCGTGCGGCTCCCACAAGTTCGGCCGCCTTCCTCATGTCGCCCTTCTTATAGTAGATCCAACCCATGGTATCCTGGACGGTAGGTTCACGGGGGGCCGCTGACTGCGCTTTTACGGCCCAGTCAAAGGCCTTATTCAGTTCCTTACCGGTGTTCGCGGTTTCGCACAGGAGAAATGCCAGATCGTTGGCCGCTACCCAGAGTTGTGGCTGACGAGCGAGCGCTTCTTCGTAGAGCTGAATCGCCCTGTTATAATCTTTCTCCTGGATATGGATCTTCGCCAAGGTGAGGTATGTGGCCAAGTCGTCCGGATTCGTTCTCAGGTATTCCTCCAGCATCGCACGTGCAGCGGTGGTCTTTCCCTGGACGAGGTATACTTTTGCCAGATTGTTGCGGGGGATTTTCCAGAGGGGCTGGAGCGAGATCGCTTTTCTGAGCGCTTCTTCCGCTTGGGAATAGCTTGACTGCTGGCGACAGATCTCTCCGAGAAAATTATAGGCTGGCGCATCGTTGGGATTTTGCCTGATCCGCTCCTGGCAGACGGTTTGCGCCGCTTCGTATTTTTTCTGCCGAACCAAACTCTGCACGAGCCCGGAAAGCAGTTCGGGAGAGCGGGGGTTCTCTTTCACCCCCTGCCGGAAGAGTTCGCGGGCCTTGTCTGTTTTCTCCTGGCGCAGGTAGAGTTCGCCGAGCTTGAGATACCCGGCAGGATTTTTCGGAGCAATGAGAATGAGGGCGGCGTACTCCGTCTCTGCACCTTTGGCGTTGCCTGACGCCAGCAGAAAATCACCAAGATCCGACCGTATATCAGGATCGTTGGGCCGTTTTTTGAGGAGTTCTCGCAAGAGCGCTTCCCCCTTTTGATAATCTTTCTGTGCTGCATGGTAGAGAGCGATGGCGCCCGTGACTTCACGTGACTCCGGGGCGATCTTCTGCGCATTAAGCAGGGTCGCCAGCGCCAGATTCGACTCTTTATGGGCCAGGTGGGCCTCGGCAAGGTGTATCCGCCCTTGTATATTTTGCGGATTCTCCGTCACGACGGTGCGAAATTCGGTCATAGCTCCGGTGGCGTCACCATTCAGAAGGCAGATTGTACCCAGGGTAAAGTGCCCCTCCTCGTTATTCGGGCTCACCCTGATCACCTCATTCGCCAACAGCCTTGCCTGAGTATAATCCCTTTTATCAAGGAAGATCCGGGCGAGGAGATTCCTGACCTGAATGCTATCCGGATCCTTCGCACCCTTCTTCAGTGCCAGGGATTCGTTGAGGAGGAGAATAGCCTGATCCGTTTTCCCACTCTTCAGGTGTAGGCCGGCCAAGGCGAGACGAAGCTTGACGCTTTGACCATTCAGCGCGAGACCTCCCTTCAGCGCACGTTCCGCTTCCTGACTACTCCCTTTTGCACTGTAGAATGCCGCTACCTGTTTCCGGCGTTCTTCATCCCTGGGGGCCGCCGCCAAGAGGCCACTGAGGAGTCCTATCCCTTGCGCTTCTCTGCCGCTGCTCCAGTAAAGATTCGCCAAGGTGAATTTGTGCCGAATCTGCTCCGGTTCCAGCGCCATCACCTTTTGAGTCAGGGTGATTGCTTCATTCATGTCACCATTTTTTGCGCTGTACTCCGCCAGAGCCAGATTCAGGGGCGTCGACGTGGGATTTGCCGCGATCCCTATCCGGAGGGTATTTTTTGCTTTTGCCCCTTCGTTTTTTTGGATGTAGAGGGAGGCCAGCAGGATGTAAAGCTCCGGGTTTTTACTTCCCGCGTCCAGCATCCCTTCCAGGTGGGCTCGTGCGGTGTCATAATTCTTCCGTGCGATAAAGAGCGCACCCTTGAGAAGAAGTGCATCTTCGTCATTTGGCGCCTTTTTGAGTATCAGTTCGCACTTCTCCATTGCCTTCCCCGGTGAACCGGAGGCAAGGAAGAGCCTTCCAATCTGAAACTGGGCATTGAGTTGCCCCGGATCAAGCTCCGTTGCCTTGGTAAAGTCGCCGAAGGCCCTCCGGAGATTTCCCTCGTTCAAATTCACCATCCCCATCATGGCGTGAGCTTCGGCAAATTGCGGGTCGACCTGCAGGGCATTCCTGAATTCCAGTCCCGCTTTCACCATTTCACCCTTTTCGTACAGTATTTTCCCCTTGTTGAAAAATATCATCTTTTTTTCCTGGGGACCTGCGCAGGAGACGATGAGCAACAGCCCCAGAACGGCGCAACATCCTTTGAGCAGGTGGCAGTTCATATGGTCAGTTTCTCCTTGCTTGGTTTTATCCGGCTGTAGGTAGTCCAGTTCTGTTCGCCTGGAT
>CAIUUR010000111.1 GCA_903902345.1 uncultured Geobacteraceae bacterium | reverse complement strand
TCGGGCGAATCGGCGGCAAGCTACTTCACCCAAATGGTGGGGCTCACGGTACACAACTTCGTTTCCGCCGCCACCGGCATGGCAGTCGCCATTGCGCTGATTCGCGGCTTCGCACGGCGTAAGAGCTCGCTTTTGGGGAACTTCTGGGTGGATATGACCCGCGGGACCATCTACATCCTGCTCCCCATCTCCCTCGTGGCCGCCCTCGTTCTGGTTTCCCAGGGGGTGATCCAGAATTTCAGCGACTACAAGACGACGCCGCTTCTCCAGGCAACAACCTATGACAAGCCGAAGCTGGATGACAAGGGGATCGCCATTAAGGATGCCAAGGGGAACCCTGTTACCGAGAATGTGACCGTGAAGGAAGTCACCATCCCCATGGGGCCGGTGGCCTCCCAGGAGGCGATCAAGGAGTTGGGGACCAACGGCGGCGGCTTCTTCAACGCCAACTCGGCCCACCCCTACGAAAACCCGACCCCTGCCTCCCACTATCTTGAGATCCTGCTGATTCTCCTGATCCCCGGCGCCCTCACCCACACCTTCGGCCTCATGGTGGGAAACAGTCGCCAGGGATGGGCACTCCTGGGAGTCATGCTCCTTCTGTTAATCGGGTCGTTTTGCGTGCTGCAGTGGGCCGAAGTCAGCGGCAACCCGCTCCTGGCCAAATTGGGGGTGCAAGGGGCCAACTTGGAGGGAAAAGAGCTCCGCTTCGGCCTGGCCGGCACCAACCTCTTCACTGTGGCTACCACCGGCACCTCCTGCGGCGCGGTGACCGCAATGCACGACTCCCTCACCCCTCTGGGGGGGATGATCCCCCTAGCACTTATGCTTTTGGGTGAGATTGTCTTCGGCGGAGTCGGCTCCGGTCTCTACACCATGCTCGCCTTCGCGGTCATCGCGGTATTTGTCTCCGGACTGATGATCGGCCGAACCCCGGAATACCTGGGAAAAAAGATCGAAGTGCGGGAGATGTGGCTCTCCATGATAACCATACTTACCGCCGGGATCGTGGTCCTGATCGCGTCGGGTATCGCCGCCATTACCCCCGCCGCCGTGGCCTCCATGGCCAATCCCGGCGCCCATGGCCTCTCCGAACTCCTCTACGCCTACGCTTCCATGGCCAACAACAACGGCAGCGCCTTTGCGGGTCTCAATGCCAACATACCCTTCCATAACATCCTGGGCTCCCTTGCCATGCTTCTGGGGCGTTACCTCCCCGCGGTGGCGGTGCTGGCCATGGCCGGTTCCCTGGGGGGTAAGAAGTACGTCCCCCCCAGTTTGGGAACCCTCCCCACGGACAAGGTCCCCTTCGCCCTCTGGCTGACGCTGGTGATTCTCATCGTGGGAGCACTCACCTTTTTCCCGGCCCTTTCCCTGGGACCCATCATCGAACAGCTGACCATGTGGGGGAAATGATCATGTCTAAACACGCGACGCAACCGATTTCCCTTTTTCACGGTGGGATCATCCGGTCCGCCCTGCTGGATTCCCTGAAAAAACTCGATCCGCGCATCCTCTGGCGCAATCCGGTCATGTTCTGTGTGGAGATTGCCAGTGTCATCACGCTGGTAACCTTCGCTCTCTCCCTGGCCGGTCTCAACAAGGAGCCGGCATGGTTTACCGGCACCGTCTCGGTCTGGCTCTGGCTAACGGTCATCTTTGCCACCTTTGCCGAAGCACTGGCAGAAGGTCGCGGCAAGGCCCGGGCAGCGTCGCTGCGCAAATCGCGCACCGACGTGACCGCCAAGCTCCTGAAAAAGCCCGAATTCGGTAGCGACTTTACCACGGTGGGGGCCAGCCAGCTGCGCAAGGGTGACCATATCCTGGTGGAAGCACCGGACATGATCGCCGGAGACGGCGATGTGGTTGCCGGCGCGGCTTTGGTGAACGAGGCGGCGGTAACCGGTGAATCGGCCCCGGTGGTGCGGGAGTCAGGCGGAGACCGGAGCGCCGTCACCGGCGGCACCGAGGTTATTGCCAACGCCATAATCGTCCGGATCACCGCCAACCCGGGAGAGACCTTCCTGGACCGGATGATCTCCCTCATCGAGGGAGCCAAGAGGCGCAAGAGCCCCAACGAGGTCGCCCTGGAGGTTCTGTTGGTGGCCCTGACCGTAGTCTTTCTGCTGGTCTGCGCCAACATCAGCCCACTCTCCATCTACAGCGTAAAGTCCGCCGGTCAGGGAACCCCCATCTCACTCACGATCCTTGTGGCGCTCTTCGTCTGTCTTGCCCCCACAACCATCGCGGCGCTTCTCCCTGCCATCGGCATAGCGGGGATGGACCGTCTCTTCCAGAAGAACGTCATCGCCCTCTCCGGCCGGGCCATCGAGGCCGCCGGCGACGTGAACATACTCCTGCTGGACAAGACCGGCACCATCACCTTGGGAAACCGTGAAGCAGTCGCCTTTGTCCCCGTGGGAGGATATACGGAAAGGGAACTGGCCGAGACCGCCCTCATGGCATCCCTTGCCGATGAAACCCCGGAAGGGAGAAGCATCGTCCTCTTGGCGTCAAAGAGTTACGGACTTAAACCGGAGGCTCTCCCCCTGGACGCCGAGATCATTGCCTTCAGCGCCGACACCCGCCTCTCCGGGATCAATACGGGAGGAATGCGGTACAGGAAAGGGGCGTCCGATTCAACCATTGCCTTCGTGAAGCGCCTTGGCGCGCGAACCATACCCGATACTCTTGAGGATGTGGTGGACAAAATCGCCCGAGGCGGGGCGACACCGCTGGTGGTCTGCCGCGATGGGGAGATCTTCGGTGTGATCAACCTGAAAGACATCGTCAAGGGGGGGATACAGGAACGGTTCCAGCAGCTCCGGAGCATGGGGATCAAGACCATCATGGTTACTGGGGACAACCCGCTCACCGCCGCCGCCATCGCCGCCGAGGCACAGGTGGACGATTTTCTCGCCCAAGCCAAACCCGAGGACAAGCTCCGGCTGATTCGGGAGTATCAGGAGGCCGGCTATATGGTGGCTATGACCGGCGACGGCACCAATGATGCTCCGGCCCTGGCCCAGGCCGACGTGGCGGTAGCCATGAACACCGGCACCCAGGCGGCCAAGGAGGCGGCCAATATCATCGACCTGGACAGTAACCCCACAAAACTTCTGGATATCGTGGAAGTTGGGAAGCAGATCCTGATGACCCGGGGGAACCTCACCACCTTCAGCATCTCCAACGACATCGCCAAGTACTTCGCCATCATCCCGGCCATGATGCTCTCAATCTATCCCCAGTTGGGGATACTCAACGTCATGCATCTGGCCACCCCCTTCAGCGCGATCCTCTCTGCGGTCATCTTCAATGGGGCCATTATCCCCCTGCTGATTCCGCTGGCCCTGAAGGGAACCAAATTCCGGCCCATGCCGGCGGAAAAGCTCCTCATCCATAACCTTCTTGTCTATGGCGTCGGGGGCATCATCGCTCCTTTCGTGGGGATCAAGGCGATAGACCTGGTGGTGGGGCTGTTAACATCGTAGGGGCACACCATTCGTCCATCGAACGTAGAACCCGAAATGCAGGAGAATGGGCACGGCGCGCCGTGCCCCTACGGAGGCAAAATCATGAAAGAACTTAAGAGCGCTATCCTGATGTTCATCGCCTTCACGGTTATCTGTGGCGGCATCTATCCGCTTGTCGTCACCGGATTTGCACATCTTCTCTTCCCCGAACAAGCCAAGGGGAGCCTCATAACCGACAGCAGCGGGAAAATGACCGGTTCGTCGCTCCTGGGACAACCATTCTCCGCACCGGAGTACTTTTGGCCCCGCCCTTCGGCGTCTGCTGATTTCGGCTACAACCCCATGGGCTCCGGTGGTTCCAATTCCGGGCCCACCAACCCCGACTACCTGAAAACTGTGGGAGATCGGGTCAAGGCCCTTCGTGCCACGGGCGTTACCGGCCTCATCCCCTCCGAACTGGTCCAAGCCTCCGCCAGCGGACTTGATCCCCACATCTCTCCGGAAGCTGCCCGAATACAAATCCCCCGGGTCGCCAAGGCCCGCGGTATTTCCCAACAGCAATTGACTGCAATTGTGGCTAACGTCACCTACGACCGGCAACTGGGTTTTTTGGGAGAACGGCGGGTAAATGTGCTAGAGTTAAACCTGAAGCTGAAATCGTTGAACCAACGATGATCCTGACCCGGTACTTCCCATGACCGATGATAACGACAACCGCCCCGATCCCGAGGCCCTGCTGAAGCTGATCCGAACGGCCGAGGCAGAACCCGGTTCCCGACTCAAGATCTTCCTGGGATATGCCGCTGGCGTGGGAAAGACCTACGCCATGCTGGAAGCAGCTCGTCAGCGGCGTCAGGAAGGGCGGGACGTGATGGTGGGATACGTTGAGTCCCACGGGCGACAGGAAACCGACGCTCTTCTGGAGGGGATGCCGGTTATTCCTCCCGCCCTGATCACCTATCAGGGGGTCTCCCTCCCGGAGATGGACCTTGACGCGGTGCTGGCCCGAAAACCCCAGATCGTCCTCGTGGATGAGCTTGCCCATACCAACGCCCCCGGCTCCCGTCACGATAAACGGTGGCAGGATGTGGAGGAGCTTCTGGGCGCCGGGATCGACGTCTACACCACGGTGAATGTTCAGCACTTCGAGAGCCTCAACGACGTGGTGGCCAAGATCACCGGGGTCGTGGTCCGGGAGACGGTGCCCGATCGTCTGCTGGATGAGGCCGCCGAGATCCGCCTGGTGGACATCCCTCCCGAGGAACTCCTCCAGCGGCTGCGAGAAGGAAAGGTCTACCTCCCCCGGAAGGCCGCGGCGGCGGTTCAGAAGTTCTTCCAGCCCGGCAATCTCATCGCCCTGCGAGAACTATCCCTCCGGCGCGCCGCATCCCGGGTGGATGGCCAGATGCGGGCCTATATGGAATCCAACTCCATAGCCGGTCCCTGGCCCGCCGGCGAGCGGCTTCTGGTCTGCATCAGCGGCGGCCCGTCCAGCGAAAAGCTGATCCGCTCCACCCGGCGGCTGGCCGACGACCTGAACGCCCCCTGGTTGGCGCTCTACATCGAGACCCCGGGAGGGACGCGCCAGCTCCAGGAAAACCGGGAACTGGTCTGGAAGGAACTCCGCCTGGCGGAAACTTTGGGCGCTCAAGTGACGACCCTGACGGCCGAATCCATCCCCCACACCGTTGCGGAGTATGCTCTCCAGCATAATGTCACGAAAATTGTCGTCGGAAAACCGACGAAACCGCGCTGGCGTGAATTCCTCCGGCAACCACTGGTGGACCAGATCATCCGCCTGAGCGGAACTATCGACGTTTATGTCGTCAGCATTCACTCCACCGGGAGTCGGCCGAGGAGCAGGAACGCGCAGCAGCGACATCCCGTGGCCGTCGCGCTCTACATGAAGAGCTTGACGGCGGTGCTGTTGGCCTCGCTGGCCTGCGAGGCCCTTCGCGGCTTCCTGGCCCCCACCAACATGGTGATGATCTATCTCCTGGCGGTGGTCATGGTGGCACTCCGTCTCGGACGCAAACCGGCCATCCTCACGGCCTTCCTCAGCGTGCTTGCCTTCGATTTTTTTTTCGTCCCTCCCCGGTTGACCCTGGCCGTGGCCGACACCGAATATCTGATCACCTTCCTGGCGCTTTTTACCGTTGGGGTGGTCATCAGCACCCTCGTTTCCAAGACCCGGGAACGGGCCGAAGCCTTGAGGGAGCGAGAGGTGCAGACGGCCAGTCTCTACTACCTGAGTCGCGACCTGGCCGGCTCGGGGGGGATCGAAGCCATCATGAACGCCATGATCCGAAACGTAGGGGAAAGCCTTCACTGTACCGTAGCCATCCTTCTTCCCGAAGGGGAACGTCTGGAGTTCAAAGGGGGGAGCCCGGGGGTCATTCTGGACTCCAAAGAGCAGGCCGTGGCGGACTGGGCCTTTCGCAACGGCCAACCTGCAGGACGTGGCACCGACACCCTCGGCTCATCTGCGCGCCTCTACCTGCCGCTTCAGGGGTCGGCAACCCTTCTGGGAATACTGGGTGTGACGCTGGAAAACGACGCGGAACACCATTCCCCCCAGATTCGTCGTCTTCTGGACGCCTTCGCCTCTCAGGCGGCCATGGCCATGGAACGGGTCCAACTGGGAAAACAGGCAGCCCAGGCCCAACTCCTCCAGGCCCGGGAGACCTTGGAACGGGCGCTGCTCAACTCCATCTCCCATGACCTGCGGACGCCGCTCTCCTCCATCATCGGAGTGTTGAGCAGCCTGAAGGACGAGGGGCAAAATCTCAGCGCCGACGTCCGCCGGGAACTCCTGGAAAGCGCGTCGGAGGAGGCCAACCGTCTCAACCGGTTCGTAGGAAACCTTCTGGACATGACCCGCGTGGAGGCGGGAAAGCTCGC
>CAIUUR010000110.1 GCA_903902345.1 uncultured Geobacteraceae bacterium | reverse complement strand
GCCATTCCGGATCTTTCCGAAACCCAGGTCATCATCTACTCCCGATGGGACCGGAGTCCGGACATCGTGGAAGACCAGGTGACCTACCCCATCGTCACCGCCATGCTGGGGGCGCCCAAGGTTCGGACGGTGCGGGGTTTCTCCGACTTCGGCTACTCCTATGTCTACGTCATCTTCGAGGAGGGGACCGACATCTACTGGGCCCGCTCCCGAACCCTGGAGTACCTCTCTTCGGTGCAGCAGCGACTCCCTCAGGGGGTGCAGAGCGAGATCGGTCCCGACGCCACCGGTCTGGGGTGGGTCTATCAGTACGCACTGGTGGACAGCACCGGGAGCCGGAGTCTGGCGGAGATCCGCTCTTATCAGGACTGGTATCTCCGCTACTATCTCAAGTCGGTGCCCGGGGTGGCGGAGGTAGCTCCCATCGGCGGCTATCGCCAGCAGTATCAGGTGAATCTGGACCCCGCCCGGCTTCAATTCTACGGCATCCCCCTGGGGAAGGTCCTGGACGCGGTGAAAAACAATAACAGCGATGTGGGGGGGCGGCTCATCGAGTTCGGTGGGGCCGAGTACATGGTCCGTGGTCGGGGGTATGCTAAATCCATCGCCGACTTCGAGAATATCGCGGTGACCGCCAGCGAGAACGGCACGCCTATCCGGATCAAGGAACTGGGAGAGGTGTCTCTGGGGCCGGACCTCCGTCGGGGGGTGGGGGAGCTGGACGGCGCCGGCGAGGCGGTCTCGGGGATCGTGGTCATGCGCCAGGGGCAAAACGCCCTGGACGTTATCAGCCGGGTGAAGGCGAAGATCAAGGAGATCGAGCCGGGACTCCCCGCCGGGCTGAAGATCGTTCCGATCTATGACCGCTCCGACCTGATCCTCCGGGCCATGGACAACCTCAAGGGAACCCTGGCGGAGGTGATGCTGACGGTCTCCCTGGTGATCCTCTTCTTCCTCTGGCATGTTCCCAGCGCCATCATCCCCATTCTCACCATCCCCCTGGCTGTGTTGATCTCCTTCATCCCGTTCCGGTTCATGGGGGTCTCGGCCAATATTATGTCCCTGGGGGGGATCGCCATCGCCATCGGCGCCATGGTGGATGCGGCGGTGGTGGTGGTGGAGCAGAGTCACAAGAAGCTGGAACTCTGGCAGGAGGGGGGGCGGAAGGGAAACTATAAGGATGTCATCATCGGTGCGGTGAAGGAGGTGGGGGGGCCAAGCTTCTTTGCTCTTTTGGTCATCGCGGTGGCCTTCCTTCCGGTCCTGACCCTGGAGGCACAGGAGGGGCGGCTCTTCAAACCCCTTGCTTACACGAAAAACCTCTCCATGATCGTGGCTGCGGTTCTGGCCATAACCCTGGACCCGGCGCTCAGGATACTCCTCACCCGCGTTAACCGGTTCACCTTCCGCCCCACCTGGCTCTGCTGCCTGGTCAATTCACTGGTGGTGGGGACGGTCTACCCGGAACAGCGTCACCCGGTGAGCCGTTTTCTTATTCGGTGGTACCAGCCGGTGGTGGTCTGGGCGTTGCGCCGCCGGTGGTTGGTCATGGTTACGGCTCTGCTCATGGTGGTG
>CAIUUR010000109.1 GCA_903902345.1 uncultured Geobacteraceae bacterium | reverse complement strand
CTGGGGTATCGTCCCACGTCGGAGGAGCGGTTTGATATCGGCCTGAACTGGGCGGTGGGCTCCAAGTGGCCCAACAAGGGGTGGCCGCGGGAGCGGTGGGGTGAGTTGGAGAAGATGATCTCCGGCGACTACAGCGTCAGCTCCCAGCAGGGGATGGAGAACCTGAACCTGTACATGGAGTGGATCAACTCCTGCCGCCTCCTGGTGACCAATGACAGCCTGGGGCTCCACATCGCCCTGGCCCTGGGGAAGAAGGTGGTGGTGCTCTACGGACCGACCAACCCCCACGAGACCTGCTTCTACGGTCGGGGAGAGCTCCTCTACCCGGAGGTGGGGTATGACTGCATCCCCTGCCTGAAGCCGCTCTGCCGACAGGAGCGGCGCTGCATTGACTCCATCTCCCCCCGCCGGGTGGAGGAACGGATCCGCCGGTTGCTGAGGGGTGAGTCGTGAGCGACGAATATCGGATAGAGAGCCACAAGCTGCAGTTTCATCCCCGGGAGGTGGCCCGCTGGCTGGAAGGGGATACGGTCTACCCCATCTATCTGGAACTTTCCCCCTCCGGCGCCTGCAACCACCGTTGCACCTTCTGCGCCCTGGATTTCATGGAGTATCGCCCCCGGTTTCTTGAACTCAGGCTCCTGAAGGTGCGGTTGACGGAGCTGGGAGCTCTGGGGGTGAAGAGTCTGATGCTGGGGGGGGAGGGGGAGCCGCTCCTTCACCGGGAGTGCGCCGCCATCGTCACCCATGCCAAGATGAGCGGCATGGACGTGGCCCTGACGTCCAACGGGGTATTGCTGGATCGCTCCTTCTGCCAGGAGGCTCTGGGGGTTCTGAGCTGGATCAAGGTGAGCATCGACGCCGGTTCCGCGAGGACCTACGCCCGGATTCACCGGACCAGGGAGGAGGATTTCGGGGTCGTCATGGGGAACCTGGCCGCCGCCGTCAGGGTTGCCGGGGAGGTGGGCTCTTCCTGCGTCATCGGCGCCCAGATGATCCTGCTCCCGGAAAATACCGGGGAGGTGGAGGAGCTGGCGGCGCGATGCCGGGACGCTGGGGTGACGTATCTGGTGATCAAACCCTATTCCCAGCATCCGGGAAGTCTGACCCGCGACTACGAGGGATTTGATTACGAGCCGCTTCTGTCCATGGAGGAGAAGGTGGAATCGCTCTGCTCCGACTCCTTCAGGGTGATTTTTCGCGGCAACACCATGCGGAAGCTGGGGGATGGCTGGCGCGGTTACGACCGTTGCCGGGCGCTCCCCTTCTGGTCGTATATTGACGCGGGGGGGAGTGTCTGGGGTTGCAGCGCCTGGTTGGGGAACGACCGCTTCCACTACGGAAATATCAATGAGCAGAGTTTTGAGGCGATCTGGAACGGCCAACGACGGCGGGAATCGTTGGCCTTCGTGGAGAAGTGTCTCGACCCCGGGGTCTGCCGGGCCAACTGCCGGATGGATGAGGTGAACCGATATCTCCGGGAGTTGACCCACCCCTCTCCCCATCAGAATTTCATTTAGGATGCCGTCGATGACTCAGCAGAGCGACTTGACCCTGGAGATTCTCCTGTCTCTGTATCGCACCATACTCCGGATCAGGCGGTTCGAAGAGCGGATTGTGGATCTCTACCCCCGGCAGGAGATGAGGACACCGGTCCACCTCTGTATCGGGCAGGAAGGGATCCCGGCGGGGCTCTGCGGCTTCTTGCATAAGGACGATTATATCTTCAGCACCCATCGTTCCCACGGACACTGCATCGCCAAGGGGATGAGCATGCGCTCCATCGCCGCCGAACTGTACGGGAAGGAGGAGGGGTGCTGCCGTGGACGAGGGGGCTCCATGCATCTGAGCGACCCGGAACAGGGGATTCCTGGCTCCACCGCCATCGTGGGGGGCTCTATCCCCCTGGCCGTGGGAGCGGCGTTGTCAGCCCGGATGCAGAACAACGACCGGATATCCGTCGCTTTTTTTGGTGACGGCGCCTCGGAGGAGGGGAGCTTTCACGAGAGTCTCAATTTCGCTGCGCTCCATGCCCTCCCGGTGATTTTCGCCTCTGAAAATAACCGGTATGCCACCAGTTCCCCACTGGAAGCGCGGCAGCCGCCGGCGGGGATTGCCGCCAAGGGTGCAGGGTACGGCATTCCGGCGGTGGTGGTGGACGGCAACGATGTCATCGCTGTGTACCGTGCCGCCGGTGAGGCGGTGGCTCGGGCCCGGAGGGGGGAGGGGCCGACCCTCCTGGAGTTTATGACCTGGCGCTGGAAAGGGCATGTGGGGCCGGGGTGTGATCTGGCTGCGGGGTGCCGCCCGGCCGGTGAGCATGCCGAGTGGCTTGCCCGCTGTCCCCTGGAGTTCCTGGGAAATCGACTCCGGGAGGTCGGGTGTGGGGCGGAACTGGCCGCT
>CAIUUR010000108.1 GCA_903902345.1 uncultured Geobacteraceae bacterium | reverse complement strand
GACAAGCAGTTCCTCCGGGACTACCTGGAAACCCTGGATTGGGACAAGTGCGCCCCTCCCCCACCGCTCCCGGCGGATATCATCGAAAAAACCGCAGCCAAGTACCGGGAAGCACTGGAACGACTCACCGGCGGCGAGGTGCAGCGGAGTTAATCTGCCTTTTCCTCTTTTGTATGAATAAAAAACGGGTGACCCTGGTGGGCCACCCGTTTTTTATTCTGTAACTTAAGGGAAATAACTTCGTTTTTTTATGACTCTGTGATAATAATTCTTGGTACGAAGGAGGATGACAAATGAGCGAACGACCGTTACTGCTCCTGGTTGACGACGAATCCTCGGTTCACCAGGCACTACGCCGGGTATTCCGGAGTGAGCCCTATGACATCCGAACCGCTGAATCGGCCATGGCAGCCCTGGAGCTGTTCGACACAGGAGTTCCGATTCGGGCGGTCATTTCAGACTACCGAATGCCGGTCATGAACGGCGTGGAGTTTCTCAAGGAAATCTATGACCGATCCCCTGAGACAGTGCGAATCATACTTTCCGGGTTTGCCGATCGACCGATCCTGGTGACGGCGGTGCAGGAAGGTCGCATCTACAAATATCTCCCCAAACCATGGGATGACGAGCTCCTCCGAAGCACGGTGCGCAAGGGGATTGAACTGAGCGCCGACGCCTGGGAAAAGAAGGAACAGATCAGGAACCTCCTTGTGGAGAACGCCCAACTGAACAAGCGCGCCGTGATCCCCGCGTCCGGCGTGGCGAACCGGGCCGACTTCGTGCAAAGGATGATCAGGATGATGACCAGCTCCCAGAACGCCCAGGACGGTCAGGGTCCGGGAATACTCTGTGTCGGCTCTGACGGTATCATCCTCATCTGCAACGACACCGCCGCCGCGTGGCTGAAGACGACCCCGCACTCCCTCGTGGGGAACGCAGCCAGTGAAATCCTCTCTGCCGGTTTGAACAAATTCATCAAGGAGCTCCTCACCTCGGAAAAGCTCGGAAGCCTCTACTACCAAGAGGGGGGGGTCAGTATGCGCGGTATGCGCCTCACCTACACCAACGACGATAGTTCGGCGCTGATCTTCATATGACCCCATCGGATCACCCTCTCGTCATCCTCTGCGTGGATGACGAGGCAGAGACTTTGGCGGCGCTCCGCCGCCTGTTACGACGGGAAGGTCAGGTCCTGTCGGCCACGTCGGGAAAAGAGGCTCTGGCCATCCTTGCCGACAACGACACCATCGGTGTGATCATCAGCGACCATCGGATGCCGGTGATGGACGGCACGACCTTCCTGGCCGCCGCCGGCAAGATCTCACCAGGGATACCCAGGATACTCCTCACCGGACATGCCGACCTGCAACTGGCTCTGGATGCCGTCAACAAGGGGGGCGCCTGCCGGATACTCAGCAAGCCGTGGGATGACCACGATGTCATTCAAACCGTGCGCGACAGTCTGTATCGCTGCCGACTGGAAAGGGAAAACCGACAGTTTGCGATCACCATCAAAGAGCAACGAGATCAACTATCCCTTTGCAACAGCCGACTGACGGTGCAGGTGCAGGCCCAGACGGAGGAACTCCGTAAGCAACTGGACGAAATCACCAAGCTGGAAAAGAAACTGGCCGCGGAAAACCTCCAACTCCGCGCTGAAGTCAAGACGTACCTGGATCAGGGAAAGATCATCGGCGATAGCCTGTCACTGAAAAAAGTACTGGCCATGGCCGAACGCGTGGCTCCCACGGGGAGTACTGTCCTGATTCTTGGGGATACCGGCACCGGGAAGGAGCTGTTGGCTCAGTTCATTCACCAGAACAGTCCCCGACACGAAAAGTTGATGCACAAGATCAACTGTGCGGCAATTCCGGAAAATTTGGTGGAGAGTGAACTCTTCGGCAAGGAAAAGGGGGCATTTACCGGCGCAGTGGAGCAGCAGCTGGGACATTTCGAGTTGGCGGACGGCTCAACCATCCTCCTGGACGAGGTGGGTGAACTCCCCTTCGGCGCCCAGGCGAAACTGCTACGGGTGCTGCAGGAGGGGGAGTTCGAACGGCTGGGAAGTCCCCTGATCCACCGGACCAATGTCCGGGTCATCGCCGCGACCAATCGTGACTTGTTGGAGGAGGTGCGGCAGGGGCGTTTCCGTGAGGATCTGTATTACCGGCTCAATGTCTTCCCCCTCAAACTCCCCCTGCTCAGAGAGCGAAGCGAGGATATCCCTACCCTTGTCGGAGCCGTTATCAGGGAACTGGGAGAGAAAATGGGACGCACCGTCAGCAAGATCACCCCCCACGACATGGAAGCGCTGCAGCGGTACGCCTGGCCGGGTAACATCCGTGAACTCCGAAATATCATCGAGCACGCCCTGATCTTCAGCAGCGGAGACACTCTCCAGGTCACCCTGCCGGAGACGCTCCCCGCTAGAGAGGATCCGCTAACGCTGTCGTTACAGGAGGTGGAACGACAGCACATCACCGCCGTGCTTGAGTCCACCGGCTGGAGGGTCCACGGCGAGAAGGGGGCGGCCCGCGTCCTGAATCTCAATCCGAACACTCTCTTCTTCCGGATGAAGAAACTCGCCATCCCCCTTCTGAAGCAAAAGAACAACCAGCCATGACCAGTCCGGACCGACCCGAGATCTCAGTCATTGTCCCCATGCGCAACGAGGTGGCGAACATCGCCCCGCTGTACGAACGGCTATCGCGGCTGTTCGTCGGCAGGAAAGAAAGTTGGGAACTGATCTGTGTCAATGACGGCAGCAGTGACGGCACCCTGGAGTCGCTGCTGGCCCTGCGCCGGACGGATCCGCGGGTAAAGGTTCTCAACCTGTCGCGCAACTTCGGCAAGGATATCGCCTTGACGGCAGGAATCGATCATGCCGCGGGGAATGCGGTCATCCCGCTGGACGCCGACCTGCAGGATCCGCCGGAACTCATCGGCGAGTTGATTGATACCTGGCGCAAGGGATATGACGTGGTCAACGCCACGCGACGCTCTCGCAGTTCCGACAGTTGGCTCAAACGGACATCCGCCGCTTTTTTTTACTACTTCCTCAACAAGATCACTGTGGTGTGCATCCCCCCCAATACCGGCGACTTCCGTCTGCTCTCCCGCCCCGTTGTCGATGCGGTCAAGAGGATGCCGGAACGGTCTCGTTTCATGAAGGGTCTTTTTTCCTGGGTCGGCTTCAGTCAGAGTACGGTCTACTATGATCGATCTCCGCGCCATGCCGGAACAACCAACTGGAATTACTGGCGACTCTGGAATTTCGCTCTTGACGGGTTTACCTCATTCAGCTCGATCCCGTTGAAGGTCTGGAGTTATCTGGGATTGATCTTTTCCCTTTTCTCATTCGTGTATGCCGGCTTCCTGATTCTGCGCACCATCATCCGGGGGATCGACGTCCCCGGTTACGCCTCAATCATGGTTGTGATGCTCTTCCTTGGGGGGGTGCAGCTTATATCCCTGGGGGTCCTGGGGGAGTACATGGGGAGGATCTACGATGAGGTCAAGGGACGTCCGCTCTACATCGTCCGCGACCGGTACGGCCTGGGATTACAAGAAGATGATCAAACAGTTACTCGTTCTTCTTCAGGACCGTCAGGAGGCTGACCCCCCCGGGAATCGGCCCCATCTTCAACAGAAATTTTTCCATGCGCAAAACCGCACGAAGCAACCGGTTGAGAGGGGGTAACGGCAATGTCAGGTCACTCCCCCTTCCCTTCCCTCCGGGCAAAATTCTGTAGAGTGCAATCAGCGGGAACAACAGTGAATTGAAGAAGGTGGCATAAACCCTCCTGACGGGAAATCCTTCCCAAAGCGCCGAAAAACTCTTCCGGGAATAGCGCCGCAGATGACCAAGAACCAGATCATGATTGCTCCAGAGAAAATCATGGGCCGGCACCGTCATCAGTACAACCCCACCCGGTGGGAGACGATGGATGATGTCCCCCAGAAAACCACGATCATCGTCCAGGTGCTCCAGGACATCGGCAAGAAGCACCACATCCACATCATGAAAGAGTTCGGGGGAGAGTTCGCGAAAATCCCCCTCCAGGATCGGACAGGAGACCCTTTCCCGTGCGTACCTCACCGCTTCAGGAGCGATATCCACCCCTGCACAGCGATAGTAATTCAGCAGGAAGCGGAGATTACCGCCGGTGCCGCAGCCGATTTCCAGAAGGCGCCGCCCCTGATGGGGAGAGACGTAACGGCGGAGAATCTCCAGGATGATCTCCCGTCGTCCCACGAACCACCAGTGCCGGTCTTCCATCGCGGCATGCAGGTCAAACTGTCCAATGTCCATGGATAGAGTTCCAACGTCCTTCGGCTAACTGCTCCTGTCGCCGTTACTGCGGCAGGCAATCAGGCGGCAACGGTTTCACATCGGGATATTTGCGAATCAGCGGTTGATACAGGGGAATATCGCGGACAAAGATGTTGGCGACCTTGTCGGCATAGATCAACCGCCACCCGACGCGGTCATGGAGATAGCGGCAAAGGGGCGAGTTTGCGGTATAGAAGACCCAGTTCATATCATATTTTTTCATGACCGACTCCCAGCCGGCTTCAAAATTGACAACTTTATTGTACTCTTTCAGCCGCTCAGAGCCATACATATCCAGCCTTCCGTCCACAAAAACGTGGTAGCGGGGCCAGGCGGCGTAGATCGTATAATCACCAAACTCGTCATTGTCGAACATGTTGCCCGGGATCTGCTCCCGTTTCAAAAACTCCACCGCAGCCACCGCCTTCAGCTTTTCATCGAACCGGAACGTAGCAGCGTTGGGACGGAGGGAGAGAAGCACCAGTATCACGATGAGTATCGGCCAGAGAAAACCTCGTGCCTGCTCATCTATTTTGGCATAAGCAGCATCCTTGCGCCTCAGCCAGGTGGTGATTCCGCCGCTGGTATCGTTCAGCAGTCGATCCGCCGTCAATGCAGCGATGGGCGCGGCTGCTATTGCGAAGAGTGTTATGTAACGTACCGAATACAGCGCCATATTGGTGAAGAAGAGCAGGAGCCCCACCTGAATGATGTTCAATGGTCGTCGAGAGCACGCCACAAGGCCGAGTAACAACAACAGGAACAGCCTGAAGGGGATGATACTGGCTTCATGGAAATTTGGCGAAATAAATTCGACAACCTGATCCATCATGTACCGGTCCGACACCAGCGTGAAGGGAAACAGCAGGATCTTGTAACCGGAGGGGTTGACGAGAGAAACCAGCAGGGAAAGCAGGGAGATCTTCAGTAGCCGTCGCCCTCTCGTACCAGCGGCCCCACGCTCTCCCTGAGCGCCGAATCGGCCAAGATAGAGATTACCGGTGACATAGATACCCAACATGATGAAACCGGTGATGAAACCTCCATGGAGATTTACCCAGAGAAGCATCAGGAGGGGTAATTGATACAGTCGATCCACCCCTTCATACTGATAACTGTCCAGGATACCGTACCAGATAACCATCATGAGCAGCGAAAAAATATGGGGGCGAGCCAACCAGTGCAGCATGGACGAAGTTATGGCAAGCATGACCACCGCCAGAGCGACCAGGATATGGCCGTTCAGGCGACGCATCATCACGAACAGCAGGGTATAGAGAGTGGCAATCATCCCCCCATAGAACAGCACCACCCCGGTCATACCGAATCGGCCATGGATGAGGGCCATTATGACCTCGGAAAGCCACTCGTGGGCGGTCCATGGCAGCGGTGGACTAATGAATGAAAACATATCGACATGAGGGATGGATAGCGTTTTGAGGATATACTCCCCAACCCGGATGTGATACCCTGTATCACCGTCGCCCAGAAGCTTTTGTCCGAAGATACAGGTTGAACAATAAAAAAATATTGCGAAAACCGCATCAGCGAAGCCGGGAATTAAAAACCGGCTCATGTTAGTACCATCGAAACGTTTGTATCCCATGCAGTGCCTATACCACACGTTACTACTTTCTTGCAAGAGCAGAAAATTAAGATTGGCATATCGACAACTCCCAGGCAGCCATTTTATTAAATAAAGATAACCGTCATGTTCAAATTCTCTAGTGCTTTTTTTTATCAAAACCGATATAGTAACACAGGGTGACATTGTTGAAATGATACTTTGTTCGGGTTGCCTTTTCGGAGAAGAAAAACCGATAGCATGATTTGCCTGATATGAAAAAAATATCTGGACACGGCGCACAGCATTGTTGTATAGTAGCCTCTAATTTAATCCATTTTGACCCCATCAACAGAGAGAACCTGAATCCGAAAAATTTGAAGAGTGCATTCAACGATGATCGTATTCTTCAATCAACCGACAGTATCCACACCAACCTAAAAAAAGGAGAAGTTCGATGAAAAACATGATCAAAAAGTTCGTAAAGGTACCGACCAAACTGCAATGCAAAAGAGGCGCCACCATGATTGAGTATGCGCTGATCATCAGCTTGATATCCATAGCTGCCGTCGCATCTCTGACCATCCTGAAAACCAAGATCAGCACCGCGTTCAGCACCGCGGCAAGCAGTATGCAGTAACAGAAAAGACCGGGAATAGAGATAGTACGCAACAGACAAGACTATACAGGATCATTATGATTCCGTCCGACTGGAGGGAAGGCTTATGCTTTTCCTCCCTTTTTTGCATCGAACAATGATTGTCGGGAGGCGTGTAGAGCAAAGGGGAGCAGCCATGGTCGAACTGGCTCTTTCTCTCATGATTCTGATGTTGATCGTCTTCGGCATTACCGAATTCGGACGAGTCATGTACACAAAGCTGCTGCTCAACAATGCCGCACGCGAAGCTGCCCGAACGGCCGTCGTCACGGATCCGATCCATGCCTTCGGCGCGGCAACTGTCGCTGCACAAAAAATTTATCCAAACGGACATTTGACCATGTCGCCGGAATCACCGACTACGGCCGGCCAGCCTATAACAGTGACCGTCTCGGTGCTTTTCCAATCCATTGTCCCCAATCTTGACCCATCCTTCGCCAAACTGAACGTCACCCTCAGGGGTGAAACAACCATGCGCTATGAATATTTACCTTAGACGTACGCACAAACTATTTCATCTGGAGAGTCCATGACCAGACTGAGCGCCATATCCATTGTCCTCGTTGTTGCGCTCACGCTGGCAGGCGTGGCGTCGTACCTGGTCTATCAGTTTCTTTCCACGCAGGAAAGCAAACAGCGGCAGGAGATGACCGTCGTCGTGGCGACCCGTGACATCCCTGTCGGCGCCAAACTCGACGCCACACAACTCAAGCTGGCAGCCTGGCCCAAAGAGAATCTTCCGCAACAGGGATACTTTCCTGATGTCAAAAAAGTCATGGGTCGCGTTGCCGTACGGCAGACCAGCGCCGGCGATATCGTCACCGAATCAAAACTTATGCCGCTCAACCGTGCTGAAATGGGGGGAGTTATGGCCTATATTGTCCCTCAGGGACATCGAGCCGTAACCGTGGCAGTTAACGAAGTTGCCGGAGTTGCCGGCTTCGTGACCCCCGGCAGCAGAGTGGACATAGTTCTCACCACGCAACTTACGACAAACAGTAACACGCTGGACGACCATCTGAGCAAGATCATCCTCCAGGACGTTCCGGTTCTGGCCACCGCCCAGGCAACCGAGCAGAAGGAAGGAAAACCGACGATCGTCCCCACGGTCACCCTTGACCTTCTTCCGTCGGACGCTGAAAAGCTCATCGTCGGTGCAAAAAAAGGGGCACTGCAGCTACTGTTGCGGAACGTCATCGATACCGCTTCGGTGACGACCAACGGGATGACCGCCTCCAAGGCGTTGAACAGAGTCCAACCTTCAGAGGCACCGGTGCGTGCGCCTAAAATTAAACATGCTCCGCCACCACCGCAACAACCGAAAGTCATCATGGAGATTATCGAGGCATCATCCAAAGAGACGTCGAGCTCCGTTTATAAACTCCGCTGACACAACTTCCCTGCAAGAGGCGACGGAATGACCCGATTCTTGAAAAACCTGACGAGCAGCCTGACCCTGCTGACGACACTCCTGACCGCCCCGGCAATGGCCTTATCCGGTGGAGCCACCGAGATCGGCGTCAATAAGAGTGTGATCCTTGATCTGAAAAAACCGGTACTCCGGTGTGAATCCTCCGACAGCGCCATCGCAAGCTGCAGCAGTGTCTCGCCGACACTTCTGCAGATCAGCGGCGTAAGCCCGGGACAGAGCAACATCACCGTCTGGGATGAAAAAGGGGGAACACAGCTTCATCAGGTCCTCGTTAAAGAGCTCAAGGAGATCGGCCTGCACAAGAGCATAACGCTTGACAGCAAGAAACCGTTCAAGCGCTGGCAGACGACCACCCCAGGAATCGTCAAGTTTTACAAGATCTCGCCCACCCGGCTGCAGATAATCGGTACGTCAGTGGGAGAGAGTTCGCTCTCCATCTGGGACAGAACGGGAGGCAAGCAGAGTTTTGACCTCTCGGTGTTGGACGAGGCAAAGAGCATCGCCGGCGAGAGGGAAACTTCCGCTGCTCACCCGGCGTCCCAGCATCCGGACCCGGTGGCTCCCCACAAGACGGTACTCCGCCCTGAACCTGCAACATCGCCCATTCTCAGTTACGAGATCCCGCTCCATAAGAATCAGAAGATCGAACTTAAAAAGCCGATACAGCGGTGTGAATCCGCCGACCCCGCCGTTGTGGAATGTGTCAAAATATCGCAAAAGCAACTCCTCATCAACAGTTTGGCCATGGGAAAGGTATCCCTCAGCGTCTGGTATGCAGGTGGTGGCAAACAGATCATCAATATCCATGTAAAGGGTTACAAGGAGATCGTACTTCCCAAAAGTTTCATCGAACTGCCGAAACCGGTTCAGCGCTGCGAACCCGCCAACCCCTCGATCCTGGAGTGTGTGAGGATCTCGCCGACGCAACTCCAGCTTAACGGGGTCAACGGATCCTTACTTGGAGAGACCTCACTGACCGTCTGGGAAGAAGGAGGGAGCAAACAGATCTATGACATCCATGTCAAGGGTGTGGAGATCGCTCTCAACAAGATTGAGGTAATAAAACTCGAATTCCCCTCCGTTACCCCATCTCAGGCAGAGCTTACTCTTCCCGTCGGCTCATCCCCCCGAAGCAAAGATCTGCCGGATCATGGACAGTCTCTCCACGTATCACCGATAATCGCCGACAGAAATATTGCAACCATCATAAAATCCAATGAAATGCCCATCAGTTCCAAAATGAGCAATGGCCGCTACCAGGCCAACCTGATCATTCGTGGTCTTAAAATTGGTGAAACTTCACTCATCCTCATGGAGGGAGAAGGAAAATCCCAAAGCTACGACATCCGGATCAAACCTGACCTCAGCCAACTGGAACAGCAAATCCATGAGGTTGCGCCTCTTGATCAAATTACGGTAACATACGCCAATGAGACACTCCTGCTGTCAGGCAAAGCTACCAATGAGCGAACTGTCGCCAAAGTCGTCCTCCTGGCCAAGGCCTATGCAACAAAAGGCGAGAGTGGTGCGGAAAGTTCCGGAAGTGGTAACTCCGGCGGAGGGGGCTCGGGGAGTTCTTCCGCAAGTGAATTCAATCTTGAAGCCACCAACAAGCTGTCCAGCAATATGCATCGCTCCAAAATTGACAGCATGAATATCGACCGACTGGTCCAGATGAGCCAGGAAGGGAAAGATACATCGTACAAGATTGTCAACCTGATCCAGATAGATAACCCACAGCAGGTGATGCTTGAAGTTAAAGTAGCGCAGGTGGATAAAACCGCCATGAAGGAGTTGGGAGTCACGACCTTCGTCAAGGGAGCCAGCGCCGAAACCTTCACCGACACGTTGGGCAAGATGACGGGCTCTTTCCCCGGGGCATTATCAGCAGCTCTGGACCCGTATCAGGTCGGCATTGCGCTTTTCAAGCCCGGTATCGCCGCGGCACTTCAGGCCCTGGTCACAAAAAATCAGGCTAAGATTCTTGCTGAACCCAATCTGCTGGTCAAGAGCGGACAAGACGGGCACTTTCTGGCCGGTCAAAAAATACCGCTCTCCGTAATTTCAAATTCCGGCGGGACCTCAACAACCACCATCATCTATGAACCCATCGGTGTTAAACTCCTCTTCAAACCTGAAGTAATGGAAAACGGCATCATCTCTCTCACCATCGACCCTGCGGAGGTCAGCAATATCTCCTCGTATCTGAGTAACGGCTATCCCGTCATCGATTCCCGCGAGGTGCGGACCAGCGTCCAGCTGAGGGATGGGGAGAGCCTCATCATGGCGGGTCTCCTCACCGAAGAAACGATAAAAACCATGTCGAAAATCCCTCTGGCAGGAGACATCCCCATACTGGGGGCACTGTTCCGCTCCACCAAGGATGAACTGCGAGGAAAAGAATTGGTCTTCTTCATCACCCCCCGCCTGGTAACCCCCACGGCACAGGGTGTCAAGATCCCCCTCCCCACCGATGCCGCCTTGACACCGGAGCAGCAGGCGGACTTCCAATGGATGCCTCACAAATGATGACGGGTAAAGCATGAAGGGCTAAGGATGATTGTTTTCGTAGCACTCATCATGATACTCCTGATAGGTTTTCTCGGCCTGGCGGTGGATGTCGGCCATTTCTCCATGGTCAAGACCCAGCTGCAGAACGCGGCCGACGCAGGGGCTCTGGCCGGAGCGGCCGCCTTTCAGACAACGCGCGATCCTTACAATGAGGCAATCTTCTATGTGAAGCAAAACAAGTCCGACAATGTAAACCTTATTGAGGCGGATATTACCTGCCAGGATGCAGGAAACCTCCTGACCTCCTGTACGGTGCCGGCGGCGGTGAAGATTCAGGTCACCATCAGACGAGCTCCCGGCTCGAATGGTAACGGTGGCCCGGTTCCAACCTATTTCGCCAAAATTCTCAACACAAGCGGCGCATTCGACACAGTTCAGGTGGCAGCCAGTGCCAAGGCGGAGTTAAAAGCAGGGAAGCCTCACCTGATTCCGCTACAGTAATAATGGCGAGGCAGGCGGTGAATCTGTACCGCACCTTTCTCCATCACCCCCGTCCTTGCATTCTTCTACTTCAGCTCTTTTTTACGGGTTTATTTGCTTTTCTGGCTAAGACGTGATAATTAACCTCGTGCGCAGTCTCAAATTCATCCACAATGCAGGCATCTCCGCCAATTTTGAGTCAGAATCGGTTCAAGCGACATTCCCGAAACACATGATGGTGAACTATGCCCAACCTCCTCACAGTACTCCTCATCAATAGCGACAGTGGCTCCCGGGCGGCGATTACCGCTCTTCTGGCACGGTGCCGTCGGCCAGTGGAACTGAGCGCCACGACCGGCGCCCTCCAGGAAGCAATGAAGCATATTGAGTCGGAGACGCCTCCTCAAGTGGTTATTCTGGAGGCTCACTCCATCGCTCAGGGAGTGCGAGATGTCTCCACAATTCGCGCCATCAATCCCCAGACGATGATCATGGTTACGTCCGAGGAGAAACACCCGGATTGGATCCTCACCCTCATCAGGGCGGGAGCGGGTGAATACCTGACAACCCCCATAATCCTGGACGAACTGGAAGATGCCCTTGAACGAGCCGCGGGGATGTTCGAACGAAGGGTGGGGGCAGAGGATGCCCGTGGGAAAGTAATAACCGTGTTCAATCCTTCCGGCGGTATGGGAACAACCACCATCGCCGTAAACCTCGCGGCCACCCTTGTCGGCAAGGGGGAGTTGACGGCCCTTCTTGACCTCAATCCCTTCAGCAGCGATATCTCGGCATTCCTGGACCTTAATGCCGCGTATACCCTGAGCAGTATCCAGGGGGCCGAGGGGCGAATCGACGCGAGTTTTCTCACCGGGATCATGACCCGTCACACCTCGGGGATAAAAGTTCTCTGCGGAGCGGAAGAGGTCGGCGTGACTACCGGGATCACTCCCAATCAGATCCTGAATCTCCTTACCCTGATACGGGGCCAGTTTGGTGTAACCGTTATTGATACTGGCGGGTCGCTGTCGGAGCGGGTACTTGAAACCTTCAACGGATCGGATCTCATTCTCTACCCTCTCACCCTCACCCTGCCGGCCCTCAATAACGCCCGCCGCTACCTGAAATCACTCAATTACCACGGTTTCGGCCCTGAACGGGTCAAGGTTCTGGTCAACAGGTACCTTCCCAAGGATGATATCAGACTAACCGATGCCGAGAAGATTCTGGGGGTGAATATCTTTCACACCATTCCCAATTCCTATGTGGAGATCAAGGAATCCATCTACAAAGGAACACCTCTCGTGACCTGCTTTCCCCGCTCTCCCGTTACCAAGGCCCTTACCGATTTGGCGGGGCATGTCATGACGGAGTTGAGCAGCGGATCACACTGAACCACGACACTCGGTAACAGCCAAGACCGTTCCCCTCGTTACGGTTCATTGCTTCAGACCTTCAGGAGAACCTAGATGCCCACCAACACCGTGCCGCCACGGAGTGACGTTCTGCCGCGATCACTACAGAGCTTCAAGAGCCACATCCATAAACGTCTCATCCGACGGATAGATCTCAGCAAGCTCGACCTGCTCCGGAGCGGAGAACTGGAAAAGGAGATCGGGTTTGTCATCGAAGCCCTCATTGCAGAGGAGAGCATCCCGCTGACCCGCCAGGAGAAGGAACGACTGGTGGTGGAGATCCAGCACGAGACCTTCGGTCTGGGGCCGCTGGAACCGCTCATCTCCTCACCGGGAATCTCGGATATTCTGGTCAACAATTTTAACAGTGTCTACATCGAACAGAACGGTAAATTGCAAAAGACCGATGTGACCTTTCGCGACAATGCCCACCTTCTGCAGATCATCGAACGGATCGTTTCCAAGGTTGGGAGGCGAATTGATGAATTGTCCCCCTACGTGGACGCCAGACTACCCGACGGCTCACTGGTTCTCGCCATCATTCCCCCTCTGGCGCTGGACGGGCCGGCCCTCTCCATTCGCCGCTTCGGCGCGATACCGCTTACCATGGAGAATCTGATGGAGAATAAGGCGTTGGATAAGCGAATCCGCGCCATACTCGAAGGCGCGGTAAAGGCGCGTCTCAACATCATCATCAGCGGCGGAACCGGCACCGGCAAGACCACCCTCCTCAATGTTCTTTCCTCGTTCATCCCCAGCGATGAACGGATTATCACCATCGAGGATTCCGCCGAGCTTCAGCTCAATCAGGAACATCTTTGTTGCAAGGATTCCAGGGGTTGTACAACTTTACATCGCCATGCTGTTCAGTTTCGCTGATAACAAGGTCCATTTTAATAATAGACTCAACATAAAAAGTGACTTCAACTTT
>CAIUUR010000107.1 GCA_903902345.1 uncultured Geobacteraceae bacterium | reverse complement strand
TCCGTCCCGACATAACCGTAGCTGTACGCATGGATATCCGTAATGAAGCGATCCAAGATTACTACATTCTGCCCGCGCTGGAATTTTCAGATGGGCAGTTAAAGCTGTCGGAGGACAACGCCGGATTTCTGGACGGTTTTCGTACCGACACTCTGGATTATTTACTGAAGCTGAGCGTTAACATCTCTCTCGACAAGGCGGTGGAACATGGATCATGGGGCCGTAGCGCTTATTCCCATTGAAGATATTCACATCCTGAACCCACGGGTGCGCAATCAGATCATTGCCGAAGAAATCCGGCAAAACATTCGTAGCGTCGGTCTGAAAAGACCAATAACGGTCGCTCCCAGAAAAGATTCGAAAAACGGCAAGAAATATGACCTTGTGTGTGGGCAGGGCAGGATTGAAGCCTTCATTGCCGCCGGGGTGACTGAAATCCCCGCAATCGTTCGCGAAGTAAGTGAAGAAGATGCGCATCTCATGAGCCTGGTGGAGAATATCGCCCGGCGCAACAGCAGTGCCCTGGAACTCCTGCAGAGTATCAAGTATCTGAAAGGCCAAGGGTACGCGGACGATGCCATCGCTGCCAAGACCAATCTTGGCAAAGACTATATTCGAGGGATCATCCGTCTGCTCGAACAGGGAGAGGAATACTTGGTCAACGCCGTGGAAAAGGGGCGAATCCCGCTATACCAGGCGCTGAACATCGCAGCGGAAGACGATTCCGCCGTACAGACGGCCTTGACGGAAGCGTATGAATCAGGGGCCTTGACCGGGAAGAAGCTGGTCGTTTTGCAGAAAATTATCTCCCGGCGCAAACATTACGGCAAAGGGCTTTCAGCTCCACACCGTGATAATGCGAAAGTATCCGCGGAAGATCTGATTGCAGCCTATGAAAATGGAGCCAGGGAGAAGAAGCGACTGCTGGCTCAGTCGTACTACATCAAGGATGTATTGGACTACATGTCCATGGCTCTTCGCCAGTTATTGAACGATGTCCATTTCACCAATCAGCTGAAGGCCGTCGGCATGAATGAAATACCTCTGCATGTAACGGATCTTCTGAAAAGGTAGCGACAATGGCAAACATAATAAAGCAGGGATTCCAGGAAAAACTGATCGAACTTGCCGTGGAGGAGCTGCTCCCCACCAAAAGTATTTCCATCTGTGCCAGGAAATGCAGAAAGTATGCTCAGGTCCTTTCCTCAATTCGGGAAGTGGGGCTTATCGAAGCCCCTGTCGTCGCTCCGCTCAATAAAGGAAAAGGATATCTCCTGCTCGATGGTCATCTGCGGATCATGGCATTGAAGGAATTGGGAGTGGAGCGCGTCGCTTGTCTGATCTCCACCGATGACGAGACCTATACCTACAACAAATATATCAATCGGCTTTCTGCAATTCAGGAGCATCGCATGATCGTGAAGGCTGTGCAGTCAGGCGTCTCTGAAGAAAAGCTCGCCCGTGTCCTGAATCTTGACATCGGAACAATCAGAAACAAGAAAAATCTGCTTGAGGGCATCTGCCCGGAGGCGGTCGAACTGCTGAAGGACAAAGCCGTGCCGGAACCGGTATTCAGGGTGTTGAGAAAAATGAAGGCGCCCCGGCAGATTAACGCTGCCATGCTGATGAATGACCAGAACAAGTTCAACTGCAACTACGCCAAGGCCCTTCTGGATGCAACGCCGGCGAACCAGCTCGTCAATAAAGGCAAACCGAAAAAGGAGACTCCGGCGATACTGGCCCGCCAGGTTCGTCTTGAAGAAGAGAGTCTTGCCTTGTCCAGGGAGATCGGCTCATTGAAGGAGCAGTACGGTACCGCGATGATCGACATGACATCTATGCAGGCGTATCTGAAAAGTCTGCTCGGCAACGAAGCGGTCTCAAAATATCTGC
>CAIUUR010000106.1 GCA_903902345.1 uncultured Geobacteraceae bacterium | reverse complement strand
TCCCCGACAAATGACTTCCGGTCCGGAAGGGTTACGACTCCTGGCCCAATCAGCCACGTTCCAGGCATGCCGGCCCCGACAAATGACTTCCGGTCCGGAAGGGTTACGACCCTAACACGGAAAGGGAGGACAGTAAATGAGTAAGGCCCCGACAAATGACTTCCGGTCCGGAAGGGTTACGACGGATCGACAAGGCGGTCATTCTTGCAGAAAATCGTTCGCACTGTACGATTAGACTAAGCAGCCATCGGCAGCACGACAAAAGCCCATAAGCATCTAAATATTCGGACGTTGCCACTCAGACAAACAGTTCATTATCCGCTAATTACGTTTTTTAACCCATCCCCACCCTGACTCTCCCCTTGAAAGGGAGGGGATTATTAAGCTCCTCCCCCTTCAAGGGGGAGGTTGGGAGGGGGATGGGGTCACGGTAGCGCAGAACCAAAATCTGATCGTACAGTTTGAAATCGTTGAAAATGACTTTTAGCTGGAAGGGGTGCGACCGGTTGCGTTGGGGCGAATAATCATTCGCCCCAACCGTGAAATCATGATCATGCGCTCTTTAAATTTTAACTACTTACAGATCCTTTTGCTATTCGTGCACAAACGCAACAACCCATTGCATTGAGGGGGAGATAACACCTATGACATTTGTTTCTATCGTCGGTACTCAGGTGATGGCGGTGCTCAATCCGTTGCTGGCCTTGGCTGCCGAAGGCAATAAACCGGATCGCATCGTCCTGATGGTCACTTCACATAAACTGGCCAATGATCTGGCCTGCCGGATACGTGATTTTCTGACCGGTCCCAAGTTCCCCTATCAACCTGGGTATTCATCGGAGCAGGTCGAGATCCGTTCCATCGCTATCACCAAGCGTGGTCCCGATTCTCCTCCGACGTGCGAAGAGGTCATGGCCGAAATAGTCGCTTCCGGCGCGGTGGTGCTCAATATCGCCGGGGGGATGAATTTTCAGATTGCCGCCATACTTGCCGTAACGCCAAGCAACGGTCTGGCGCTGATTTATCCGGAGATGACCGGCGTACAGCTCTACACCCTTGTCGATGGCGCTCTCCATCGCCGGGTGCTGCCACTGCCGAAACCGGTGGACGTCATGGCTCTTCAGGGGTTTTACCCGGAGAATGTGACAGGAGCTGTCGGAGATTTCCTGGCGGAAATCATGAAAAAGTGCAATTTGAAGGCGCCTCCGGATGCTCTGCGTGGGGTACGAGTTGGCGGAGTGGTGTTTGATCTGCTCTGGAATACGGGGAACGAAATTCGGCTGCTTCTCTGTTTTCGCGGCAAAGATCGGAACAATGACGAAATCCGGGATCTCTGCCGTAATCTCATGGCCATAGCCGGCAATCGAACCAGCCTGGGAGAACTGTTTCATCGCTCCATTACGGTGATTACCGACTTGCCGCGAGCTTTTTCCCGGCTCCAGCGTGAAGGGCAGCGAAAACTGATACCTCTCTTTTGGCGCGATACCACATTCGGTCGGGCCGATTTTAAAAACCTCTGGAACCGTTCCGGAGAGACCGCTGCGCCACCAACAGTCGGGATGACATTACTACTCCCCCCCCTGGCGGCATCGTCGCGCATGCTGGTAACTCCGTTGGGTAAGGATCTTACGCCAACCTTGATTGCCGTTTGTTCTCATCGCCCTGACCTATTGGTGTTGCCGTATACTCCGGGCGTTGCCGAGATCGAACGGCATCGCCGAGCTATTGAAGAGCATGGGGAACTGCTGCCGGTTGGAACCATCCATTTTGTTCCGGTACGGTTTAATGGCAGCGACCTGCTGGAGAGGCTCCCCATGCCTCCGGAAGGGGTGATCGTGGAGGTCAATCTTACGCCGGGGACCAAGGTTCAGACGGCTCTGCTCAGTTGGTGGGCGCAACAGCACCGCGCTGCGCTCTTTACCATCGACAACCAACGGGGCGAATCCCGACAAATCGGAGGAGATCAGGCTTATCCCAGTATCGCTCCTTCACCCATCGACCTGTTGACCCTCTCCGGCCACCGTATTACCCGTTCCGGTTGGGTCACCCGCCAGGGTAATACTCTGGTTGATGACCAGTGGCTTAAAACCAACAGCGAACCGCTTCAGGCCCTTGCCGACCTGCTCGTGGTTGCCGCGCAGGAGAAGAGTCTGGCGAAGCTTTTTGCTCAGGATGTGGTTACCTCCAAGGGAACCTGTACTGCAACAAAAGGGAATGAATTTTTCCTGCATTCCGCTGGGGGAAAAACTTTCGGCTATTCCAAGGCGAAGGATATCTGGTTTGAAAACCTCCTGGCGTTGCAACTACATCGCGCCGGTGCTCATGACGTTCATCTGAGACTGGAATCAAGATGGAGTGACGAGGATGAGCGTTATGATGCGACCAAACATCAGGAGAAAACGCCCTTGTCGGAAGTGGATGTGACCGGCCGGTTCGGGACGAACTATCTGGTCGTTTCTTGCAAGTCGGGTAAAAACGGGTCCAAGCTCGACACGAGCATCGAGGCGATGGCCTACGCAGCCCTGTTTGGTCGTTTTGCCCGACCGGTGGTCGCCTACCTGCGTCATCAAGGTGAACCGCGGCGTCATGCCGTGACCGGAGTATGGGAAATGGGGCCGGCGACCTTTGCCGATGCCGAAAATTTCCGAGCCTTTACGCAGAGAGTATTCCACGAAAGCCAAACAACTGCATGAATATCCGCGAGTTCAGGAACCTCTTGATTTTTAATCGCAAATGCCTATACTCGCTTCACGGTAGCTGGGGTGTTCTGGCTTTTTCCCGTGCCACTGGTGGAGCCCGGGCATAACGACACCGATCATTGCGATCGGGAAGGCCGAAAACGGGTCCGCGAAGGCCGAATAAAATCGGGATATAATGGTGTCCGGTAACAACTGACGCCATCAGCAGGAGCCTGTGGACACTTATGATCTGATGCAGCATAAGGCGTTCGCTGCCGCAAATGGCTTCCGGGGCAGCCCGGAAGGGTTAGGATTGCAGTGCCGACGGAAGGTCAGAGATGGAGGACGCGAGTGAAAAAAAACGGCGTAAGTAGTTGAAACCTGGTAATCACTCGCG
>CAIUUR010000105.1 GCA_903902345.1 uncultured Geobacteraceae bacterium | reverse complement strand
CGGTCTGCCTCGCAACGACTTGCCCCTGCGGTAACTTCTGCGAGTTTTTTGACGTTGGGGGGGGAACTGTTATCTGAATGCTTCCAGCAGGTAGGTGGCAATACGTAGGGCTTGGAAATCGGGGAGGGCTCTACTATCGAAGGTGGGCATCCCCTGTCCGGGGGTTCTCATGATCTTCACCACCGCCTGGGGAGTCGTGAGCCCGTTGGCAGTCAGGGTGAGCCGTCGCAGATCCTTCTGGGGATACAGGAGGTTTCGCCCTTGGGGGTGGCAGCCGGAGCAGTGCCGCAGAAAAAGCTGCTCACCGGTCACCGATGGCTGCTCTGGCCGGCTTCGGTCGGAGCAGCCGGTGGGACCAAGCAGCACCGTCATCGCCAGACAGAGGGTAGCTCCAACGTTCATTGCTCTTTTTCCCGGTGAGCTCATGGTTTGCCGTTGGCAAGGACCGGCGCCGGATGTTCCAGCAGTCGCCGCAGTTCCGCCATGAAGAGCCCCGCATCGGCGCCGTCCAGCAGCTGATGATCCGCAGTGAGGGTTGCCGTCATGAGTCGTCCGGGAACGACCCTTCCCTCCACCACGATGGGTGCGTTCCGGACGGCGCCGACGGCCAGAATCGCTGCCTCGGGGGGCCGAACGATGCTGCGGTACTCATCAATCCCATACATTCCCAGATTTGCCACCGTAAAAGTCCCCCCCGTGGTCTCTTCGGGCGCAAGCGTTCCCTTACGTGCCCGATCCATCAGGCTCCGGCTTTCACGGGCGAGATCATGGAGAGATTTACCGTTGCACTTTTTGAGCACCGGGGTCACCGCCCCATGTTGCAGGCTGAGGGCGATGCCGATGTTGACCCGGCTTTGCCGAAGGGCGCCCTGTTCCGATAGAGAACTGTTCACCTGGGGGAATTTGAGGAGAGCTATCACGGAGGCTTTGAGAAGGAAATCGTTGACGGTGATCCGGATACCGTCCTCCCGGAAGGAGCGACAGAGGCTCTCCACCGACTCCATGTCGATATGTACCGAGACTGCAAAGTGGCGCGGCGGCTCACCGTTCCCGCTTTTTCGGGGGAGGAGGGGACGATCCGGTTCCCCTGCCGGCTCCACGGGATTTTGGCGCTCTTCTCCCGTGTTCTCGCCCCGGGACGGTTCCAGCCGGGCAATGACCTCCCCCACCGGTACGGTGATACCGGGCTGAATGAGGAGCTGTCTCAGGACACCCGACACGAAGGAGGGGAGCCTTATCTGTCGTCCGTCCGTTTCCAGAACTGCCAGGATCTCTCCCGGTTCCACCTGGTCACCTGACCCTTTTTCCCAGGAGACGATGGACCCTTCCGACATCCGTTCATGCAGTTTGGGCATAACAATTTCATTGGACATGGCAGTTCCTTCTTAACTTATTATTTTTCTCCCTGCCGAACGAAATTCAGCGTCCCTCCCGCCAGCAATTCCTGTCGCTCCCGTGGAGTGAGATCCAGGCACGCCGTCATGGGGCGTCCATTGGCGGTGAAGGGGATATCCCTTATCCCCCCTGCCACCAACTTCCGCAGATTGCCGAAGCGGAGGAGATCTCCCTGGCGGATCAGGTCATAGTCGTCGGCATTGTTGAAGGTCAGCGGCAGGATGCCGAAGTTGATCAGGTTTGCCTTATGGATCCGGGCGAACCCTTTGGTTATCTTGACCCTGATTCCCAGGTAGCGAGGGGCCAGGGCTGCATGCTCCCGGGACGAACCCTGGCCATAGTTCTCGCCGCCGATGACGGCGCCGTTGCCGGCTCCCTTGGCCCGATCCGGAAAATCGGGGTCCAGTTGCTGGAAGACGAAGGAGCTGATGGCCGGAATGTTGCTCCGGAGCGGCAGGACACTGTTTCCCGCCGGCATGATATGGTCGGTGGTGATGTTGTCCCCCACGACCATGACCACCGTCGTCTCAAGGGTGTCGGGGAGAGGGTCGAAGTGGGGGAACGGGACGATGTTCGGGCCGGTGATAATCTGCACCTGGCTGGTATCCTCCAGGGGGGGAATGATACTGGAGTCGTCCACCAGATACCGTTCGGGGTTGGTCACGGCGGGCCACGGCATCAACTCCCCCAGTTTGCGCGGATCGGTTATGACACCGAAGAGCCCCGCCGCCGCCGCGGTTTCCGGTGAGCAGAGATAGACCTTGTCATCCTTGGCACCGCTTCTCCCAGGGAAGTTGCGGGGAAAGGTCCGGAGAGAGACCTGATTGGTTCCCGGCGCCTGCCCCATGCCGATGCAGCCCAGACATCCCGGTTGGTGGATCTGGGCTCCGGCCATGAGGAGCATGAGGAGCCCCCCCTGGAGCGCCACGTTTTCCAGTGCCTGGCGGCTTCCCGGGTTGACGTTGAGGGAGAGGTGGGTGGCAACCCGCCTCCCCTCCAGGATGCGGCAGACGGTCATCAGATCGCGAAAAGAGGAGTTCACCGAACTCCCCACCAGCACCTGGTCCACCTTGATTCCCGCCACCTGGCTCACCGGCACTACGTTGTCCGGGGAGGAGGGGCAGGCGATGAGTGGTACCATGGAGGAGAGATCGATCTCGTCGTGATCGTCATAGCTGCAGTCGGGATCGGCCGTCAGCTCGACCCAGGATTCTTCCCGCCCCTGGGAGACCATGAATTCCAGGGTCCGCTGGTCCGAGGGGAAGAGGGTGGAGGTGGCCCCCAGTTCGGCTCCCATGTTTCCCATGGTGGCCCGGTCGGTGGCGGAGAGGGTTGCCACCCCGGGACCGTAGTATTCGACGATCTTCCCCACGCCGCCCTTGACGGTATGACGGCGGAGCATCTCCAGGATCACATCCTTGCCGGAAACCCAGGGGGGGAGAGAACCGGTGAGTTTTACCCCCATGATCCTGGGGCAGCGGAGGTGGAACGGATGGCCCGCCATGGCGAGAGCCACGTCCAGCCCTCCCGCGCCGATGGCCAAAAGCGACAGTCCCGCCGCGGTGGGGGTGTGGGAATCGGCGCCCAGAAGCACCTTTCCCGGGATCCCGAACCGCTCCAGATGGACCTGATGGGAGACGCCGTTACCCGCCTTGGAGACATGGACGCCGAACCTCTCCCCGGCGGTCATGAGAAAAATATGGTCGTCGGAGTTCTTGCTGTCGGTCTGGAGGAGGTTGTGGTCGATGTACTGGGCGGCCAGTTCTACCTTTACCCGGGGTATCTCCATGGCCATGAACTCCAGCATGGCCATGGTCCCGGTGGCATCTTGCAGCAGGGTCTGGTCCACCCGGATGGCGATATCGCTTCCCGGAACCAGTTCCCCTGCCACCAGATGCGCCTCAAGAATCTTCTGCGAGACGTTCTTACCCATGACTGACCTCCGTAGGTTCATCCTTCTCGAAAACCTCCCAGAGCGGAATACGCAACTCCGGGAAGGCGCTGGAGGGGAGCGTTTCGTTCCAGTTGAAGATGGCCGAGATGAACTGTCCATTGACAAGAGTGAACCGCTCTACCAATTCGTCGTCGGGATAGACGATCCAGTATTCCCGGACGCTAAACCGTTCATAGAGAAGTTTCTTTTCCCGTCGGTCTTTCAATCTCGTGGAAGGTGAAAGCACCTCCACCACCAGGTCCGGTGCGCCCTGAATATTTTTCTCATTACTCGTCTTGTGCGGATCGCAGACGACGAGCAGGTCCGGCTGGACAACATTTGTTTCGTCAAAAACAACATCGGTGGGGGCAAAAAACGGTTTGCACGGTTTGCCCCTGAAGTGATCCTTGACGAAGTAGGATAATGTCAGGGAAATCGTCTGGTGGCGCAACACCGGCGCCGGAGTCATGGCGTAGGCCTCCCCATCGATGATCTCCCACCGCTCGTCATCGGGCCAGGTTACATAATCGTCATAGGTATATGACTCTTGTTGCTTCCGTTTTGCCAGACCCATCTTGACCTCCTAAAAACGAAAACCTAGAACTTGTTTCTCACCCGTGGATGGCCCGCTGCATGACATCCAGGGCCGCCTCTTTCATCGCCTCGGAGAGGGTGGGGTGGGCGTGGCAGATGAGGGCTATGTCTTCGGCGGTTCCTTCGAAGGCCATGACCGTCACTGCTTCGGCGATGAGATCCGAGGCCCGGGGGCCGATTATATGGACCCCCAGAATCTTTCCGTCCTCCGCCTGGGCCAGGATTTTGACGAACCCTTCGGTTTCATCCATGGCCCGGGCCCGGCCGTTCCCCATGAAGTTGAAGCGTCCCGCGTTGTAGGCGACCCCCTCTTCCTTGAGCTGTTCCTCCGTCTTTCCCACCGAGGCGGCCTCGGGCCAGGTGTAGACGACTCCGGGGATGTAGCCGTACTCCACCATGGCGGTATGGCCAGCCATCTGCTCCACGGCGGCCACCCCTTCCTCCGACGCCTTGTGGGCCAGCATGGGGCCGGGAATCAGGTCGCCGATGGCGTACACTCCGGCCGCCGTGGTCTGGTACGTGGCGTCCACGGCGATCCGTCCGGTGGCGTCAAGCTTAACCCCCATCTCCTCCAATCCCAGACCGGCGGTGAGCGGTCTCCGCCCGGCGGCCACAAGAATCTTGTCGCAGACGGTCTCTTCCCGGTTCTCCCCGGTCACGAGGACGACCTTCATCCTTCCTTCTTGGAGGGATACCTCCTCAACCTTCGTGCCGAGACGGAAGGCTATGCCCAGCTTCTTCAGGGAGCGAACCAGGGTGTCGGCGATCTGGCCGTCGCTGGTGGGGAGGACCTTGGGGAGGATATCCACCACCGTCACTTTCGCCCCCAGTCGTCGCCAGACGGAACCCAGCTCCAGGCCGATATAGCCGCCCCCCACCACGAGAAGGTGCTCCGGCACCGTTGTGAAGGAGAGGGCCTCCCGGGCGCTGACCACGTTCCGGCCGTCGAACTTGAGCCCCGGCACCGCCGCCGCCGAACTCCCCGTTGCCAGGAGGACCCGTTTCCCCTCGATGGTGGTTATGGATTCTCCGGCGGTCACTTCCACCTCGTAGCCGCCGTAGCCAAGCCGCCGGGCCAGTTTGGCGGTTCCCCGAACCAGGGCAACTCCGTTTTTCTTGAACAGGAAGGCGACACCATCGGTGAGTTTTTTTACCACATCGCTCTTTCTCGCCATCATCTTTGCCAAGTCAAGCTTGGGGGGCTCCACCAGGATGCCATGCCCGGCGAACTTGTCCCGGGCCAGGGCGAACAGTTCCGAGGAGTCCAGGAGCGCTTTGCTGGGGATGCACCCCTCGTTGAGGCAGACCCCGCCCAGCGTTTCCCGCTGTTCCACCACCGCCACCTTCATTCCCAACTGCGCTCCCCGGATGGCGGCCACATACCCTCCCGGTCCGGCGCCGATTACGATAAGGTCAAACTGCTGATCGGACATGTATCCATGCTCCTTTATGTTTTAGCAATAACGCCACTGAGTATGGGGTACTTCGGTTTTCGGAAGAAATACGTTATCATGATCCAACCTCATTAAATCTTCACCAAATTTCCAGTTCAAATTTCCGATACCCCTGGATCGTCTCGAAATCAGCCCGATTCGAGGTGATGAGTCGCGCCCCATGGCTTCGGGCGGTGAGGGCGATCAGGACATCGAAGTGCATATCCCGTAGTTTGTTGGCGGGATAACCCTTGTCCGCATGGATCTTGCCGAGGAGTTGTCCCGATTCCAGCCAGTTCTGTTCTGTGGGCGTAAGCACAGGATGATTTTTTTCCAGCTCTTTCAGAAAGCCTTTTTCGGAAGCCCTTGTGGCGCCGCGCCACAATTCCCCTAATACCACCGAAGATATCCTGATTAGGCCGTTTATGGAGTTGACCCGCTCCTCATGGCAACCGGTACGCAGGTGGTCAATGAACACCGACGTATCGAAGATAACCAGGTTACTCACTGTGGGCCTCGAAAAGCAGTTTGCCGGCGTTTTTTGCCATGAGAGACTTGAATTTCTTCAGTGCAACAATCTCCCGCAAGGCCATATGCACCGCCTCGGTTCTGCTCTTGACCCCCAGAATTCGTGCCGCTTCGTCAGCCAACTCTGTATCCAGCCTTATTGAGGTCATCGATACCGACATAATTCTCTCCTTCCCAAAAGGTATATACGAAATAAACTTATCATATATACATCCGGAAATTCAATCATTCAAATGCAACCTTATGGGGCTTATATTTCTCAGGTATTTTAACCTTCCAGCAGCATCTCCTCCGGGTCCTCAATGAGCTCCTTGACGCTCTTGAGGAAACTCACCGCCTCGCGGCCGTCGATGATCCGGTGGTCGTAGGAGAGCGCCAGGTTCATCATGGGCCTGATGACGATCTGGCCGTCCCTGACTACCGGGCGCTCCTGAATGGAGTGCATCCCCAGGACCCCGCTCTGGGGAGTGTTGAGGATGGGGGTGGAGAGGAGCGAGCCGTAGACCCCGCCGTTGCTGATGGTAAACGTTCCCCCCTCCAGATCGGAGAGTTCCAGCTTGTTGTTCTTGATCTTCTCGGCAAACCCCTGAATGGCCCCTTCTATGTCGGCGAAGTGGAATTTGTCGGCGTCCCGGAGGACCGGAACCACGAGCCCCTTTTCACCCCCCACAGCCACCCCTATGTTGTAGTAGTGGTGGTAGACCAGGTCATCGCCGTCGATGCGGGCGTTCACCGCGGGGAACGCCTTCAGCGCCTCCACGCACGCTTTGACGAAAAAGGACATATATCCCAGGGCAACGCCATGTTTTTTCTTGAACTGCTCCTTGTGTCGGGCGCGGACCTCCATGACCCGGCTCATGTCCGCTTCATTGAAGGTGGTGAGCATGGCGGTCTGTTGGCGTACTGCCACCAGTCGCTGGGCGATCCGTTTCCGGATGGGGGTCATCTTTTGCCGGGTGATCCGCTCCTCCGCCGGCTTGGCGTTATAAACGGGGGGTTCCTCGGACTTCACGGTGGTAGCTGACGTGGCGGTAACCGCCGATGGTATCTGTTTTACCTGAAGCGCGGCCCGGCGGGCCGACGGCGAACCGAGGCCTGCCGGTGCGACCGGGGGGGGGGCGGGCGCCGGGATAGCCCCGGCGGGTGCGGGCTGAACTGTCTCCGCAACGACTGCGGGTCGCTCTGCCGGAGCGGCCGCAGCCACGGCCCCTTCGGCAATGCTGCCGATGATTGTGCCGATCTTCACCGTGGAGCCGGCGGGGACGGATATGGAGAGGATGCCGTCGGCCTCCGCCTGTAGTTCCATGGTGATCTTGTCGGTCTCGATTTCGCAGATAGGTTCATCCTTCCGGACCGGTTCCCCCTGACTCTTGTGCCACTTGGCCACCAGCGCTTCGAATACTGACTCTCCCACCGCGGGAATTTTGATTTCCATTGTTTGATTCTCCTAAAGAAAGTTGAAACCTTTGAACCGCAAAGACGCAAAGTACGCAAAGAAATTCAAAGACTTGTTTTGTGATCGGTTCCGGTTTTCCCAAAAGCTTCCTGTTTTTCTTGCTTTCAGGTTTCCTTTGCGTCCTTTGCGTCTTTGCGGTTCAAAAGATTTTTTAAACCGTAACGTACGCAAAGAGAATCAAAGATGGTTGACCATTCGCTTGATGCCG
>CAIUUR010000104.1 GCA_903902345.1 uncultured Geobacteraceae bacterium | reverse complement strand
CCGATGCCGGTCTGGTGGAGGAGTGGATCTCCCTGGACGAATTTTCCCGGGAGTATGCGGCGCTCCCCTTCACGGTTCCCGCCGACCTTTTCATCCCGGCGGGGGGACGCCCGGAAACCATGGAAGCCGCCACCTGGGAACGGTTTTTCCTCCCCGACGGGACTCCTTCTTCCCGGGTGGTCATCGAGGGGGCCAACTCCTTCATTACTCCCGAGGCGCGGATCGGCCTGCAGCAGCGGGGAGTGCTGGTCATGCGGGATGCCTCGGCCAACAAGTGCGGGGTCATCTCCTCCTCCTTCGAGATCATCGCCAACCTCCTCCTCTCGGAAGCCGAGTTCCTGACGGAAAAAGAGCGGTATGTCAGGGATGTGCTGGAGATTCTGGAGAGGGTCTCGGGGGCGGAGGCCCGGCTGATCCTGGAGCGGCGTCGGGCGAACCCATCCCTCCTCTGCACGGAGATCTCCGACGCCATCAGTCAGGAGATCAACGCCAATTACGCCCGGCTCTTCAGATTTTTCCAGAACCGTCCCGAACTTTGCCTGCAACCTGCTTATCGTCGAGCTATTCTGGCGCACCTCCCCCGGATGCTCCGGGAAGAGCCACGGTACAGTCGCAGGATAAGCCGGCTGCCGCAGAAATACCTCTGCGCCATCCTGGCGGCCGAACTCGGTTCGTCCATGGTCTACCGGGAAAATCAGGGGAGCGCGGTGGAAGACGAGGTGCGTATGCATCTGGCGCGAAATTATTCGCCCCGTATGTAACGCAGACGTTCGTACCATACTTACACAAGTTTCCCCTTGACTTGACTGATAAAAATCAGGCAATAATCATATTATTTTCTGATTTCAGGAGAACTTATACCATGAACGCACTTCTTGAACGCTCCAGTCAGGCTGTATCCGTCACCGAGGTCTCTCGTTCCGCCAAGACGATTTTTGATCGTCTCTCCAGCGGCAAGCAGAAAAAGTATGTGGTGATGAGGAATAATGCCCCTGCGGCGGTGATGATGCCGGTGAGTGTCTACGAGGCGCTGATGGATGAACTGGATGACCTCCATATTCAGCTTATGGTCCGTGACAGGCTACAAAGTTATGATCCTGCTCGGGCCATCAGCCATGACGATATGGTGAAGATGTTTGCCGGCGAGGATGAAGAGTGAGCTGGCGGGTTATCTATCACCACGAAGTGGCTGACGATCTGTCGGAGCTTGGGCGGTATCAAGCGCGGGCGGTACTCAAGGTGATCGAGAGTCGAATCCGCGACGGAGAACCGGATAAGATCGGAAAACCTCTTGCCGGAGAATTGGCCGGTTTTCGACGTATTCGCACCGGTGATGTCCGGATCGTCTATCGGGTTCAGGCGGAGATAATAGAGGTGTTGATCGTTGCCGTTGGCCCGCGTCGTAACGATGAAGTGTACCGCACGGCAGTCAGGCGGTTATGATAACATCTGTGATCATCTCGGCTTAGTGTTGATCGTACTCTTTTTTCCGAGCGATAGCGAAGAATCTGCTTCTGTTGTAGAATATTCAACACCTACCTCGGAATATTCTCCACGTAAGTGCCTCTCCTCGAAGAAATTGCCGCTTCATCCGTTTACATTCCTGTAGTATTAGTCAGATAGCTGCGATATAGGAGTTGGCACGACTCTTGGATACATCTGTGCAAACGGTGGAGGTTTGTCATGAACTCGAAAAAGATCGGCACGGTATGTCTGGTCATTACGGTATTCACCATCCTCGTGCTCCTCGGCTTTCGTGTCCGAACCGGCTCAACGGCACGAGGGTGCGGTGGCTGTCTGATAAAAAGTGATTATGCGACACAACAACGTAACTGAAAAGGAGATCAACATGTTGGTATCACGCCTGAAAAGAGGAGTAGGGATGACCGCTGTCGCGGGAGCGCTCCTGCTCTTCGCCCTCTCCGCCGCTGCGTTCTCTCTGGGAAAGTATGAAACCGTCAGGGCGACGGGAGGGGTGGTATCCATCCCCGTTGCCAAATTGGATGACGGTAAGGCCCGGTTCTATCACTTTGAAGAGGGGGGCAAGGAGATCGCCTTCTTCGCGGTGAAGGCTCCGGACGGCAAGTACCGCACCGCCTTTGATGCCTGCGACGTCTGCTACCGCGGGAAAAAAGGGTACGAACAGCAGGGAGAGCAGATGAAATGCAAAAACTGCAATCAGAAATTTGCCACCAACCGGATCGGCGCCGATGCCTCCGGCGGTTGCAATCCCTCCTATCTTCCCCATCAGCTACGTGGGGGTACACTTACCATCAACGCCGCCGACCTGAAGGGTGGAGCGCGTTTTTTCTAACCGGGTAGATAGCAAGGTAAGCCATGCAACTGCACACCATCTCCATCAATAACCTGAAGCGCCGCAAAGCCAAGATGGCCTTTCTGACCATCGGCCTCTCCGTGGGGATAGCCACCATCGTCACCCTGGTGACTCTCACCCGTTCCCTTTCCGGCGATATCGAACGGAAGATGGATGAGTTCGGGGCCAACATCCTCATCACCCCCCAAAGTAACAGTCTCTCCATGAACTATGGCGGCATTACCCTGGGGGGCGTCACCTTCGATCAGCGGGAAATCAGGGAGAGTGACCTGGCGCAGATCACGGCCATCAGGAACGGCAAGAACGTTTCCACGGTCAGCCCCAAGGTTCTGGGAGGGGTCAAGGTGGGGAATCGAGATCTCCTTCTGGTGGGGGTCAACTTTGCCAGCGAGTTGAAGATGAAACAGTGGTGGCAGATTTTTGGCGATACCCCCAAGGGGGACCACGAACTCCTCCTGGGGAGTGATGCCGCCAAGGCCCTTTCTCTGGAGAATGGTGACGCCGTCGTGATAAGGGGGGAAAGCTTCAAGGTGGCCGGTATCCTTGCCCAGACCGGCTCCCAGGACGATTCTCTGCTGTTTGCTCCCCTGAAAACTGTTCAAACCCTCCTGGGGAAGGTGGGAAAGATCTCTCTGGTGGAGGTGGCCGCTCTCTGTTCCGGTTGTCCCATCGGTGACATGGTGACCCAGATTGCCGAGAAACTTCCCGAAACCAAGGTTTCCGCCATTCAGCAGGTGGTGGAGGGACGACTCAAGGCATTGGACCAGTTCAAACGGTTCTCCTATGCCATGGGGAGCGTGGTGATCTTCATCGGCTCTCTCATCGTCTTCGTCACCATGATGGGGAGTGTTAACGAGCGGACCACCGAGATCGGGGTGTTCCGGGCCATCGGTTTTCGGAGAAGCCATATCATGAGGATCATCCTGTTTGAGGCGTTTCTGGTCAGCACCCTGGCCGGTTTTCTCGGCTACGCCGCCGGCATGGGGGGGGCAAAGCTGGCTCTCCCGTTCATGGCGGAGGGGAAAAACGCGGTACTCCTCTGGGATTCCACTGTGGCCCTGGGGTCACTGGGATTGGCGCTACTCCTGGGGCTTCTGGCCAGCATCTATCCGGCGCTCCATGCCGCGAAGATGGACCCAACCGAAGCGCTGCGCGCTCTT
>CAIUUR010000103.1 GCA_903902345.1 uncultured Geobacteraceae bacterium | reverse complement strand
TAAGACGCAAAACAGCCATTCATTATATAACAGGGATGACAGCAAGGATGACAACAGGGAGAAGGAGTCTCCTCCGAAAAATTCAAAAAGTAATCCTGGTGAAACCCTCACCCCGACATCGCAGAGTGGATTGTTGGGAACGGCGAACACAATCAATAGGATGCCGGGTGTCGAGGGCCATGGTAATTTTCCACTTTAGCATGGGCTGGGCCAAAGTTATTTGCCACCCCCAGGGCCAAGTTTATTTGCCGTTTTAGGCAGACCGGGGCCACGGTAATTTTCCACTTCGTTTTCTCTGGGGTGCCAACCTGAATGACAGTATTCTCTGCGGATTCTATTTCCGCTAGGAGCTGTCATGTCACGAAGGAGTATCCCCATGAACGATTTTGCTGAAGTCCTCTACCACTGGCAAAAAGAGCAGAACAAGACTCAGATCGCCGCAAGCCTTGGCATCTCACGACCGACCGTCAGGAAGTATCTGAAGATCGCTCAAGCCGCCGGTCTGACGAAGGAATCCGGTGCCGTCGAGTTAGCCCGTATTCTTGACGAGATCCAGAACGCGGCACTACCCGTCTCTGTGGGACTCGGTGTGGTACGGCAAGGCATCGCCTGCTATGAACAAACCATCAAGACGTGGCTTGATGAGCCGGACATGACCGCCAAACAGATCAAACGTCTCCTGGCAGAAAAGGGCGAACTCTTCAGTTACACGAGCATCAAGCGTTATGTGCGGGAAATTCGACCATCCTCATCCCCTGCGGTCACGGTTCGCCTGGAAACGGACGCCGGCGATCAGGGCCAAGTCGACTTCGGCCAGGTAACCTTGCTCTTGGGTGAAATCAAGAAGAAAGCCTGGGCTTTTATCATGGTCCTGTCTTACAGCCGACATCGCTTTGTTCGGTTCGTGGAGCGACAGGATGCCAACACCTGGTTGGACTGTCATATCAGGGCCTTCGAATTCTTTAACGGCTGCCCGAAGACCGTGTTACTGGATAACTTGAAGGCCGGCGTCGTTAAAGCCGATCTCTATGATCCGACCATAAACCGAGCTTACGCCGAGCTGGAGCGGCACTATGGTTTTATTGCCGACCCGGCGAAAGTCCGAACACCTGAACACAAGGGGAAAGTCGAACGCTCCATGCCAACCGTCCGGCAGCAACTGGTGGCCGGCAGGCAGTACCTTGATCTGGCTGACGCCAACGAGAAGGCCCTTGACTGGTCACTGACCGGCATCGGCATGGACAAACATGGCACCACCCATGAAGAACCGGTACTCCGCTTTGAACGGGACGAAAAGGGGTGCCTGATTCCTCTGCCAACCAGCCGCTTTGAGAGCCCGCTCTGGAAGCAGTGTAAAGTCCATCCCGATCACCACGTGGTCTTTGACAAGAGTTATTACTCCGTGCCGACGCGATATGTTGGTAAGTTGGTGTGGGTGCGCGGCACCTTCCGAATGACGGAGATCTTCCTTGATCGGGAGTTGATCAAGTGCCATGCCAGGGCACACAAAGCCGGCACCTGGCGCACCGATATGCAAGACTATCCGGAGAGTTCCAAGGTATTTCTCTTCGCCCATCCCACGTGGTGCCGTCAGCACGCCGAAACGCTGGGCGAGTCAGTAGCCCTCATGATAAATCAGATACTTGCACCCCATTC
>CAIUUR010000102.1 GCA_903902345.1 uncultured Geobacteraceae bacterium | reverse complement strand
TCATTGTCACTTCCCACAGTAAGGACCTGGCCCTCCCCGGTGAACGGATCGGCTATCTGGCGGTCAATCCCCGGATGACTCACGTGGAGCTTTTCATGGAGGGGGCGATCTTTTGTAACCGGACGCTGGGGTTCGTCAACGCCCCGGCCCTCATGCAGCGCCTGGTGGCCCGGTTGCAGCGGGAATCGGTGGATATCGCGGCCTATCAGGAGAAGCGGGATATCCTCTATCACTACCTCACCGAGATGGGGTTCAGCATGGTTCGTCCCGACGGCGCCTTCTACCTCTTTCCCAAGTCACCCTTTGCCGATGATGTGGAGTTCGTCCGTCTGGCCCAGAAGCACCAGATACTCCTCGTCCCCGGCGCCGGATTCGGCGCTCCCGGCTACTTCCGGATCGCCTACTGCGTGGATAAGTCCATGATAGAGCGGAGTCTCCCCGCCTGGCGGGCCTTGGCCCAGGAAGCGGGGATAAAGTAAACCTAAAAAACGGCAGTTCATCACGCGGAGACGCGGAGATCGCGGAGAAAATCAAGACGTTGGGAAAGGCTAAGTCTGCACCAATCAGGTGAAGGTGATGCCTCTGTAATCGACTTGTTTTGCTTGGCATTCTCCGCGTCTCCGCGTGCAAATGCTCTTTTCAGAATAAACCGTTCACCGTTCGTTTCTTTCGGTGAACGGTCAACGTTTTTTTATCTCCTGCTTTTCTGCCCCAGTTCCTGCTCCAGACTCTTCAGCTTTTCGATATTGAGGTGCATCTCCTTGTTTTCCCTGGTGAGAGAGTTGTTTGATTTCTCCAGCCCCTTGATCTGACGCCGTGCTTTGATGAGAGAGATCTCGGATTGCCAGTACGCCATGAGGAGATCATTCAGCGGGGCGGCCTGAACGGCCCAGACGCTTCCCGGGTAGTCGTGGATGAGTCGCTCCAGGAGCTGGCGGGTCTGGGGATAGCCGCCGGTCTCATGTTCGTTTCTCAGGCTCAGGAGTCCTTGGTGAAACAGCGCCTCGTCGGTGACGCCGGGGATGCTTTTCTCAGAGCTTATCTTCTGGAGCAGCTCCCGCGCAGCTTCATCCTTGCCGCTCTGCATCAGCTCTCGTGCCCGGACCAGCTGGAGTGCCGGACTCTTTGGGGGGGGGAGTGGTGTCACGCGGGGAGGGGGGGGAGGCTTGTGGGGTTCCGGCGCGGCGGGTGGCTCCGGCGCCTGACCGAAAAACGTACTCAGGGTGGCACACCCCCCGGAAGCCAAGGCAAAGAGGATGAGCAGGGGTGAGAAAATTCTATTCACGGGTCACCGTCGATGAATGAAATAGTTGCTGCCGGGAGCGACTTTCACCTGGTCCTTGATCTCGGCGGCAGCCCGGGCGATGTCGGCGGCCGAGGCGTAATCACCTTTTCGGCAATCCAGGGCCGCGATGGAGATGGTCATGATGGGGAATTCCCGTGGCACCCCGTAGCGGTCCACTCCGTTGATGGAGCCCGCAGCCAGGTCCTCCTGGCTGTAATACCCCTTGATCCCCGTGGTGAACTCCTGGATGACCGTGTCACAGACGGCGGTGATCTTGTCCGAACCGATGATCATGACGAAATCGTCGCCGCCGATGTGGCCGACGAAATCGCTGTCGTCACCATGTTTCTTCACCGCGTCGTAGATGATCTCGCCGGTCATCTTGATGATGTCGCTGGCCGGAACATAGCCGTAACGATCATTGTAGGACTTGAAATTGTCCAGATCAACATAGCAGAGGGCAAAAGATTCCCCTCCCTTGAGACGCCGGTTCAGCGACCGTTCGATGGCGATATTGCCGGGGAGTCGGGTCAGGGGGCTTGCGTCCAGGCTGACCTCCTCCAGAAGCTTCAGCTTGGCCGCCATGCTGGTGAAATCGTGGGCCAGTTCTCCGAACTCGTCGGAGGAGGGAATCTGGGGGTCGAAGTCGAAATCCCCCGCAGCGATCCGATGGGTCGCCTTCTTCAACTTGGTGATACTTCGATAAATATTGAAAGCGAAGAAGCCGGCGACACTGATGGCGAAGATAAAGCCGGCAAAGGAGAGGAGCAGCGTCAGGCGGACCGTCTCCATCCGGCTCCGGTCGGCTTCGGCCATCTTTTCAGTCAGCTGCCGGTTCCGGTCGGCGATGATGCCGTCCAACGCCGCCAGAGTCCGGTCAGCGGCCGTGGTCACGGCCTTCTGGTCGACATTCCCCCCCTGGAAGAGGATACCGGCTCCGTCACGGAAGTCACGGTACTGCCGGTATACCTCCGGCAGTTGCCGGTTCTGGCCGCTACCCTTGAGCAGGTCAAGTGACTTCCGGATCTCCTGGTCACGATTGTCGAAGAGGGTCCTGAATTCCGAACCGTTGAGGATGATGAATTTGCGGAGGTATCCCTCCTGGGCCAGAAGCGAATCACGCAACTTTCCCGCCGTGGTGATTGCCACCAGGTCGCTGGAGACGATGGAGTCGGCGACCCGGTTGAGGGCGTAGAGCCCCATGATGGCGTTTCCCAGGGCGGCGACGGTGAAGACGGTCATGGCCGCATAGCTCAGAATGAGCTTCTGGACCAGGGTCGCTCGTTTCAGAAGAGACATGAATTCTACTCCCCTGCGTACTTTCCGTTATTCCAGCAAGTCATCATAATGAAGGAGGGGGCGACAGTCAATGAGTATATGGGGAAATGAGGGTACGGGTAACATGGTGAGGTCGGTTCCGGGATGGATCACACCGATTCCGTGAGATATTTTCGGAACCGTTTGGGGAGGTGTTGTTGCTGAAGCCGACCATTGGCCCGCTGGGGGATGGCGACGGCAGCAAAATAGCTCCTCCAGAGCGCCGACCAGGTTGCTTCGTTTGCCGACAACGGAGGTACTCCCTGGGCGTCGAAGGTGGTGAGGCGCCACTCCGACCCGTTCCATGCCACCGCCAGGTTCCGCCGCACGTCGTGGATGAGCCAGTTCATATCAGCGCAGCGGGCAGCGAAGTGCGGTGCGATCAGTTCCAGAATCTGGTAGGCCGGTTCCACTGCCGCGTACCACTGTCCTCCCGCGGTTTCCTGAAACCGGACGATTCCCCTGACGGTGTGCGCTTCGTGCCCCACGGAGAGTGCCAGTTTGTGAACCGGCGCCACGGCGGGGTGGGCCAGAAATCGGTCGCACTTCGCACCGGTCACCCGCCCGAACTGTAGGTAGCGCCAGAGGAGGAGTTCCACCCCCTCTTTCCGGGACTGGAATGCACACCAAAGGGTACGGCAGCTTTCGGGAGAGATTCGGGCGGCTATGGCTCCCAGCATTTTTTCCGCCCGAGCATCATTGTTTTCCACATCGACCGTCGATCGGAACAACTCTGCCTGGAGGGATTCCCCGAAGATGATCCCCTCCGGTTCCTCCCTCCGGGTGACCAGCTCTGCGCAGAGGGTGAGAAAGCCGGAAAAGGTGCCGTCATAGCGCCAGACCGCCATCAGAGCTCCCCCGTGATGCCGCTGAGATCACGGGGGTCCGGGGGAAAGAGTGATAGCTGCCCGGAATCACTCCGTCGTTTTTTTCCCGGGAGAAGGAGTTCCTTCAACCGTTCCGGGGAAAGATCCGTTCCCTCTGACCCTGCTCCGTCCGCGGTGAGAAAATAACGGGCCCGCTTCATAACCACCCCCAGCTTCGCCAGCTCCTCCCGCCGGAGGCGCTGCACCCGGCGGGCCCGAACGATCCGTTTTGCCGAACGGACCCCGATTCCGGGGACCCGGAGCAGCACCTCGTACTCGGCTCGATTCACCTCCACGGGAAAGAGTTGCCGATGGCGCAGGGCCCAACCCGTCTTGGGGTCCAGCTCCTGATCCAGGTCGGGGGAGCCGGCGTCCAGCAGTTCGTCCGCCCTGAAGCCGTAGAAGCGGAGAAGCCAGTCCGCCTGGTACAGTCGGTGCTCCCGAGCCAGAAGCGGCGTGGCGATGAGGGCCGGAAGTCGTGGGTCGCCGGCCACCGGAACGTAGGCGGAGTAGTAGACCCGCTTGAGCCCCATCCGCTGGTAGAGCTGTTCCGAAATCGTCATGATCCGAAAATCGCTGTCCGGGGTTGCGCCGATGATGACTTGGGTGCTCTGACCGGCGGGTACGAAGGGGGGGGCGTTTCGCCCCTGGTCCCGGCGGGCGGTAATGAGTCCGCTTACCTGACGCATGGGAAGAAGGATCGCCTCCCGACTCTTGTCCGGCGCCAGGAGGGCCAGACTACCCCGGGTGGGGAGTTCCAGGTTGATGCTGACCCGATCCACCATTCTCCCTGCTTGCTCCACCAGAAGCGGATCGGCTCCCGGCACCAGTTTCAGGTGAATATAGCCGTTGAATCGGTGCTCTTCCCGGAGGGTGCGCACCGTACGGATGAGGAGTTCCATGGTGTAGTCGGGGTTTCGCACCACGCCGGTGCTGAGAAAGAGTCCTTCGATGTAGTTGCGGCGGTAGAAGTTGATAGTAAGCTCCGCCACCTCCTCCGGCGTCAGGGCGACGCGGCGGATGTCGTTGCTTCGGCGATTGAGGCAGTAGGCGCAGTCGTAAATGCAGATATTGGTGAGGAGGATCTTGAGGAGCGAGACGCAGTGGCCATCTGCCGACCAGCTGTGACAGATACCGCTGGATGCGGCGTTGCCTATTCCTCCCTTGGTGTTGCTCCGGCTGCTGCCGCTGGAGGAGCAGGAGACGTCATACCGGGCGCTCTCCGCCAGTATCCTGATCTTCTCTTCCAGCGTCATCGTTGTGGTATCCATGGTCGGTTCCTCCCGGGGAGGAGTCTAACAGATTCGTGCGACGGAATACGTCGTAAACTTTTATCATCCTGTCGGGAAAGGTTACCGCTGTCCCGAATAACGTGTCATGGCGATGACTTCATCGATCTGCACCATGTCACGCGCGGATAGATGGGACTTCCACTTGTTCACGGACTCCTTTAGGGGGAGTGGTGGCCGAAAGGGGTTCTCTATGTCCAGAAATTCCTGCAGATCGGCCCGTTGTTGCTCCCCGTGAAGGACGAGGGCTTCATATTCCAGGACCAGGAGACGTGATCCCAACAGATCTCGAAGTTTTGACATCCGTTGTTGGTGGGCTGACCACCGTAGGGCGCAGCGACCTGCAGGAGATAACTGCTCGTAGCGATCAACCCACTGCGTATCAATACCGAGAAACCGGTTCGGAACGGGAAATTCGCGCCAGTGTTGTTGCCATGAAAGGACCCCGTCATGTTTGAGCATACTGGCGACCGTACCGTAAACGTCACGCTGAATCCCTAAAAACAGGCTGTTGGGGAAAGCTTTGGCAAGCTTTTCCGCCAGCCATATATTCGGATGACTTTTTTCAATGAGCCGACGTCCGAAGGATCGGGCCGCTTCGTAACGGTATCCTAACACCAGCCAAGGCATCAGGAGTTTTTCCTTGCGGGGATCGAGGGCCATGGCTGTTGACAGTCGAAAATAGGGCTGCTTTTCCACAAGGACGCGGAGTCGCGGGTCTGAGGAGAGTATTTCCGCAAGAAAATGCGTTCCTGAACGACCGGTGGCGACGATAAAAACGGGGGAGGATCTTGATACTCTTCCGGGAAATATGCTCATGAAATGTGTTCCTCGGTCACTCTCTTCGCGGGGGAATGCTGTCGTAAACTGCACGAGTGCGTTTCCCTGTGAAGGTATCACCAGAAATGGAGTAAAGTCAATGGCTTATCCGTCAGGCTTTACAGCGTTGCGGTAATGTGGCGGGCTGCCGGCCGGCATGAATTGCGTTGACACCCCTTCCCAGCGAATGTTAGCTTGAAGGTGACTATCAGCTGTCGACGAAATGCATTAAAAAGTCTGTCATCCCCGAATGTTTCCATCGGGGATCCATTTTTCAACACCTGGATTCCCGATTACACCCTCGGGCCTGCGCGCCGAAGGGTGCTTCTGCCCGCAGGCGGTGATGACAATCTTTTACAATATGCTGAATAGTTACCATGCTTCGACAAGCTCAGCACGAACGGATTTCCAAGAATTTACACGTTTATAGTCCGTTCGCCCTGAGCTTGTCGAAGGGGGCGTTGGACTTTTTGCGGGGGGATCATCGGTTACCCTCGGAAGTTTCCGTCGCTCACTTCCATGGCAGGGGGGGAGAGGAGTGAGCGGTCGGTTGTAAACCATATGTCGACACCGGTTGACAATCGTTTCCCCCTATGTTACTCACCTTCTACGGGAGGATCAACCATGAAACAGTGGATAGCGGAACTGGCGGACAGAGTCATCGCGGGGGGCGTGGTGACGGAGGAAGAGGCGAACAAGCTGATGGGAGTCACCGGCTCGGATGTTTTTGCCCTCTTCCTGGGGGCGACCCGGATCAGGGAGGAGTTTCTGGGGAACGGGGTTCATCTCTGCGCCATCATCAACGCCAAGTCGGGACGCTGTTCCGAAAACTGCGCCTTCTGCGCCCAGTCGGCCCATTTCGAAACCGGTGTCCCCGTCTACCCCCTGGTGGATGAGGAGCGGATCGTGTCCGAGGCGAAGAGCGCCCAGGAAAACGGTTCCTCCTGCTACGGCATCGTCACCAGCGGGACGTCGGTGGGGGGGGATGAGGTGGCGACCATCTGCGGGGCGCTCCGGCGGATCGTGCGGGAAACGGATATCGCCCCGGCCTGTTCCCTGGGGATCATCTCCACGGATACGGCCCGCGCCCTGAAAGAGGCGGGGATGGTCACCTACCACCACAACCTGGAGACGGCCAGGAGCTTTTTCCCCAACATCTGCTCTACCCACGACTACGACGATGACATCGCCACGATCAGGTCGGTGAAGGAGGTGGGGCTTAGGGTCTGCTCCGGGGGAATCTTCGGCCTGGGTGAGTCTCCGGCCCAGCGGGTGGAGCTGGCCTTCACCCTCCGGGAGCTTTCGGTGGAGTCCATCCCCCTCAACTTTCTCAACCCGATCCCCGGCACCCCCCTGGAAGGGGCCGACCTTATCACCCCCATGGAATGCCTCAAGGCCATCGCCCTCTTCCGCTACGTCAACCCCGACAAGCAGATCTCCGTCTGCGGGGGGCGGGAGAAGAACCTGCGGGATCTCCAGTCCTGGATCTTCTTTGCCGGGGCCAGCGGAACCATGACCGGCAATTATCTCACTACGGTGGGACGCTCCTCACAGGAGGATTGGCAGATGCTTGCCGACCTGGAGCTGACCGTTACCCCCTGCTGCGGGGAGAGCCTGTGAGCCGCGGCGTCTTCATAACCGGAACGGATACGGATGTGGGGAAGAGCATCGTCGCCGCAGTCATCGCCCGGTTGGCGGTGCTGTCGGGGCGCAGCACCGGTGTCATGAAGCCGGTCACCAGCGGCTGTACCCTGCGGGGTGGAGTCCGGATTTCCGACGACGCTGAACTCCTGGCCTATGGCGCCGGGATTACGATCCTCCCCCCCCAGGCTACTCCTTATCTCCTCTCTGCTCCGCTGGCACCGTCGGTGGCCGCGGCCCGGGAGGGGGTCAGGATAGATATGGAAAAGATCGCCGCCGACTACGGTATCCTGGCAACTGAACATGATTTCACCGTGGTGGAAGGTGCCGGCGGGCTCATGGTTCCCCTGGCCGGCGGACTCCTGGTGGCGGACCTGATCCTGCGGCTGGATCTTCCGGTGATCGTGGTGGCCCGGCCGGGTCTGGGGACCGTCAATCATACCCTCCTGACCTGTCTCGCCGCCCGGCAGATGGGAATCACCGTAGTCGGAACCATCATCTCCGGCTACCCCGACGACCCCGACGACGCCGAAGAGTCGGCGCCTCATCTCATCGGCTCCCTTTCCGGGGCGCCGCTTCTGGGGATCTTTCCCCGGGTTGATGTCACCGATCCTCGTCATGTGGTTGATGCCATTGTTGACCGGATCGCCGGGGAACCGCTGACGACTATCCTGAGAAAGGAGCTTGGCCTTGTCTGACCGGACGAAACTGTTGCAGGAACTGGACCGACGCTACGTATGGCACCCCTTCACCCAGATGAGTGAGTGGGGTGCTGAGCCCCCGGTCGTCATCGAGCGGGGGGAGGGTTCCTGGCTGGTGGATACTGACGGTAATCGGTATCTGGATGGGGTGGCTTCCCTGTGGACCAATGTTCATGGCCACTGCCGGAAGGAACTGAACGAGGCGCTGAAGGCTCAGGTGGAGAAGTTGGAACACTCCACCCTCCTGGGATTGGCGGGTGAACAGTCCATCCTCCTGGCCCAGCAGCTTGTCGCCGTTACTCCGGAGGGGCTGGAGAAGGTCTTCTATTCGGACAACGGCTCCACCGCGGTGGAGGTGGGGCTGAAGATGGCCTTCCAGTATCAGCAGCAGCGGGGTTTTGCCGGCAAGAAGAAGTTCATCACCTTTCGTCACGCCTACCATGGCGATACCCTGGGTGCGGTGAGTGTGGGGGGGATCGACGCCTACCATGAGATCTTCCGCCCGCTCCTCTTTGCCACGATTCAGGCCCCGTCCCCATACTGCTACCGCTGCGAGTTGGGGGAGGACGACCCGGGAACCTGCGGCATGAGCTGTCTGGCGGAGCTGGGACGGCTCATGGCGGAGCATGCCGGTGAAGTGGCGGGGGTCGTCATGGAGCCGCTGGTTCAGGGGGCGGGAGGGATGATCGTTCACCCTTCCGGGTTCCTGAAGGGGGTGCGGGAGCTCTGCTCCCGCCACGACATCCTCCTCATCCTGGACGAAGTGGCCACCGGCTTCGGCCGGACCGGCACCATGTTCGCCTGCCAGCAGGAGGAGGTAACTCCTGACATTATGGCGCTCTCCAAGGGGATCACCGCCGGCTATCTCCCCCTGGCGGCCACGATGACGACCCAGGCGGTCTACGACGCCTTTCTCGGCCAGTACCGGGAGTTGAAGAGTTTTTTCCACGGCCACACCTTCACCGGGAATCCCCTGGCCTGCGCCGTGGCCCTGGCCAGTCTGGAGCTGTTCCAAAAGGACAACCTGCTGGAGGGGCTGAAACCGAAGATCGCCTATCTGGAGGAGCGGTTGGCCGATATGTCTGGTCTGGTTCACGTGGGAAATGTCCGCTCCCGGGGGATGGTGGGGGGGATTGAGCTGGTCCGTGACAGGTCGACGAGGGAGGCGTACCCCTGGGAGGAGAAGGTGGGGGTGCAGGTCTGTCGGGAGGCGCGGCGGCATGGTCTCTTTCTGCGGCCACTGGGGAATATCATCGTCATCTTTCCGCCGCTGGTCATCACCCTGGAGGAGCTGAAAAGCCTCTGCGACGGGGTCGAGGCAGCCATCCGGAGGGTGACGGAGTAGTCGGCGGCGGTAGGACTCCCCTTAGACCGAGTCGAGGCAGACCCTGTTCCGGCCGAGCTTTTTGGCCCGGAAGAGCTGAACGTCAGCCGCCGCCACGAGGCCGGTGGGGGGGGTATCTTTCGTCGGATGACAGAGCGCGGCGCCGATACTCACCGTGACCCAGGGGGAAACCGGTGACATACCGTGGGGTATCTGAAGCGCCTCGATCCCCCTCCGGAGTTTCTCCATGGAGAGACAGACCTCCTGGCCGTCCTCCCCGTTGACCACGCAGACGAACTCCTCACCCCCATAGCGGGCAATGAAATCACCTGCCCGTTCCAGCTTCTCGGAGAGTGCCGTGGCCACCTGCCGGAGGCAGTCGTCACCGGCTGGATGACCATGGGTGTCGTTATACTCCTTGAAGTGATCTATGTCGATCATCGCTGCGGCAAGCGATTCATCGGAGCGGATGGCGCGTCGCCACTCTCCGTCCAGACGTTCATCGAAGGCTCGACGGTTGGGTATCTGAGTCAGGGGGTCAAGACGGGAGAGTCTGGTCAGGAGATCATGCTGTCGCTTGATTTCCACATGGGTTCTGACGCGGAGTCTGACGAGGGCCTCGTTGAACGGTTTGGTGATGAAGTCCACCGCTCCCAGGGCGAGACCACGTCCCTCATGTTCGGCGTCCGCCAGTGCGGTGAGAAAAACGACCGGGATTGAGCTCAGGAGCGGATCGACCTTCAGCGTCGCGCAGACTTCATAGCCGTCCATCTCCGGCATCATGATGTCCAGAAGAATCAGATCCGGTGCGCAGCTCCCCGCAAGTTTCAGGGCCTGACGGCCGTTCACGGCAGAGGATAACTGGTAACCGTCATTCTCCAGCATTCTGCTGAGGAGCCTAATGTTGTCCGGGACATCGTCCACGATCAGAATCCGCATGACACCCTCCGTTTTAAACCTACCCTTCACCCCTCCCCACGGAGAGCCGTAGTTCTGGTATAATCTTAGCAGACAGTTAGGATTTATCCAGAAACAGTTCTCCGACCCGACACTTTTCTTCTTTGGATGGTGCGCCATGCCGGGCAAAGAGAGTAGCTCCGTTGACTGGCGCAACAGGCGTGCCTTCGGCTTCGACCTCCTGAGCGATCCGGTACGTACTGCGGCCGCGACAAAGGCGCGGGATGAGAACCGGGCCGTCATGACCGAGTTTCAATGGCTCTTCATGACCGGTTCCTGGTCGAGGAAAGCGGTAACATCAAACCAGAACTCTCTCGTTACGAAAAACAGTTTCTTCTGACGTTTCTTCTCATGATCTTCGTGGTTGAACTTCGGGTTCGCAACTCCCCTTGGCCCCCCATATTCGGCCTTGAGGCTTTCCCAATCACGTTCCGGGAATGCGCGGATCTCGAAAGTCAGCTTGTCAAATTGTCTGGTTGCGTCATTCAGATGTTCCTGGGTAAGCATGCTCCATTCTATCCCCGCAAATCTCTCTCCCTCTGGTCGGCAGTGGATCATCTCTTCAATAATCCGTTTTTCCACAAAGAGCTGTTCAATACTGACCCTGTCACCTGGCGCTTTGGGATCGGCGGCTGAATCAACTCTCTCTATGACGCAGGCGTCATTCCTGGTGTAGCCCCATCCGCCACCAATGGGGAGTTCCCCCTCCGGCGAGGTACCGTGTGTTGCAATAACCGACCGTGGGGATTCTTCTGTCTTGACAGTTTCCAGTGGAATCATGATTTTCTCTACTGATGTTGTTACTGAAGATGGGCTGGTTCAATTGTACCCTTCATAACACGGGTAGGTATGCCATGGCAAAGGTAAACCTGTGCAAAGCAGTTGACCCCCTCAACCTCTCGGGGTATACTGACACGTTTTCAGGATAGACTCTTCGAGGGCGGATCGCATGACGACAGACACAGGAAAACGGGTTCCACCTCAGAGTATCGAGGCCGAGATGTCGGTTCTCGGTGGGATTCTCCTGGAAAACGAGGCGATCAACCAGGTCCTGGAGCTTCTGGTCGTGGAAGATTTCTACCGGGAGCCCCATCGAAAGATTTTTAAGGCGATGCTGGAGCTGAGCGAACAGCGGGAGCCGTGCGACTTCATCACTCTCACCATGATGCTGAAAAAGCGGGGGGATCTGGATGAGGCGGGGGGGGGAGCCTACCTGGCGACCCTGGTGGACTACGTTCCCACCGCGGCAAATATTGCCTACTACGCCAAGATTGTAAAGGAAAAATCCATTGCCCGGAGGCTCATCAACGCTTCCACCGACATCATCACCCAGGGGTACGATGAACGGACCGACCTGACGGAGCTTCTGGACCGGGCCCAGCGGGTGGTCATGGAAATATCCGAGAACCAGATGAAGCGCGCTTTTTACGAGATCAAGTCGCTTCTCAAGGATACGTTCAAGTCGCTGGAGGAGCTTTCCGAACGTCAGAATCATATCACCGGCGTGGAGAGCGGCTTTGTGGATCTGGACAAGATGACCGCCGGCTTCCAGCGGGGTGACCTCATCATCATCGCCGGTCGCCCCTCCATGGGGAAGACTGCCTTTGCCCTCAACATCGCCCAGTACGCTGCGATTCATGCGGAGAAACCGGTATCCGTGGCGGTCTTTTCTCTGGAAATGAGCAAGGAGCAGCTGGCCATGCGACTCCTCTGCTCCGAGTCGCGCATCGATGCCTCCCGGATGAGGACCGGTAATCTGGCCGACGGGGACTGGAGCAAGCTCACCAAGGGGGCCGAGTCCCTTTCCAGCGGCAAGATTTTTATCGATGATACCCCCGCCATCACCTCCACGGAGATGAGAGCCAAGGTCCGTCGTCTCAAGGCCGAGCATGGGGTCGGAATGGTGGTGGTTGACTATCTTCAGCTCATGAGAGGTGGTGACCGGATCGAATCCCGTCAACAGGAGATCTCCGAAATTTCCCGTTCTCTCAAGGCGTTGGCCAAGGAGCTGAGCATCCCGGTGGTCGCCCTTTCCCAGCTTAACCGAAGTCTGGAAAGCCGTACGGACAAACGCCCCATGATGAGTGACCTGCGGGAGTCTGGAGCCATCGAGCAGGACGCCGACGTCATTGCCTTCGTCTACCGGGAGGCGGTCTATTGCGAGGATTGCCGCAAACGGGACAACTCCTGCACTCTGGGGCACGAGCGGGACGCAGAGGTTATCATCGGCAAACAGCGAAACGGCCCCATCGGGACGGTTCCCATGATCTTCTGTGGCGAGTACACCAAGTTCGAGAACCGGGCGCGAGACGAATACTGAAAAACCGTTCACCGTTCACCGTTTACCGTTCATAATACATAGTATGAGGAGAGTGTCATGACAGAATATACGCCGATGAAACATCTTCCCGCTGCACCAGGATACAAGGAGGGGGACCTCTTCGTCCTTTTCGGAGAACTGTTCGGCAGGGGGTACGCCACCGGCATCGTGGATGAGGCGCGTCGCGCCGGGATGACGGTGGTGGGGGCCACTGTGGGACGGCGCGATAACGGTGGCGGACTCCGCCCTCTGACCGTCGAGGAGTTGGCCGAAGCCGAGGGGAATCTGGGGGGGAAGATCATTAATATCCCCCTGGAAGCAGGGTTCGATCTGGAACCGGCCGCGGACGGACTTTCGCCGGTGGATCGGTTGAAGGGGATCAAGCCCGACGATTGGGCATCGGTGCGGTTCGGCGAGGGGCTTCTCGAATCATCCCGCCAACGGGGTATCGAACGTTTTACCGCCAATCTGCAGCGGTTTGTGGGGGAGTTAACCCCCCTGGTTCCGGCTGGGGGGTCGGTGCTCTTTGTCCATACCATGGCCGGAGGTATCCCCCGGACACGGCTCTTCATGCCGTTGCTTAACAGGATCTTCAAAGGGACGGGAGACAAGTATCTCCCTTCGGAGCTCTTCTGGAATTCGGAACTGGGGCGATTCTGTCAGCTCAATTTCAACGAAGTGACCGGAGACACCTTCGGTCGCCTCCTGGAAAGTACGACTCCCCTTCGAACCGCCGTGGAGTCGGGAGGGGGGACGGTCCGTTACGTGGCCTACGGGTACCATGGCTGCGGAGTTCTCCTGGGTGGCGAGTATGTCTGGCAGAGTTATACCCCCTATGTCCAGGGAGAAGCCAAGATGCGGCTGGAAGATATTGCCGTGGAGGCAACCCGCAACGGGATTAGCGCTGCTGTCTACAACTGCCCGGAGATTCAGACCAATTCCAGCGCTCTCTTCCTGGGGGTGGAACTCTCACTCTATCCGTTCCTGACTGCACTGGTGCGCGAGGGGGGCGGTCCGGTGGCGGAACAGGCCTGGCAGGATTGCGCCGCCCTCCTGAAGGAAGGGGAAAATCTACCGAGGATGCTGGCGCGGGTGGATGACTATCTCTGCGCTCCGCTCATGGTTAGTTACCGTGAGTTCACCGGATGGCCTCAGCACAATGGCAAGGAGCAGATGGCGTTCATGCTGGAGCGCTCCCAGGAGCTCATGGCCATGAGCGTTGACCAGAAACGGGTGGTTTGCGCCGAACTCTCCCGGCTGGTCTTTCAGGGGGTTGGCCGTCTGATGTTCGATGACTCCTGGGCGCCCCAGGGACCGGTTCTCTGGCTTAATCATGATATCATCGCGAGACGGCTGGTCTCCTAAGTCAGGATGGCTTGCCTGAATTCTCTTGAGATTTACCGATTTTTTCTGCAGTATACATTCTGACAATTACAAGGAGGAAGAACCGAGATGCAACAGTTTGACGTGAGCAAGGATATCTGGGCGTTGATTGTGATGAATGCCCAAGTCGATTATTGTGATGAAGAAAAAGGTTCGCGTGTGGTTGAGGGGGTCGCCGGAGATCCCTCCATGGCGGTGGTCACCGACAATATCGTGGCGCTGATCGCCAAACCGTTCAGAAGAATCGTCGTTTCCAATGACATTCATCCCCGGCGTCCCGATGCCATGGAGAATGTGGAGCAGAGCCTCTCCGGCGAGAAGAGTCACTGTATCGAACGGACTCCCGGCGTTCATCTGATCCCCAAGATAGAGCTGGCGCTGGTGGGGAAATCATCCCGGCCGGTGCGCAAGGGGGAACACCCGAGCTTGATCTGCAACTCCATTGGCACGAGCCCGGAGTTCAGCACTCATGTCTCCACCCTTCGGAGTCTCAACGTCAAGCATGTGGTAGTCTGCGGCTTTCCGTTCTCCTCGGCGGTGGCCATGACGGCCATCGAACATGTCAATCAGGAATTCGAGCATGTCTACGTGGTGCTGGACGCCACTCGGAGTGATGCTGCGCCCAGCCGTTGTCCCGATAATATGAAAAAAGCGCTGGAGTTGCTGGGGGTGGAACTGGTCACGGTTAAAGATTTCGCCTGATCGTTGCCACTATTTGTAACAAAGAACGCCCTGCTTCCGGAGTCCGGAAGCAGGGCGTTCTTTGTTTGTTGCATCGGCAAAAAAAGAAGACGTTATGTAGTGGTATGCCGTTTTTCCTGTAGGGGCACGGCGCGCCGTGCCCCTACACAAGATCAGGCCAGCACGATCAAAAGCTCTTCCTTCTCAACTTTTTCCCCTTCCTTGAACTTTACCTCGGCGACCACGCAATCTTCCCTGGCTTTGATGTTGGTTTCCATCTTCATCGCCTCGGTGACCATGAGGACATCCCCCCCCTTTACCGCATCACCGGCCTTGACGTTGACCTTGAGCACTTTTCCCGGCATGGGGGCGCCCAGATGCTTGGCGTTCCCCTTTTCGGCCTTCTCCCGCTCCTTCTCATCGGTGACAGCGGCGTGGTCGCGGACGGTCACCGAACGGGCATTACCGTTCAATTCGAAATAGACCTGCCGGGTGCCGTCGGACTGAACCTTGCCGATGGCGTTGAGCTTGATGATGAGAGTCTTTCCCGGCTCGATGTCCAGGGAAGTCTCCTGTCCCGGCTCCAGGCCGTAGAAGAATATGGGGGTCGGGATGACCGAGGTGTCGGAGTAGAGCTGGCGATGCTGGTCCAGTTCCGGGTAGACATGGGGATAGAGGATGTAGGAGATGAGCGCCTTGTCGTCGATCTTGTGTCCCACCTTCTCTTCCAGCTTTTCCCGCTCCACCTCGAACTCCACCGGCTCCAGCAACTCTCCGGGACGGCAGGTGATGGGTTGTTCTCCCTTGAGAATGATCTTTTGGAGCTCTTCCGGCCACCCCTGGTACGGCTGACCCAACATCCCCTTGAACATTCCCACCACCGATTCGGGAAACGTCAACTCCTCTCCCTGGGTAAGTACGTCCTCGGGCTGAAGGTTGTTTTTCATGAGGAATATGGCCATATCCCCCACGACCTTGGAGGAGGGGGTCACCTTGACAATGTCGCCGAAGAGGAGGTTGACCTTGTGGTACATCTCCTTGCACTCTTCCCACCGGTCCAGGAGTCCCAGACCCGCCACCTGGGGCTTGTAGTTGGAGTACTGCCCCCCCGGGATCTCGTGGTGATAAACCTCCGCCGTGCCGGATTTGAGCCCCGACTCGAAGGGTGCGTAGTAGTCGCGCACCGTCTCCCAGTAGTTGGCCAGGCTCTGGAGCCCGGCGGCGTTCACCAGCGGGTCACGATCGGTCCCCTCCATGGCCGCCACCAGGGCGTTCAGGTTGGGCTGGGCTGTCAGCCCCGAGAGGGAGGAGAGGGCGGCATCCACGATGTCCACCCCGGCCTCGGCGGCCTTCAGGAGCATGGCGCTCCCGTTGGAGGAGGTGTCGTGGGTGTGGAGGTGGATGGGGATGCCGATGTTCTCCTTCAGCGCTTTTACCAGCTTGTAGGCTGCGTGAGGTTTGAGGAGTCCGGCCATATCCTTGATGGCCAGGATGTGAGCTCCCATCTGCTCCAGCTCCTTGGCCATGGAGACGTAGTAATTCAGCGGGTATTTGTCCCGCCGGGGGTCGGTGATGTCCCCCGTATAGCAGATGGCGGCCTCGCAGATCTTGCCGCTCTTTCTCACCGCGTCCATGGCCACGGACATTCCCTTGGTCCAGTTGAGAGCATCGAAGACCCGGAAGATGTCGATCCCCGAGTTCGCCGCCTCTTCCACGAATTTCTCCACCACGTTGTCGGGGTAGTTGGTGTATCCCACGGCGTTGCTCCCCCGGAGGAGCATCTGGAAGAGGATGTTGGGGATCGCCTCGGAGAGCTTGTGGAGTCGCTGCCAGGGGTCTTCCTTGAGGAACCGCATGGAGACGTCGAAGGTGGCTCCCCCCCAGCACTCCAGGGAGAAGAGTTCCGCCCCCAGGTAAGAGGTTGCATCGGCGATCTTCAGGAGGTCATGGGTCCTGACCCGGGTGGCCAGGTTGGATTGATGGGCATCCCGCATGGTGGTGTCGGTGAGGAGGAGCTTTTTCTGCTCCAGGATCCACTTGGAGAGTCCCTCTGCTCCCAGCATCATGAGGAGATCGCGACTCCCCGCCGGACGGGATTTGGTGAGGTCTACCTCGGGAACCCGGGCTTCAATAAGTTCCGCCGACTTGAGCGGCTTGACGATCCCCGGAGAGCCGTTGACGACCACATCCCCCAGGAACTTGAGTACCTTGCTGGCGCGGTCTTTCTTCTCACGGAACTGGAGGAGTTCCGGGTGCTTGTCCATGAAGGAGGTGTCGCATTTGCCGTTCATGAACACCGGGTGGGTGATGACGTTTTCCAGGAAGCCGATGTTGGTCTTGACACCGCGAATCCGGAACTCCTGGAGCGCCCGGTGCATGACATGGGCTGCCGCCTGGAAGGTGAGACCCCAGGCGCTGATCTTCACCAGGAGGGAGTCGTAGTGGGGGGTGATCTTGGCGCCGTTGAAGGCATTCCCCGCGTCGAGACGGACGCCGAAGCCGGCGGCGGAACGGTAGGTGGTGAGGGTGCCGAAATCCGGTGCAAAGTTGTTGGCCGGGTCTTCGGTGGTGACGCGGCACTGGATGGAGTAGCCGCGGATGTCGATGGCGCTCTGAGAGGGGATGTTGATCTCCTGATCGGAGAGTTTATGCCCTTGGGCCACCAGGATCTGGTACTGTACCAGGTTGCGTCCGGTGATCATCTCGGTAACGGTATGTTCCACCTGAATACGGGGATTCATCTCGATGAAGTACCATTGTCCCTCCTGGTCCAGAAGGAATTCTACGGTCCCTGCATTGCGGTATTTCACCTGACCGGCGATTTTCAGGGCCGCGTTGCAGAGTTCTTCCCGCTGTAGTTGGGAGAGGGAGAGAGAAGGGGCAAACTCCACCACCTTCTGATGGCGCCGCTGGATGGAGCAGTCCCTTTCATAGAAGTGGACGAGATTCCCATGGTTATCACCCAGAATCTGTACTTCGATATGTTTGGGGTTCTGCAGGTAGCGCTCCAGGAATACCGCCGCGTCGCCGAAGGCCGCCTTGGCCTCGCTGGCGGCGGCTACCAGCCCTTCAAGCAACTCCTTCTTGTTGTGCGCAACCCGCATACCGCGCCCGCCTCCCCCTGCCGCGGCCTTGACGATGATGGGATAGCCATGCTCTTTGGCGAAGATGAGGGCATCCTCTTCCTTCTCGATGGGGTCCTCGGTGCCGGGGACCGTGCGTACTCCGGCGGCAGTCGCCACTTTTCGCGCCGCCACCTTGTCCCCCAGCGCCCGTTGCATCTCGCCGGTGGGGCCGATGAAGACAATTCCGGCGGCCTCGCACTTCTCGGCAAACTCGGCGTTCTCCGACAGGAAGCCGTAGCCGGGATGGATGGCGTCCACATCGGCCCTCAGCGCCAGGGCGATGATCTCGTCTATTCCCAGGTAGGCGTCGATGGGGGATTTACCCTTCCCTATGTGATAGGCCTCATCCGCCTTGTAGCGGTGGAGCGACAGTTTGTCTTCCTCGGAGTAGATGGCCACCGTGCCGATTCCCAGTTCTGTGCAGGCGCGGAAGATCCTGATGGCGATCTCTCCCCGGTTGGCGGCCATGACCTTCCTGAAACCCTGATGTTTCATTGCGTACCTCCAGTAATTTTTCGTCTGAATAAAACGATTTATACTCTGTGTGAAATTTTCGTATAACTGAAAAAATACAGTAAATTTAAACAATTAAGCGGTAACAGCAGTGCCGGCATATGAAAACAGAATAACCGTAAACTGTCAACTGTAAATGTTTGTTATGGTCAATAGAACGACAGGTTTTTTGTGCCCTTACCGTTCGACGGAGTTGTTCGTACGGCACGACTCCGCCAAGAGGTTAATTAGCTTGACATTCCGCGGTGTGGCGGTTAAAGTGAAATTCAATTTCAAAATGAGGGCGGCATGAATCGGGTTAAAAAAAAGATTTTCCACGACTTTATTGCTGAGAAAGGTCTCAAATCCACGCGTCAACGGGATATCATCCTGGAGGCGTTTCTTTCCACGAACCGGCATTTGAGCATCGAGGAGTTGTATCTCCATCTGCGGAGCGCCCACCCCACCATCGGCTACGTTACGGTCTACCGGACCCTGAAGCTTTTCGCCGAGTCGGGAATTGCCCGGGAGTTCCAGTTCGGTGATGGTCAGACTCGTTATGAGCATGTGGCCGAGGGCGAGCACCATGATCATCTCGTTTGCGTCCTCTGCGGCGCCATCTCCGAGTTCTCCAATGCCGCCGTCGAGGCCATTCAGGACGAGATCGCGGCTTCTCACGGATTTGTTATCCGGTACCACAAGATGGAGCTCTACGGACTCTGTTCAGCATGTCAGGGGTAAGATTCATGGCTTGGTTCAAAAAGCGTCAAAGAAGTGAAGACGAATCCCGTGGCGTCCCGGCTCACCGGAAGGTAGCCCTGGTGGGGAACCCCAATGTGGGTAAGAGCGTCCTTTTCAATGCTCTTACCGGGGCCTATGTCACCGTTTCCAACTATCCCGGCACCTCCGTGGAGGTTTCTCGGGGGAGTGCCCTCCTTGGCGAAGAGACGTTTGAAATCTGCGATACTCCGGGTATGTACGCCCTCCTCCCTATCACCGAGGAGGAGCGTGTCGCCCGGGAGATTCTCCTGGTCGAGGCCCCGGACCTGGTTGTCCATGTCCTGGACGCCCGCAACCTGGAGCGGATGCTCGCCATGACGCTGCAGCTCATCGAGGCCGACCTCCCGGTGATCCTGGTGGTGAACATCATGGATGAGGCCGAACGGATGGGGCTCGCCATCGATATACCGCTGCTCCGGGAGCGGTTAGGGATACCGGTGATCGGCGCCGCCACTGCCCGGAAACGGGGGGTGACCGAGATCCGGGAGGCGATCAGCGGTTACGACGGGGTACATCAGACCCCCTTCCGTTATGGCCGTCGGATGGAACAGGATATTGCCGCCGTGGCCGGAGAGCTCAAGGGTGAATACCGCCTCTCGGCCAAGTCTCTGGCGCTCCTGCTCCTTCAGCGCGATGAGGAGGTGGAGCTTCTCGTTCGGACAACGGAAGGGGAGGGTGCTTCGCGCATTGAGGCTCTGGTAAAGGAAAAAATCTTCCAACGGCGGGAGTCATTTCACCTGGATCTCTCTCTGGAGCGGAAAGAGATCGTGCACGATCTTCTGGACGGTGTCATCCGTTTACCCGACAAAAGGAGGGAGACCTTTGCTTCCCGCCTTTCCCGGCTTACTGTCCGCCCCCTCACCGGGGTTCCGATTCTTTTCGTTGTCCTCTATTTCGGGCTGTACCAGTTTGTGGGGAAATTCGGCGCCGGGACCCTGGTTGACCTCATCGAAAGCCAGCTGTTTGTGGCCCGGTTCAATCCCTGGATCATCGATCTCTCCCGGCGGACCATCCCCTGGGAGGTCATCCGTGAGCTCTTCGTGGGGGAATACGGAGTTATCACCCTGGGGGTTCGCTATGCCGTGGGGATAATCCTCCCCATCGTCGCCACCTTCTTCATCTTTTTCTCGCTCCTGGAAGACAGCGGTTACTTCCCCCGGTTGGCGCTCCTGGTGGATCGACTCTTCAAGAGGATCGGCCTCACCGGGCGAGCAGTTATCCCCATTGTCCTGGGGTTCGGCTGCGACACCATGGCCACCATGGTGACCCGGACTCTGGAGACGGTGCGGGAGCGGATTATCGCCACGCTCCTCCTGGCCCTGGCCATCCCCTGCTCGGCCCAGCTGGGGGTCATTCTGGCGCTCCTCTCCAAGACGCCGGGGGCGCTCCTGGTCTGGAGCGTCTGCCTCCTTCTCATCTTCATTGTCATCGGATTTCTTGCCGCACGCCTGATCCCGGGGGAGACGCCGCTCTTTTACATGGAACTCCCTCCCCTGCGGCTTCCCCAATTTCGTAATGTCCTGACCAAGACCTATACCCGGATGCAGTGGTACTTCATGGAGATCCTGCCGCTCTTCATCCTGGCGTCGGTTCTCCTCTGGCTGGGAAAGATCACCGGTTTTTTCGAAAAGCTCATCACCTGGATGACCCCGGTCATGGCCTCCATCGGTCTTCCCAAGGAGACGGCGGTGGCGTTCATCTTCGGCTTCTTTCGCCGGGACTACGGCGCCGCCGGGCTCTATGATCTGCAGGCCAAGGGTCTCATGACCCCCCGGCAATTGGTCGTGGCGGCGGTGACCCTTACCCTCTTCATCCCCTGCATTGCCCAATTTCTCATCATGAAGAAGGAGCGGGGGATGGGAGTGGCCGTCTCCATCGGGGTTTTTGTCTCACTCTTTGCTTATGGCTCCGGCTGGTTTCTTAACCGGCTACTTCTTGTTACCGGTATCCTTGCATGAGGTGCGGTTTCTGTGCGCTGGAGTTTCGCGAGGAGGAGGGGATTCGGGGGTGTGCGAATTGTCCGGTATCCTGCGGTAAAAATATGATAAAGTGTCCCCGTTGCAATTACGAAAATCCGCCGGAGTCGGAGCTGTTCAAAAAGATCCGGAGTGTGTTTAAAACTGTCAAAGGTGAAGAGTGAACAGACAAGGAGCCAGGGCATGAAACTCTCGGAAAAGGCGGAAGAAATCCTCGAAGCGCTCTGGATTGCCGTGGAGGAGAAGGGGCGGGGTTACCTGGATATCGACAGTGTGGGGATTGCGGCGGATGATCCCGCCTACGCCGAGTTGACCGAGCGGGCCTTCATCGAGGTGAAGAGCGGCAGTGTCTACTTCCGTCCGGAGGGAAAGGTAGAGGGGCGCCAGACCATCCGTCGGCACCGCCTGGCCGAGAGGCTGATGATGGACGTTCTGGACATCAGGGGGGAAGACGGAGACCGGAAGGCGTGTCAGTTCGAACACCTGCTCAATGAGGGTGTTGACACCAAGGTCTGCACCATGCTGAACCACCCCAGAACCTGTCCCCATGGCAAGGAGATTCCCAAGGGGGAGTGCTGTATCGAGGCGGAGCGCCAGGGGGACATGGGGGTGGTTCCGCTCACGGAGTTGAAGAGCAACCAGGAAGGGGAGATCGCCTATATCCAGACCGGGGACAGCAAGAAGATGCAGAAACTGATGGCCATGGGGGTGTTGCCGGGAAACCGCATTCTCCTCCTGCAGACGTTTCCGTCTTACATCTTCCGGGTCGGTTTTTCCGAATTCGCCATCGATACCCAGATGGCGCGTGAGATATTCGTGAGGCGCTAAGTTGTTGCGGTGAGTCGGGCGTGGAGTGACCGAAAACCGGGCAGCATGGGCTGCTCGTGCCTTATTTTTACGCGAAACCAGCGGAGTACCACACATTTTTTTGCCACGGTCGAACTAACTCATTGATAAATGGATGCCATTTTTGTCCGACGGTTTGGCAACATAATTGCTAGATGATGTCGCAGGCTTTGAGCGCTCCGTTTATACCTTGCTTTTTCCTCAATGGCTCTCTATACTTCGACAATTTTGAAACTACCAAGGAGGTGACTGATCTTGAAAAAAGTCGACGCTATTATCAAGCCGTTCAAGCTGGATGAGGTCAAGGAAGCTCTTAACGAGATAGGAATTCAGGGAATCACCGTCAGCGAGGTCAAAGGATTCGGCCGCCAGAAGGGACACACCGAGTTGTACCGCGGCGCCGAGTACGTGGTCGATTTCATCCCGAAGATCAAGTTGGAAATAATCGTTCGGGACGATATCGTCGCCAAGGTCGTGGAGACCATCGAACAGTCGGCCAAAACCGGCAGGATCGGAGATGGCAAGATTTTCGTCTCACCGGTGGACGAGGTCGTAAGGATCAGAACCGGCGAACGGGGCGATGACGCACTGTAGCAAGAGTACTGCTGGGCAACCATACATCACAGGCAAAGGAGAGAGTAACGATGACCCCACAACAGGTAGTTGAGTTTGCTAAAGAAAATGGCGCGCTGATGGTTGATTACAAGTTCATGGACTTTATCGGTACATGGCAGCATGTCTCGGTGCCCATCACCGAGTTCGGCGAAGATACTTTCGAGGAAGGGCAGGGTTTTGACGGTTCCTCCATCCGCGGATGGCAGCCGATCCATGCCTCCGACATGATCCTGCTGCCGGATCCTTCATCCGCCAAGATTGATCCGTTCATCGTCGTCCCGACCCTCTCCCTGATCTGCAACATCTTCGATCCGATCACCAAGGAAGACTACAGCCGCGATCCGCGCAACATTGCCCGCAAAGCAGAGGCGTACCTCAAGTCAACGGGCATCGGCGATACCGCATTCTTCGGACCGGAAGCGGAATTCTTCATTTTTGACGAAGTGCGCTACGATTCTTCCGCCAATCAGGCGTTTTACATGGTTGATTCCTCCGAAGGGGCCTGGAACACCGGCCGCGAAGAGTTCCCCAACCTGGGTCACAAGCCGCGCCACAAGGAAGGTTATTTCCCCTGCTCGCCCGTGGATTCCCAGAACGACCTGCGCAACGAGATGGTTATGGAACTGCAGAAGGTCGGCATCCGCGTGGAGTGTCAGCACCACGAAGTCGCCACCGGCGGCCAGGCCGAGATCGATATGCGCTTCTCGTCACTGGTGGACATGGCGGATCAGCTGCAGTGGTTCAAATACGTCATCAAGAACGTGGCTAACCGCAACGGCAAGACCGTTACCTTCATGCCGAAACCGCTTTACGGCGACAACGGCTCCGGGATGCACTGCCATCAGTCCATCTGGAAAGACGGCGTGAACCTCTTCGCCGGCGACGGCTACGGCGGGCTCTCCAAGATGGCCCTCTGGTACATCGGCGGGATCATCAAGCACGCCAAGGCTCTCTGCGCCATCACCAACCCCACCACCAACAGCTACAAGCGTCTGGTGCCCGGTTTCGAGGCCCCGGTGAACATGGCTTACTCCAGCCGGAATCGTTCCGCGGCGCTTCGTATCCCCATGATGTCCTCCAACCCCAAGGCCAAGCGGGTCGAGTATCGTACTCCCGATCCTTCCTGCAACGGCTACCTGGCCTTTGCCGCCATGCTCATGGCCGGTCTGGACGGAATCGAGAACAAGATCGATCCGGGGCAGCCGCTGGACAAGGATATCTACGGTCTTTCACCGGAAGAACTCAAGGACATCCCGTCCGCTCCGGGAACCCTGGAAGAGGCGCTTCAGGCTCTGAAGGATGACCACGAGTTCCTCCTCAAGGGTGATGTCTTTACCCCCGACGTCATCGAGAAGTGGATCGACTACAAGATCGAAGCCGAAGTTAACCCGGTCCGGATGCGTCCGGTTCCCCTGGAATTCGCACTTTACTTCGACATCTAATCGTCGAGACGGATATACCGAAACAAAAGAGCGACGGGAGACATCCCGCCGCTCTTTTGTTATGATAAGCTGAACTCCAACTTACCAGCTTTTTTTGGATTTGAGAATTACAACCAGAAGGTAGAGGACGATGGCGGAGTTCACGACCAGAACCGTGACCTTGGGCCAGGACGCCCCCCGCAGTACTTCGTACAGTTCCACCGGTATATACATTCCCCCCGTGAGGAGACCGAACCATTCGGCCCATGGACGCTGCGTCCAGAGACCAAATGCCTCGATGATCCGGACGGCGGCATACAGCAGGGCTGCGGCCGCCATGAACCAAAGCTGGACATCGGTCACGCGGTTTGCCGCGTCCAGAAAAATGACCGGGTAGTGACTGGCCGGATTAAGATTCAGATGCCTCAGCAGCTGTGATGCGGCCAGGTGGAGATCCTTATGGATGAGGGACAGCAGGCCGAAGCCGGACAGCAGGACCAGTATCCCCTTTGCCCCCTCAAAGAGCGCAACAATACGTAATCCGCTATTCACTGTCCCACCACCAACAGCTCGAAACTATCCTTGACCATCACCGGGCGCAGTTTTTCACTGCTCTTGCCGGACTCCGGCAGTGCCTCGAAGAGTGCCGTGGGAAGATACAGTAGATGAGTCACCGGATCAATGGCCATGGTTCGGGCGCCGGGCAGCGTTACCAGGGTCATGGGAGTGAAGCCCCCCGGGGTTGCCTCTCTGATGACCGTCAGAGTTCCGTCACCGTTGGCGCTGAACGCAAGTTTTCGGACCGGGTCGTAGCCTACGCCGTCAACTCCGCCTCCAATGGGGATGGTTGCCAGCAGCTTGCCGGTTACACTATCCAGGACCGACATGAGCCGATTGCGGCAGCCGGAGAAGATCCGGTGGTGTTTCGGATCAAGGGCCATGCCGGTGGGTTCTTCGCAAGGGGTCAGGGAAAATCGTTTGGTGACACCGAGAATACGACAGTCGATGGTGGCGACCTCGGCGGTATCCATGATGTTGATGAAAACTCTTCCGGAACCGTCAGCAACAGCGAACTCCGGTTTGCCACCCAAGGGGATAGTCTTGAGAACGGCCCCACTGGCGGCGTCGATGACGGTGGCATCATGACTACGTCCATTGCCGACGACTATCCGTTTTGTGGAGGGATCGTAGACAATGGCGTCCGGGTTACTGCCGCACTTAACCTGCCCCGTGATTTTCAATGATTTCAGATCGAAGATGGTGACCGTATTCCCCTTTCCGTTGCTGGTGAACCCCCGGTGCAGTTCGGTGGCCAGGGCGATGCCGTGAACGCCGGGGGTGTCGGGGATATCGCCGATTACCTTGTCCGTGGTCAGATCGACCACCTGTACATGGTGTCCCCGGGGTAGGTAGAGTCGACGGGTTGGACCGTCTATGGTCAGACAATCCCATCCCCCGTCACCTCCCAGATGCAGCCGTTTCAGCAGGTGATAGTCGGATTCGGTGGCTCCGGCAGACGTGCAGAGGGTGAGGGTGAGGACGGTGACGAGTATGTTGATGGAGTTATTGATGAGCATGGGGCGCATGGGGGACTCCCAATTGTTAGTTAGTCCGTCCATCTGGGCACTGTTTCGTACCCTCAGGTTAGCGGGATAAACAATGAGCTGAAAGTTTTGGTGACTGCACCTGCATTGGCCGTCGTGGTGGCCAATGCAGGAAACGTGACATTAAGGGGAAACGACGAATTCGTCCCGCCGATTCCTGGTCCAAGCGGTCTCATCATGGCCGGGATCAGCCGGTTTTTCCTTGCCGTAGCTGAGGGGAGCCAGCCGCTCCGGAGGGATTCCCATGGTGGTCAAGTAGTTGATCGCGGCTTGCGCTCTCCGTTGGCCGAGAGCAAGGTTATAGGCATCGGATCCCCGTTCATCGCAGTGTCCTTCCACGGTAATCTTGCCGCGGGGGTGTTGTTTCAGGATGGCAAAATTTTTGCTCAGCGTTTGACGAGCTTTATCGCTCAAGGTTGAAGAGTCAAAACCAAAATAAATCTTCTCCAGTTGATTCTGCAGTGCGGTTGCCTGGGGTGAGGTTTTCTCTTCGTTACCCGCGAGTGGCGCCGGTGTCGTGGGAGGTGTGGTGGGCGTTGCCGCCTCGGTTGTCACTGCCGGTGGTGGGGCCGTGGGAAGAGGCGGCGCTTCCTGCTTGACGACGTTCTGTTTTGCGCAGCCGGCGGCGATGAGTAGTAATACCGATACGATTGGCAGTAACCGTTTGATAACAGTTTTCATGATCTTTTCTCCTTTGGTAAGTAAAGCATTGGAACCGTTCTCCCCTTTTCGTGACATAGATAGGATTTGAGCCTCGGAGGGATGGGGCAATTCAACAACGGTCATGGCTTCAGGAAAGGAGACGTGGAGGAGCGCGGGAAGAGTTGGGGAAGAGGGGAGGGTGCTCCGGAAAATGGCTCGCGAAGAAATCTTTCGTCGGGTTTGATCGATCCGGTTCCCGGAACTCGGGTTGTATCGGTGGCAGCGCCCAGGAGTCACCGGATTGGTTTTCAAGCTGTTGGGGTGTTTCATTCCTGCTTTCCAAGACGGCTCGCTGACTCGGCCTGGGCCGATGAGGACGCGAGATATCCGGCAGTCGCATTCCGTTGAAAAACAGGCAGAATGCGGCAATGAAGAAGACTATTACGGGCAGATGCTTTCTTGATGAATAGGTAGTAGTCATCTGTTCAGGGGTGACAGTGGTTTATTGCTCATACATCATGCTATCCCATGTTCCAGGGAAAAACAACTGTTCTTCGTTTCTACCGCTCCCACCACCTCTCGCCCACTTAAAACCACACCTCACCCCGGCCCTCTCCCCCTGAGGGGAGAGGAGTGTTTGGATGAGTTTGAAGGAGGGGGGCGGGGGGACTTATAGTCCACAAGCAAGAACCTAACCGGACAATGCTGATATGAATATGAAAAAAAGGCGAGGCAGGGCGCCAACAGAACTTAATTTCCAATTATGAGGTCAGTGGTGAATCCCACGCGTACGGCGCCCCAGTGTTTCCCCCCGATAAAAATCGGCATTGACAGATCGTTCAATACCTCTCCCGTGTCCCGCATATAGGTCTGCAACAGGCTTGGTTCGTTGTTTCTGGCGACCTTGAGCCCCACGGAGTCATTGAAAATACGTTTGTGGCGACAGGCTATGATGTCGATGGCAGGGTTTCCGGTGGGTGGCTTGGAAAACTCGCTGCAGTGAGTGGGCGCATAACCGTTGATGTCAACACAGAGTCCGTATCTGAAGTGCTTTTCGGAATGGGAGAATTCATCATAGAGTTTTTGCAGCTCTTTTTCGCAGATACCATCGTAACCGGTGGTGTACCGCCGGGGATTCGAACCGGGTATCTCACGGTAATTCCGGTCAAAAATAGGTGCATTTTGTTCCAGTCGTCGGGAGAGGAGCAGCGAAACGTCATCGCGAAATTTTGTGACTTTCTCCAGAATATCGTCAAACAGTGTCCCTCCGGTGCGCAAGCGGGCAAGAACTCCCTGAGTAAATTCAGTCGATTCCCGTAGTTCAATGGCGTAATGTTCCGACTCCTCCACCTGTTGCGTCAGCTTCTGGTTGGTTTCACGGATTTCAGTGGCCATACTGTGTATGCTGTGGTTGCTCCCCTGCAGGGAGTGGATGGATTGTGTTATTTCGGAGAGTTGTGACGCCATTTGGGTGAAGTCGGACACCATTCGCTCAAAATCGTTGGCCGATGAGATCACCATGTTTTTTGAGTTTTCAACATCACTCCCGATGGTCTTGGTTTCCAGCAGCGTTACTTTTATCAAAGAGATTATCTCCTCGGTATTCTCACTGATATCGGTCGTTGCCTCTTTTACCCGTCGGGAGAGACTCTTGACCTCATCGGCGACCACGGCAAACCCCTTGCCGACGTTTCCGGCCTTGGACGCTTCGATGGTGGCGTTGAGCGCCAGCAGATTGGTCTGATCGGAAATACCGTTGATCAGCGATACAATCCGGTTGATTTTTTGTGAACTGGTGTGCAGCTTTTCCACCGTATTTTGAAAATTTCCCAGTCTTCCACTGATTGCATTGACCACCAGGGTAATATCTCTCATTTTGTCCAGGGATTTCTGGGCAATATGAAGATTGTTTGCCGTTGTGTCGGAAGCGGATTGGGCGTTTACCGAAATCTGGTCGGCGGAGTTGGTCGCGTCGTGAGATATTTTAAAAATACCTTCTGACAACTCTCCCTGCTTGCGGGAGCTGGTATTGGTAACATGGACGAGGAGGTTCATTTTTGCGGCGCAAATGGCGATTTGGGCACTCTTTTCTCGTACCGTGACGACGATATTTCTGAACATGGCGAGAAAATCAGACAAGACAGTGGGTAATTTGCCAACTGTCGGGTCGGAGCTCGTCAGTTTCACGTTCAGGTGCTCCTTGCCCGTGGCAATGGAGTTTATTCGGGCGCAAATCAGTACGATTTCCTCATTCTGTGAAGGGGGTGGGATCAGACGACACATGATGCCGAATGTAACCACAACCAGGAAGAGGGTTACCGGAATAGTGACGGTAGTTACCCCTCCGAAAAGCAGCAGCGCCAGGGATTGCCCTAGCGAAATAATTGCCGCTGATATCAGATGGTGACGCAGCATGGTTGCTTCCTTGGGTAATAAAATGGTTTACCCGCAATATAGGTCATTTTCGCACAACGTACAAGGAATGGAATGTAGGGAGGATCGAAAGACTCTTCTTGAGGGAGGGCGTGAAGGTCAGTGGGGGACAAGGGGGAACGAGTCGCAGCGGTTATGATGAAACGGTGAGCTTGCGGCAAAAGCTGTAAACCGAGAAAAAGCCCCGGAGGATACCGGGGCTTTTTACGATGAATCCGTATGGAATGATCTTATGGGCTTTTTGCTCAGTATGCCTGTTTGTCCGCCAGGACCTCTTCCTCTCTGACGGGAGCCCGGAAGATGCGATAGACCCAGATCTTGTAGCCGATGATGATGGGGATGAAGACGGCGACGACCAGGAGCATGATCTGCAACGTATAGGGGCTGGATGATGAGTTGTAGAGAGTCAGGCTGGAGGACGGATCGATGCTGGACGGGATCAGATTGGGAAAGAGTCCGGTTATCGCGGTTCCCACCACCAAGAGGATGGTCAGGCTGGAGGCGGTAAAGGCCGCCAGGGGATTCCCCTTGGCGGAGAGTATCCTGATGGCCAGGAGGGAGACGACGGCCAGTGCCGGTACGATCATCAGCAGGGGGTGCGCCAGGTAGTTGTCATACAGCTTGGTGGCGAAATTCGTGTAGACGAGGAAGGCCACCGCCACCAGGAGAAGTCCCGGCCATAACTTGTCCGCGGTTGCCTGGGAGCGTTTGCTTAAGTCGCCGGTGCTCTTCACCGTCAGGTAGAGGGCGCCATGGACCACGAAGAGGGCAACGAAAAGGAGCCCGGTGAGGAGGCCGTAGGGGTTGAGCAGGGAGAGGAGCGAGCCGTGGTATCCGGCGGCATCCATGGGAAGACCTTCAAAGATGTTGCCGAAGGCGACGCCGAACAGGAGGGCGGGGAGGAAATTCCCCAGCATGATGGCGGTGTCCCACCCTTTTCTCCAGGTAGTACTCTCTTCCTTGCTCCGGAATTCGTAGGAGACCCCTCGCACGATGAGGGCGCAGAGGAGGAGGAAAAGCGCACTGTACAGGTAGCTGAACATCAGGGCGTAGGTGGTGGGAAAGGCCGCGAAGGTGACGCCGCCGGCGGTAACCAGCCAGACCTCGTTACCCTCCCAGATCGGACCGATGGTGTTGATCATGACCCGTTTGTCACCGTCGCTTTTGCCGATGAGGTTATGCAGGATGCCGGCCCCCATGACGAAGCCGTCCAGCATGAAATAAACCGCCCAGAGAACTCCCCAAAGAATAAACCAAGTTATCTGAAGTCCCATCTTAAGCCTCCTGTCCGCGTGGTTTGAGCATGGTTGTCAGATCGTTATCCGGTCCCTTGCGGGCAAATTTCGCCAGCAGGTAGATATCGACCACCCCCAGGAAGCCGTAGAGCAGGGTGAACCCCACCAGTGAGCCGATGACCTGGGAAAGGCTGATGGACTTGGATACCGCATCGGAGGTCTTAAGCACGCCGTAGACGATCCATGGTTGTCTCCCCACTTCGGCCACGACCCAGCCGAGAAAGTTGGCCAGGTAGGGGAGTGGCAGGGAGTAGAGGAGGAGGGTGAGAAGAAGTTTTTGGTTCTCGATCTTCCCCCACCGGGAGAGGATGACCGCGGCCAGAGACGCCAGGATGAAGTAGGTTCCCAGACCGGCCATGAGCCGGAAACTGATGAAGGTGGGGAGGACCGGTGGCCGGAGTTCCGGCGGAAACTCCTTCAGCCCCTTGATCAGCGCGTTGGGGTCATGGAAGGCGAGAATGCTCACCGCGTTGGGGACGCAGACCCCCTCCACACTGTTGCATTCGTTGGGGGGATCGGGGAGGAGGAGGAGGTTCATCCCCACTCCATGTTTGCTTTCCCAGACCGATTCCATGGCGGCAAACTTGGTGGGTTGCACCTTGGCCACCTCCACCGCGGACATATCACCGAAGATCCCCACGGCAATCGTGGAGACCAGACCGAAGGTGGCCGCTATCCGGAAGGAGCGGATGAAGAAATCGGTCTCGTTTTTGCGCAGCAGATGCCAGGCCGATACCCCCATGACGAAGAATGACGCCACGGTATAGCCGGAGGTCAACTGGTGGGCGAACTTCAGGAGTCCGTCGGGGTTGGTGATCAACGCCATGAAATCAACCATCTCGGCTCGATTATTGCGGAGAACATACCCCACGGGGTGCTGCATCCAGCCGTTGGCCAGGAGAATCCAGAGGGCGGAGAGATTGGTGGCCAGGGCTACCAGCCAGATGGAAACGGCATGGACCTTCTTGGAGACCTTGTTCCAGCCAAAGATCCAGAGTCCGATGAAGACCGACTCCAGAAAAAAAGCTACCGTCGCCTCAATGGCCAGGGGGGCGCCGAAGATATCTCCCACGTAGCGGGAATATTCGGCCCAGTTCATCCCGAACTGGAACTCCATGGTTATGCCGGTGACGACGCCAAGGGCGAAGTTGATGAGGAAGAGTTTTCCCCAGAACTTGGTCATCTTGAGGTAGGTCGTGTCACCGGTGATGACGTAACGCGTTTCCATGAACGCGGTCAGAATGGAGAGGCCAAGGGTCAGCGGCACGAAGATGAAGTGGAACATACTCGTGATCGCAAACTGCAGCCTGCTCAGGGTCAGGACATCCATCTGTTTTTCCTCCCAGGTAGTGGTCAGCGTATTCGGCTGTCTAAAACGATTGTTTCAGCCTTTTTTACGGTGCGTGACAGATTTTGTCAACTAGTAAAACAATTACGTAACTATTCAGGTGACGATATCCTCGCCTGGAATCTTTGTATTTTTCCCATTGGTCGAAATGACGGAACAGGCAGTTTTCGTGGAATTTACGAAGGCATCAACGTACGGTGTAGAAGGGAGGCATCGGAATGAAATGCGAGGGAAACCTGCTCCGCTATTTTAGTCGCTTATTACTTTGACAAATGTAGGTGTTAGGTGCTCCGCGACAATAAACAAACCAACCGGTTGTCATCCTGAACGACTTGTGCTGAGCGAAGTCGAAGTAAGGTGATTCGCCACAAAAAATATCCCCAGGAAAATCCGTCGATCAGCTTTTCCTGGGAGAGCGGGCATCCTGCCCGCGTTTTGAGCGGTTTCATCTTTGAATCATTGTCATGTCATCAAAGGCTTTTCAAGCGCTACCGCCGCTTGAATACGGACAGGATGTCCGTGCTCCCAAGAAGGCCAAATAGATTCGACCGGTTGCTGGTATGTTCTTTATCGCGAATCACCTTATGCCCTCTGCCACTCGGGCGTTTGATACTGTCCCCGAAACGGTGTATACTAAGCACGAGGGGGAGTTGCTGAGGGGTAAAGAGAGTTGGTTTGGGGAACGGACGAAAGGAGAGTCAGGTGAAACGGCGCAGGTTGGGGAGTCACGGCCCGGAGGTTTCGGCTCTGGGGCTCGGATGTATGGGGATGTCGGAATTCTATGGTGCTCGCAACGAGCAGGAATCGCTGGCAACCATCCATCGGGCGCTGGATCTGGGCGTCAACTTCCTTGATACCGCCGATATGTATGGTCCCTTCGTCAATGAGGAGCTTATCGGGCGGGCCATCAAGGGGCGGCGTCATGAAGTGATTTTAGGGACCAAATTCGGCACGGTGCGGGACTGCTACAGTCGGATCGTGCGGGGGGTCAACGGTCGCCCCGAATACCTGCGAGCAGCTTGCCATGGAAGTCTGCGGCGACTGGGGGTTCAGACCATCGACATCTACTATCAGCACCGGGTCGATCCGGAGGTTCCCATCGAGGAAACTGTCGGCGCCATGGCGGAACTGGTGCGGGAAGGGAAGGTTCGCTGGCTGGGGCTTTCCGAGGCGGGACCGATTACCCTCCGGCGCGCCCATGGCGTCCACCCTATTACGGCGCTCCAGAGCGAATACTCCCTCTGGACCCGCGATCCCGAGGACGAGGTGCTGGCGCTCTGTCGGGAACTGGGGATCGGCTTCGTTGCCTACAGCCCGCTGGGGCGGGGATTCCTCACCGGGCGATTTCGCCGGTTTGAGGATCTCTCCCCCGATGACTACCGGCGCAACTCCCCCCGTTTCCAGGGAGATAATTTCAGTAAAAACCTGGATATAGTACAAAACGTGAGGGAGATGGCTGATCTGAAGGGGTGTACTCCGGCGCAACTGGCCCTCTCCTGGGTTCTGGCCCGCGGGAAGGAGATCGTCACGATTCCCGGTACCAAGCGGCGGGAGTATCTGGAGGAAAATCTGGGAGCTCTTGAGGTGGAGTTGACGACCCAAGAGGTGGACGCCATCGAGGCGGTCTTTCCCGTGGGCGCCGCCGCCGGGGCCCGCTATCCCGAGGCGATGATGCGGCTGGTCAGGGGATGAAACAGGTTCAAGGCTCAAGGTTCAAGGTTTTAGGTTCTCAAACCTGGAACTTGGAACCTTGAACCGGTTTTAGGGGGGTGTCGTTTCCCGCACGAGGAACTCCCTGATTTCCGAGAGGAGCGCTATGATGTGTCCTTCGTCCCGGGGAAATTCGTGGGGGGAGAGTTCCAGGGTGAAGCAGCCGTCGTAGTTTGTCTGGCTCAGGTGGTTGAGAAAACGAGTAAGCGGCAGGATGCCGTGGCCGGGAATCAGGTGCTCCCTTCCGTGGCCGTAGTCGGAGAAGTGGATGTTCCTGATTCTCCCCGATTTGTAGAAAGAATAAAAATCATTGATAAAATTGGTCTTGCCCGATCCCAGATGCGTCGTATCGAAGGTCAGGTAGAGGTTTCGTTGGGAAATAAACTCCACCATCTTCTCCGTTACCGAGAGGATGTGAGGATTGATCTTCATCTTTCCCACCCACGGCATATTCTCCATGGTGACCAGGACCTGCTCACTCCCCACCTCTCTCTGAAAATCGACGATCTTGTACAGCCAGCGCCAGTACTGGAGTTCGAACCCCAGCCATGAGGGGGGATGGAAGTTGACGAGTCCAATCCCCGCCTCCCCCGCCAGATCCACGCTACGCCGAAGCATATCCACCGGCCCCCCCCAGCCGTCCAGAATCATGAAGGGTGCGTGGATGGAGTGTATGGGGTGTATTTCCGCCAGTTCCCTGATCAGCGCCCGGCTGTTGACTCGCTGAAACTCCTGGTTGATGATCAGTTCCACTCCGTCGAAACCGGCAGCTTTGGCCATTTCGAACGCCTTGGGGAGCGGAAAGGTGAAGAGCGTTCCGGATGAGAGGGAAAAACGCATCGTCACACCTGTTGGGCCAGACTGCTGTGGATGACCTTCTGAAGAGTGGAGATGGACTCCAATGCTTCCCGTAGGGCTTTTCCGTCGGTGGGGGAGAGTTCGCCGGGAGACAGCCATCCGCCGTTCCCCACTTCCTCCCGGGCATCCAGTTCCGCCTTCAAGCGAAAAATCTCGACTCCCCCCAGGAGAAGTTGTTTGCCCAGCGCCACATCCAAAGCGCCTCTCTTGAGGAGCAACCGAATCCGCTCCAGGGTGCCGGTTTCGGCAATCCCCACTGTCACGGCCTGGAGACGAACCATGGAGATCAGAGGGAGAGAGCCCCAGCGATCCAGCTCAATCATCCCCCGATGGGGGCCTGACCGCTCGACCCGGTACTTACCGAAAAAGTTGAAAGGGGAGGGGAGCGATGCCACGGTCTGCGCCGCCTCCAGGATACAGGCGGGATGCCGCTGCGCCGCAGCCCGAACCTGGAGCCGCAGTTTGTCCCCCAGGTCGTGATTCCCCGCGACGACCCTCAGGTCCGCCAGTTCGAAGAGCGGGGTGCTCAGGTTTGTGGCTCGCCGGGGGAAGAACTCCCCCAGACGGAGACCGGAACGAGCCGACCGGGAACCGGGGCCACGCTCCCGCCGGCAGAGCTCTTCCAGCCGTTCTTCCCACTCCTCCGGAGATGCGCGCCAGGCAGGTCGATCGGGCATGATCCCTCGTTTGCTGCTCCGGATACCGCACTGCCCCAGGATGGAGATCGCCCTTCCCGCCATGGCGGCACAGTAGGCGGCCTCTTCCGCACCCGGTCCGTGGACCAGCAGACCTTCCAGTTCCTGAGGTAGGGTTGCCTCTCGCCGACCGGCCGCACCCATGACCAGCCAGGCGTACGGCGGCGCACTTCCCAACCCCTCTTCCGCAAGACCTTCTACCGCCAGCCGGAGCGCCTGGGTGACGGTCATATCCAGCACCGCACTGCAGAGCACGTGCAGGGCAGGAGCCGACTGTCGGCGGCGGAAGGAGGCAGCAACCAGTCCGGCCAGATGTCCGTGCAGTCGCGCTAATTCACCCGGCCCATCGACCCGGAGGAGTTCGTCCCGTAATCTCCCGAATTCATGTTGGAACTGTTGCTCGGCGGTTATTTCCCGCTCCAGGTTGTTCGAGACCTGCAGCAGCAGTTCACGTCCCTCATCTCCCGGGAGCAATCGAAATTCCCGGAAGATCCCTTCGCAGATCTCATCAAAGAGCTTTTTCGTCACCCGGTCTGTCATAGGGTTATTCCCTCCTCGGCAATAACCTTCACAAGGGATGAGGCCCGCAGAGGTGATTCTTCGATGTCGAACCGCGTAAACATCCTTTCTCCTCCTAATCCAGATGACCGTGGACTTCCGTGGCCAGGAAGCGTCGAATCCGTTCAGGCGGCGGAGGGGTCAGGAGCGACACGACGATGGTGACGAGAATAACCAGGGGGGCGCCGCAGAGAGCCGAAGAGGTCACGGGGAAGATTGTGGCCAGCGTAGGGATAAACGTGCCGAAAAGCGGTGCGGCAAAGGTAATCAGAACTCCCAGGAGCATGCCGGTGATGATTCCCTGCCGGTTAGCCCTCCCCCACCAGATCCCCAGGAGGAAGGCAGGGAAGATGGTGTTGCCGGCCAGGGCGAAGGCCACGGCGGTGATCTCCACGATGAGTCCCGGGGGATTCACCGCGATGAGGTAAACGGCCAGCGCCAGGAGGAGGGTACACCCCTTGGCAACTCGCATCTTCCGATACTCCGAGGCGGCGGGATGGAGGAGACCGGCATAGATGTCGTGGGAGCAGGAGGCGGCGCCGGTCATGAGTAGTCCCGACACGGTGGCGAAAGCGGCGCTCAACCCCCCGGCGGCCAGGACACCAACCAGCCAGAGGGGAAGCCCCCCCTTGGTTGCCGCCGTGATAACGATCATGTCCGCCATCCCCCGGGCTGTGGCAAGATCGGGAACAACACCGCTTTTGGCCTCAAGAAGCCGGGCAAAGACGGCGTAGGCCGGGGCCGACCAGTAGATGAGAGCGATGAAGTAGAGTCCCCAGACCAGACTCCAGCGGGCATCACGGATGTTCGGCACAATGTAAAATCGGGAGAGGACATGGGGGAGCCCGGCAGTCCCTACCATCAGCGTAAAACAGAGAGCCGACCACTGGAACAGCGACGATCCGGCAAAAGGAAGGGTAAAGCTGCTCCTGAACTCGGGAGAGAGCTGAGGGAGCGCCGCACCGTAGCCGAACTGGGGCAACAGCCAGAAATACCCCAGTTTTTTCGCCAGGAACATGAGGGGAACGATGAAGGAGATGATGAGGATGGTGTACTGCAACTGCTGGTTCTTCATCACCCCCTGGGAACCGGCGAAAACTACGTAGGAGATCACGGCAATGGACCCGAAGGTGACCGCGGTCGTGTAGGGAAGACCAAACAGCCAACCGAAGAGGATTCCTATCCCCTTGAACTGGGCGGCACAGTAGATCACCGAGATGGTGACGGAGATAAGAGCTGAAATGAGCCTCGCCGCGGGTGAGTCGTACCGTTCTCCCACGAAATCCGGGGCGGTGTACTTGCCGAAACGCCGAATCTGCCCTGCCAGGAGGATGAGGAGCAGGACGTACCCGCCGGTCCAACCGATAACGCACGCCAGCCCCAGGTAACCGTACAGGTAGAAGAAACCGGCCATCCCCAGAAAACTGGCGGCGCTCATCCAGTTGCTGGCGATGGCGGCGCCGCTCCCCAGCCGACCGATGGAGCGTCCCCCCAGGCCGTAATCGGAGCTTTCCCGCACCTTGTGGAGGAGCCCCACCAGGAGAAAGGAAGTTAGGACTACGACGGCAATGACCAGGGGAACGAACTTGATCTGGAGGTCACTCATGTTCATAGGGATATCTCGTGCGACTGTGCCGCTCCGTCAGCCGGTCGATGTAAAGGTTATAGATCATGCAGAGGATGACAAACCAGAGAGGAAGAAACTGGCCGGTGAACCAGACATTCAACGGCAGATTGAAAAAGGTGTAGCGGGTGAAGATGTTTTCCCCCTGGGGAGTCGTGGCCAGAAATTTCTGGAGGAGTTGAAAACCGAAGGTCGCCCCCCCCCAGCCGATGAGAATCACCGAAGTGATGAGAACCTCCCCCCCCATATACCCCTTCTTGGGACGAAGAAGGTTGACTTCGGACCACTGTTTATCGCTCATAACCACCCTCCTGAGGGTATGGAATCATCATTGTCCGCATAGTACGGCGTTCTACTTCAGGAGTCAAGGAGTGTGGGAGTGCAATTGAAACTGCCGGTTGTAAAACGGATACCCGCAAGGGGTACCCCTACGAGGTAGGGGCGCCCCTTGCGGGCGCCAAGGTTTTTTTGGGGGTGGGTGCGTCGAGACGATAGAAATGGACGGCGTTATCATGAAAAACCCGGCGGGCTCCCTCTTCTCCCAGGGCATCCAAAACCAGGGTAACATCGTCATCCTCGTAGGGGCGGGGCGCCCGGGTGGAGGGGAGATCGGTGCCGAACATGAGCGCCGCCGGATTGGCCGCGTAGAGATCCCGGAGGGCGGTTTTCACCGGGAAATCGACCCTGCCGAACCCCGTCGCCTTGACCCTGACCCCCTGTTCCGCCAGCAGCAGCAGGCTCTTGAACCCCTCCCCACCAAGCCCCAGATGGTCGATGCTCACCGCAGGGAGCTCTGCCAGGGCGCCAAGGAGCTCCCCCAGATCCCGCGACTCCACGTAGAGCTCCACGTGCCAGCCGACAAGTTCGTAAACGCGCCGCGCCATTGACTCCAGCTGTTCCACCCCTTCCGATCCCCCCCGCTTCAGGTTGAACCGTAATCCCCGCACCCCCGCGTCGTTGAGATAAAGAAGCTCCCCATCGGAAACAGTCGCCGGAAGCTGGGTGACCCCCACGAAACCGGCCCCCAACACCCCTAGGGCCTCCACCAGATACCCCTGATCGAACCCCTGAAAAGAGCCGGAGACGACGGCCCCCCCCACCAGGTTGTAACCGCTCATCCGGGACAGATAGTCACCGCAGCCGAAGGGCTCCGGCAGGTACCCATTGTTGGGGGTCAGGGGGAACCGGCTATCGATGATGTGGAAATGTGCGTCGAATAGTTCGGGCAACGGTGATGACATGGGGATCTCCCGGTAGGTGGTTACCAATTCGTACTCAACAATGAGAATCCGGGGAATGGTGGCAGTCTGTGGAGGCATCGCAAGCTTCTTGTGCGGCAGCGGGTTGTATCAGGTCGAGAAACTGCCTCAGGATGGCGGCGGTGAGCCCCCAGACCTCATCCTCTCCGGAGGTAAAGAATGAAACCGGCATCTTCCGCCCCTTCCAGCTCCAATCCTCCACTCGATAGATCTCGGGACGGAGCAACTCCGCCACCGGAATCACGATGAGCCGTTGGATCTCGTCCTGGCTGATGTTGAAGGGGTACTGAGACGGGATGACTCCGACGAAGGGGGTTACGAGGTAATTGTGAACGGAGACGATGTCGTCCAGGGTACCGAGAAGATCAACATCTTCCGGCCTGATCCCCACCTCTTCCCAACACTCCCGCAGGGCGGTGGCCAGCAGATCGGGGTCGTCATCCTGGCGGACTCCGCCGGGAAAGGAGATCTCGCCGCCGTGGTGGGTGAGATGCTCAGTACGCTTGGTGAGGAGAACATTCCAGGAGCCGTCTTCGTGGAACAGGGGGAGGAGGACCGCCGCCGGGACCGGACCGGACGGCAGGATCAGCCGGCGGCGACCCTGCAGCAACCGGCGAAGCTGTTCCATCTCCTCCCACTCTCCGCCATTACCCGGAGAGGGCGAGGGCGCCATCAGAGAAGCGGTTCCCGAAACCGTCGCCGCATCTCCCCCATGGTGGCGGCGTAATCCCCGCCATTGAAGACGGCGCTCCCCGCCACGAAAACGTCGGCGCCGGCATGGGAGATCCGAGCTATGTTCTCCACCGTGACCCCTCCGTCCACCTCCAGTTCCGCCTCCAGACCGCGCCGGTCCAGGAGTGCGCGAACCGCCTGGATCTTGGGGAGGCACGATTCGATGAAGGCCTGCCCCCCGAATCCGGGGTTAACGGTCATGAGGAGAACCAAGTCCAGATCCTCGATGATATGGTCGAGAACGTGCAGGGAGGTGGCGGGATTCAGAGAAACCCCGGCCTTTTTCCCCAGCGACTTGATGAGCTGCACGGTGCGGTGGAGGTGAACATCGGCCTCGGCATGCACCACGATGAGATCGGCCCCCGCCTTGGCAAAGTCGGCGATGTAGCGGCCGGGATTCTCGATCATCAGATGGACATCCAGGGGAAGAGCGGTCACCTTACGGATGGAGGCCACCACCGGCGGCCCGATGGTGATGTTGGGCACGAAGTGGCCGTCCATGACGTCCACATGGATGTAATCGGCCCCTGCCGCCTCCACGGCCCGGATCTCTTCACCCAGTCGGCAGAAATCGGCGGATAGGATAGATGGTGCAATCTTTTTCATGGGTTACTCCGGGAGCGGTAGATGGTCAGGCGGAAACGATGTGATGCAGTGTAGCGGCAAATTGTCATGGTTTCAAGACGGATTTAACCCACCTCTTTCAGAAACTGCAGGATGATCCTCCAACATTCGTCGGGACACTCCTCATGGGGATTATGCCCGCACCCCTCCATGATCTCCAGTCGAGCCCCGGGAATCGTATCCCGGAGCCGCTCCCCCTGCCAGAGCCTCACCACCCGATCTTCCCTTCCCCAGATGAGCAGGAGTGGTGTCTCCAGAAGAGGATATGCGGAACAAATTTCCTCCCACTCCTTCGGCACCATCTGGCGCACGGTGCGAATCAGGGCATTTACCGTCCCGCTCCCTTTAAAACTGTCGGCATAACGCTCCCGATGAAGGTCGTCCACCAGCTTTTTATCGTAATAGATCGATTTCAGTGCCCTGGTTACAACATACCGGTTGGGGAGAATCTTCAGCAGGGCGCTTCCCAGAAATGGAGTCTTCAGGTAGCGGAAAAACTTCGGGAGCGGCTGGGGCCAGGCCGGAGCGCCCATGAGCACCAGTCCCGTAAAGAGCCCACGCCATGCTGACCGGCGTGCCATGAGCACCGCAAGAAGTGCTACCGTCCCTCCATAGGAATGTCCTGCCAGTACGGCGCCGCGTAACTGTAGTTCAGCCATTAAACCCAGGATTATCGCCGCCTGTTCGACAGGGCTGTAATCGCCGTCACGGGGCGTTGAAGAACGACCGAATCCTTTAAGATCGATGAGATAAAGAGTGTATTGTGTGAGAGAAAAGCGGACCCTGAGATCATCCCAGGTGGTTCGGGAGGCGGCAAAGCCATGAAGGAGGATTACCGGGACCGGGCCACGCCCCTGCCGTTCGTACCGGATGCAGACATCAGGTCCGTAACCAAAACAGCACCAGATCGTATCCGGTTCGGCGTTCCTCAAGGGAAGAGCGTCTAATTCATCATGATGACAGTGCAAATTATAACTTCCCGTTCAAACAACTATTTCAAGGTATGTCTTCCAAATGAGGTCTGAGAAAAACGACAAAGGCACCGGCACCACCCAGCTGACGGGGAGCCGAGGCGAACTCCACGACTCTTTCTTTCCCCTGCTCCCGCAACCAACCGTCAACCGCCGCCTGAAGAACCGGTTCACCGGGAGAATTGTTCCCCTTGCCGGTAATAACAAGCACCGCCTTCAATTCTCTCTGCCAGGCGCCTTCGATGAACCGCCCGAGACTTTCCAGGGCCTCCTCACGGGTCAAACCATGCAGATCAAGCTCCATCCTGATCTTGAGGGTCCCCCTTCTGAGCTGCTTGAACCGGCTGGCCGGAACGCAAGACAGCACAACACTGTCCTCCTCGGGAAGTTCGTCCTGGAACCGGACATCCATCCCCGTCAGCGACGCGAGAAACAACGCGCTGTCCTCTTCTTCCAGCTTTCGTACACGCAAAACCGGGGAGGGCGGAGGCACGGAGGAAGCATCTTTCCGCCGGAGCGATGGCAGCGGCCTGACATCGGAGACTGCCCGAAAAAACAGGTCAAGATCATCTTCATCTTCTGTCGGCGGTAGCGGCGCCGGTGGAGGAGGCGTCGGTGCCGGGGAAGAAACGGCTGACGCCTTCACGGCCAACCCCTTCAGCGCCGTGAACGGGGCCGGAGTGAATTCTTTCGGTTTAGGGAGGGGCTGTTTTTTTTTCATCTGACTCACTCTTTGGGGATGATGACAAGCTGAATCCGCCGATTCCTGGCCCGGCCGAGCTCGGAGATGTTGTCCGACAACGGGCGGTATTCTCCATGGGAAACCGCCGACAGGAGAAGGGGGCTGACCCCTTCCTGCTGGAGGGCCCGGGCCACCGTGACGGCCCGGGCCGCCGCCAGCTCCCACCCGGAGGGGTACTTTTGCAGCGACCAGGAGGCGCTCAGGACCGTTTCGGTGTCCCCTTCCACCCGAATGCCTTTCCCCTTCACCCCGTTGAGATACCCCGCCAGTTTCCGCAGCGTTGCTCCAGCCGTCGGCTTGAGATCCGCCGCACCGGGGTCAAAAAGGAGTGGTTCGAACAGGGTCACCGTCAGGGTACCCTGCAATTCCGAAACGGTTGCTTCACCCCGGGCAACTTCATCTTTCATAAGCCCCAGCAACTCTTCGTAGATCGAACCGGTTTTTCTGACATCTCCGCTCCTGCTCTTCAGGAGGGCGTCCATATCCTGTTTCAGCGAGAGATTGCTCCCCGCAAGCTCGGCGTTCTTCTGCCGGAGATCGATGACGGTGGTGGAAAGAGTATCTTCCTTTGCCCTGAGAAGTCCTTCCACGACCTTCCTGTCGGCCTCGCATTTTCTGTTGAGCACCGTCAGCGCCGTCACCCGACTCGCCAGTTCCGCCAGCTCCGCTACCCGGTCACCTTCGCTCCTGACCCGGTCGGCCCCTTCCTGACGCAATCGGGCCGTTTCCTGGGTCAGAGTCGCCACTTCGGCCACCTTCCGGTCGAAGGTTCCGGTGGAAACACACCCCCCTGCGGTAATAAGGAGGAGAACCGGGAGGAGAAGTCGGGAACAGGTCAAGCCCATGGGGACCTCCGGAAGTAAAAAGTGGGGAACGGGAACAGGGCTGGGCTCGGGGTAAAATCCAGACTATGACCAGACATTATATCAATTGCAACGGGCAAAGTCAACGGAGCCACAGGTAGCGCATTGCTGACGCACGAACCATGGACCGTAGCTGATAGAGGGTCCTCACGGGAGGGTTCACGTCTGAATGCGACTGTCGGTGGTGCCCGAAGTCACGCCGTCGCTCCC
>CAIUUR010000101.1 GCA_903902345.1 uncultured Geobacteraceae bacterium | reverse complement strand
TGACACATCAGCTTGCGGAACAACAGCGCACCATAGAAGAGTTGCAAAGTAGTCTGAAGAACTACAAACTCCTTACCGACAATGCCAACGATATCCTCTGGCGACTCGACCGCAACTACAGAAACATCTATATCAGCCCCTCAGTTGAAAAATTGATGGGTTACACGGTTGACGAGATTATTGGCGCCCATATTTCCCTGGGATTTGACGAGGAAGGATTGGAAACAGTCAAAAAACTGGCCATCCAGCGGCATGAGGCGGAACTGCGTGGCGAGCCCCTGGGAGCCGTAACCTTCGAAGCCCGGCACCGTTGCAAGGACGGAAGAGTGCTCTGGGCGGAATCCTGCACCACACCGGAACGTGATGCCGAGGGGAACATTACCGGGTATTTCGGCATAACCCGTGAAATTACCGAGCGCAAAGAGGCGGAACTGCAGATCCATGAAGCCAAGGCCGCCGCCGAGCAGGCCAATAAGGCCAAGTCCGAATTTCTGGCCCTGGTGAGCCATGAAATTCGCACCCCGCTGAATTCCCTGGTGGGGTTCACCCGTTTGGCGCGGGGCACCTCCGATCCGGCCAAACTGGCGCAGTATCACGCCATCCTGGAAGAATCGTCGCGCTCCCTCATGGAGCTGGTCAACGACATCCTTGATATGAGCAAGATCGAAGCCGGACGACTGGAGTGCGAAGCAGTGCCGTTCAACCTGCGACAACTGCTGGGGAGCCTGAAAACCGACTATCACCATCTGGCTCAGCAGAAACTCTGGTCATTCACCATGGACGTGGATGATGCCCTGCCGGAGTGGGTATTGGGTGATCCGGTCAGAATGCGTCAGATCCTTGCCAACCTCCTGAGCAATGCCGCCAAGTTTACCGAACAGGGGGCGATTACCTGCTCCGTCCGTACCCACGGTCAGGGTTCTCCGAACTATCCCCCGCTGGTCCGCTTTGAGGTGCGGGACACCGGCATCGGCATCCCCCTGCAGAAACAGTCCCTCCTGTTCAAGCCCTTTCAGCAGGTTGACGCCAGTACTTCCCGCAAATACGGCGGCACCGGTCTCGGACTGGCCATCGTGCAGAGCTTGGTCGTGCTGATGGGTGGAAGTATCGGCCTGGCAAGCGTGGAAGGGAGGGGAAGCTGCTTCACCGTGGAACTGCCGCTGCCGGGTAGTGAGCCGTTGTCGGATATTCTGCCGTCCCGTCCGGTGAACCTGACATCGGGGCTGGTGCTGGTGGTGGAGGATAACCGGTTCAATCGGCTCCTGTTTGAGGAAATTCTCGCTGACTGGGGTTTCCAGGTGGTTCTGGCGGAAGATGGTTATCAGGCGTTGGGGCTACTGGAGCAGCACGTTCCGGATCTGATCCTTCTGGATGTCCGGATGCCCGGCATTGACGGCATTGAAGTCGCCCGGCGAATCAGAGAGCGTGAAGTGGAGCAAGGGACGCCACCCGTGACCATCATCGCAGTGACCGCCGACCGCGACGCCGCGACTCGCGAGGCCTGTCTCGCCGTGGGGATCAATGAAGTCCTGGCGAAGCCGGTTATCCCGGAACAGTTGGCCAAGGCCATCGGCATCCACTGCAAGGAGAGAGCGCCCATGGCGCAGGAGTCGCAACCGCTGCTGAATCAGCAGGCCTTGAAGGTGCTGGGGAGCGATCCTGACATCGTCCGGAAATTCAGCAGTATTCTCGCCCAGGACATCGACGCTGAACTGAAATCCCTGCAGAGCGCCCTTGACGCGGAGGATTGCCCGCGGCTCCACCGTGCCGCCCACACCCTCAAGGGGCTCTGCTGCCAGTTGACCAATCCGGCGCCGGGCGAACTGGCGACCTGGCTGCAGCAGAATGCCGCATCCGCCCCGGCTGAACGGATAAACCAGGTGGCAGGAGAGTTGCGCACCCTCTGCCACTCCCTGCTCCGTCAGGAGGGGCAACCGTGAGCCGAAACGGACGAATACTGGTAGTACCCCGTCCAGCTTAAAATTTCGGGTATATGATAGGTAGTAAATCCTAAATTCTAAATCGTTTCACGCGGATAAATTCGGATAAAATCTGATGAAAATCTGATTTGAATCTATGGTTTGATCCGCTTTTATCCGAATTTATCAGATTTGATCCGTG
>CAIUUR010000100.1 GCA_903902345.1 uncultured Geobacteraceae bacterium | reverse complement strand
CTGGGGGACGATCCAACCCTGGTCATCGGGGACGCCGATCCAGGCCATCCGGAATGCTCCCACCTCCACCAGTATCCGGCAGATCTCCCGGAGAAGATCCGGGCACTCCGTTGGGTGGGCAGCAGTGCTGTTGACTGCAGCCAGTACCTTCTCCAGTCGATTGACGTAGCCCCGGCGTCGGAGCCGATCTGCGTCGGAATCAATTCTTATGGATTGAATCATGCTATCCTCTCCGGGTTTCGGGGAAGGGTCACGGTAAAGGTCGTCCCGGATCCCGGGGCCGATTTCACCTGGATCTCTCCCTTATGCCTCTTGATGATTTCCTGGGAGATGCTTAAGCCCAGTCCGGTCCCCGTTCCGATCTCCTTGGTGGTGAAGAAAGGGTCAAAGATCCTCGCCCTGACCTCTTCCGGGATGCCGTTTCCGGTGTCGCTCACCGAGGCATGAACGAAGAGGTCGTCATGCCAGCATCTCAGGACGATCTCCCCCGGTTCGACCATGGCCTGGCCGGCATTGACCAGCAGATTGAGGAAGACCTGGTTCAGTTGACCGGGGTGACAGAGGATTTCCGGTCCCGGTTCGTACTCTCTCCGGATGGTGGCCACGTATTTCAATTCGTTGTAAGAGATGGTCAGGGCACTCTCCAGGCAGGACGAGAGGAGCACCGATTCCTGCTCCGGTGCGTCCACTCGGGAAAAGCTCTTCAGATCCTTGACGATCTTGGAGACCCGCTGGGCGCCGTCCAGTGATTCCTTGATCAGATCGGCGCCGTCTTCAATGATCTGCGCTATCTCCAGCGATTCCCTGCTTCTGGCCATTGCTTCTCGTATCTGCTGCGGCAGGTGGGGTAGCCCCTCCTCCCGCAGCAACCGGTCGAACTGGATAATCTGGTCGAAGTATTCATCCAGGGTGCGGAGATTGCTGGAGATGAAGCCCATGGGATTGTTGATTTCATGGGCCACTCCCGCAGCCAGTTGGCCGATGGAGGCCATCTTCTCGTTTTGCATGAGCGTCTGATCCTTGTCCCGGTTCTTCCTCACTTCTTCGGCAACCCGCGCCTCCAGTTCCAGATTGAGCGTCTCCAGCTGAAGCTGCTGTTCCCTGAGCCGCCTCAGGGCCTTCCGGCGTTGGGCTACCTCCTCCTGCAGGTGGTGCGCTTGCTCCAGTAAGGTGGCCTCGGTCCGTTTCCGCTCGGAGATATTGATGAACGTCACCACCGCACCCACCACTCGCCCCTCCTCGATCTGGGGGATTGACCAGTATTCCACCGGGAAGCTTGTGCCGTCACGCCTCCAGAAAAGCTCGTCATCCACGCGGCAGTCGCTGTTCTCATGGAATGCCTTGAAAATTCGACATGTTTCCACGGGAAAAATACTTCCGTCTCCATGGGAGTGATGAATCAGATCATGCATATTCTTCCCCAGCACCTCTTCCTGGGAAGTGTAGCCGATCATCCGGAGACAGGCGGGGTTACAGAAGGTGCAACAGCCGTTCATGTCGATGCCGTAGATGGCTTCGCCGACGGCATTCAGGATCAGGAGCGTTTTTCCTTCGCTCTCGCGCAGCCCTTTTGTCATGGCCCGGGCTAATTCCAGAGCTCTGTCACGGGTCGCCAGAAGCGTAACGGCGATGTAGGTCAGAAGGCAACTCACCAGTATCCCTCCGGCCAGGGCCAACAGGGAGCCGGTCCGGTTGAATTCCCGGTCAAAGGAGGGGAGGCTCCGGAAGAAGAAGGTCCAGGTTCGGCCGTACTCCACCACCCGAACGCTCTTTGTCAATACCGGCCGGTACTTCTCGGGGACTGAGAGCTTCTCGCTGTTCAGGCTGCTGAACATCAGCCGTTCCGGTTTGGTATTCTCCCCGTCGAAGATTTCGAAGGCGATATCTTGCGGCAACTTCCCCAGGGTGCCGTAAACGAAATCCTTCATTCTGATGGGACTGTAGACAAACCCCCTGATCGCCCCTTTGCGGCGTATCAGGGAGTCGACCGGACGGTCCCTGCCGTAGACCGGCAGGTACATCAGTATTCCTATCTGTTTATCCTTCTCGGTCTCCTGCAGGAGAAGTATCCTGCTGGCGATGGTGGTGATCCCTTCGTTCAGGGCCTTATCCATGGCCGAGCGGCGGTTTGCCTCGGAATACATGTCGAAGCCGAAGGCGCGTTCGTTACGCCAGGTGAACGGCTCCAGGTAAATGACGGAAGTATAGACCGGGCGCTCACCCGGGGGGGTAATGACGTATTCCGGGAACCCTTCGGCCCGGATGTCCCTGATATTCGCCTCTTTCTCCTCCGGTTTCAACCATGCGGAATAGCCGACTCCCAGGATGCCGGGGTGCTTTTCGTCCAGTTGCAGGGAGGCCACATACCGTCTCCAGACGTCCCGACTGACCTTCTCGGTGGCGTTGAACAGGCCCACCCCCCCCTTGAGCACCTGCTCATGTTCGTGGAGCCGCTGGTCCAGGCTGTCGGTAATCTCCGTGACTTTTCCGTCAAAGACGTTTTCGGCCTTCTGGCGAAGACCGTTATCCAGCATCCGCCACATCCCCACCGTGGTTGTCAGGCTGATGATCAGGACGGCTGCCGGTACTCTTTTTCCGAACAGCGCCGCCGCCCGGGACGCTGGGGGGGGGGCGGAAATGCTCCTGTTATCGCTCATGAAATCGCCTCCCGGTTCCGGAGGTCGGTACGCCGGGGGCCGTCCGTCACTGCGGTTTCCCGGCGTTCAGGGCTGGTCGGAAAACGTGGAGTGTCTCCGCAATCTGACCTGCCCCATGATAACGGAGAAGAGCCTCCATATCCGAGGCCTCCAGGCGGGTCCCCCGGTCCAGGAGAAGAACTCCCGCCTTGCTGTAGACATTTCGAGAAACGACCATTTCCACCTCCACCTCGGCCAGGCCGATCTCCACATCGGTTACGTCACTGAGGAGCGGTGGGTCGCGTAAAATTTGCATGATGGCCACATTGCCGGCGGTGGAGAGGGCCGGATCGAAGGTCCGCCCCAACTCCACCGCCAGGAGCTTGGACAGTTGATATCTGGCGTCGGGGCGGCTATCCCGGGAAAAGGTGGTTTCGATCCAGTCGGCAAGGGCGACGATCCGCGCTCCCAGGGGGATCTTGTCTCCGGCCACTCCCTCAGGGAAACCACTGCCGTCGTAGGCTTCATGATGATGGCGGATAAAGATCCCCGCTTCCCGCAATTCCCCGAACGGTTCCAGCGCAGCCTGTCCCACCAGAGGGTGGGAGTGAAATTCGCGCAGTTCATCGGGAGTCATCTGATCTGTTTCCTTGGAAAGTAACTTCTCCGACATACCGATCGTGCCGAGGTCATGGAGGAGCGCTGCATTCCGGATCTGGGTGCAGTGGCGTTCGTCCAGCCCCAGATGCTGGGATATCCGGTCCGCCAGCGCCGCTACGGTGCGGTAGTGGTTGGTGGCCCGTGAACCATGCCGTCCCAGTAGGTAGGAAAATGCCTCCACCGCGCTTTTTGCGCAGGCGGCGTTGTCGGTTGCCGGTGACTGCTCGTCCTTGAGCCTCTGGCGGAGTTGCGCCGTCTGCTGGAGGACACGGTTCTTGAGGTTGTCATTCCATTCGGCCAGTTCGACGTTCTGGCGTCGAACCAGCTCGTTGAGGCGCTGGTTATCACGGGTCAACTGGTAGCGGTGCAGACCGTCATGGACGGCCTGGCGTAGTTCGTGCTCATTCCACGGCTTGGTCAGAAAACGATATGCCCCACCCTGGTTGATGGCGTCAATGGCGGCTCCCACATCGGTGTACCCCGTGAGGATCATCCGGGAGATATCGGGAAACAGCTCCCGGGACTCCTGGAGAAAGGCGGAGCCGGTCATCTCCGGCATACGCTGATCACTGAGGATCAGGCCGATGTTTTCGGTCGTTTTCAGTATGGCCAGCCCCTCCTCTCCCGAGGTGGCGGTCAGGACCTGGAACTCCTCATTCCTGAAGAGGCGGCGCAGGGTATTGAGGATGTTGGATTCATCATCCACGCAGAGGATGCTGAGGGGTATCGGTGCAACTTCTTTCACCGTACCATCCGGCAGTGGGGTCGTGGTCATTCTTTCCTCCGTGATGTGGTCACCCTATTTTCTGAATATACGCGACCCTGTTGAGCGGGATGCTCAGCTGGTGGCGTTTGACGGATTCCATTGATGCGGTGGTCACCTCGCCCCGCTCGACCACCAGAATCCCGCGGCTGCTGTAGATGTCTCGCGTCAGCACCATGCCGGGCCTCAGATTCTTGACAAGAACCTCCTGCTCACCCACGGCCTTCTGCCCGTGGGGAGCGTCAAGAATCTCCTTCACCGCCAGATTGGCGGCGGCCGTAAGGGCCGGATCGAAGAGTACCCCCATGACGGGGGCCAGCTTTCTGGTCACCTGATACTTGGCGTCCATTCCGGCTTCCGGGGTGTAGGCATGGTCGATGAAGCTGGCCAGGTGGATGATTCGCGATCCCAGGGGGATATGCTCACCGGCCAGCCCGTCGGGAAAACCGTTCCCTTCGAACTCCTCGTGATGATGGCGGATGATGAGCCCGATCTCGTCCAGCTCTTCGCTCACCTTCAGGATCTGCTGTCCCCTCACCGCGTGGGCCCGGTACTCGGCCAGTTCGTCATTGGTCAGCATTTCCGTGTTCTTGGCGATCACTCCGTCGGGAGCGCAGAGGAGCCCCAGGTCATGGACCAACGCCGCATTTCTTATGATATCACGTTTGGACTGGGGAAGATTCAGGGCGGTGGTCATGGATTCCACCAGGGCCACCACGTTCCGGGATTGTTTGCCGAGCTTTTTGCTCCGCTGGTCCAGCAGGTCGGCAAACATGAAAATAATGGCGTCACCGCTTTTCTGAGGGCGGTCCACCTGCGGCCGCGACTCTTCCAGCTTCTTCCGGAGCAACGCCGTCTGCTGCAGCACCCGCTGCTTGAGACTGGAGTTCCACTCTTCCAGCTCCTTTTTAAGGCGCTGGTTCTCCTGGATCAGCTGATACCGCTTCAGCCCGTCCCGTACGGCAAGAAGCAGCTCCTGCTCATTCCACGGCTTGACCAGAAAACGCTGGGCTCCTCCGTCGTTGATGGCGGAGATGGCAGCGGACATATCGGCATAACCGGTGAGGATCATCCGGGGGGCATCGGGGGTGATCCGGGCGGCCTGTTGGAGGAATTCCGTGCCGGTCATCTCCGGCATTCTCTGGTCGCTGATGATCAGGCCGATGCCGGCAGTCCGCTCCAGAATCTCCAGAGCCGCCCGGCCCGAGGTGGCTGTCAGCACCTTGAACTGCTCTGTTCGAAACAGCCGGGTCAAGGCCTTGAGGATATTTTCCTCGTCATCCACGCAGAGAATCTGCAGCGGCTGCTCTTCCGTGGAAAGCGCCTGCAGCGTGGCGGCGGCTTCCTCCTGGGGGAGATCTTCCGGCATCCCCGGTTTTGTCTCCCCCAGGGGGAGCTCTTCCTTTTGTGGAGATTGACTTTCGTCCATTATGGTGTCTCCTGGGTTCTGGGAAGTTTGACGGTAAAGGTGGCGCCATTCCCCACGGTGCTTGACAGCTGCAGCTCGCCACCATGTTTGACGACAATATCGGAGGAGATGCTCAACCCCAGCCCGGTTCCCTTGCCGACCTCTCTGGTGGTAAAAAACGGCTCGAAGATCCGCTCGCTCAGTTCTGGGGGAACGCCGCTGCCGTCGTCCGACACTGCCACATAGACGAAGCAGTCATCATGCCGGCAGGTCAGGGTGATCCGCCCCGGAGGAGTGACGGCGTGACCGGCATTGATGAGCAGATTCATGAATACCAGATTTAGCTGGCCGGGGTGGCAGAAGACCTCCGGGAGGTCATGGTACTCCTTACGAACGGTAGCCACCGCCCTGAGTTCGTTGCTCACCAGGGTGAGGGCGCTCTCCAGGCAGGAGGTGATATCCACCAGCTCGTATTCGGGGGCATCCACGCGGGTGAAGCTTTTCAGGTCGCGGACGATGCGCGCCACCCGCTCTACCCCCTGCAAAGATTCTGCAATGAGCTCGGCGCCATCCTCCAGAATAAGGGAGACATCCAAACGTTCCTCCCCGGCGGCAAGCTCCAGGAGCTGCTCCGGTGAGGCCGTACGGTTCAGCAGTTCCTGTTGCAGGGAGAGGTATTCCTGTAACCGACTGAAATACTTGGAAAAAATTCTTATGTTGCTGACCACGTAACTTAAGGGGTTGTTTATTTCGTGGGCAACTCCGGCTGCCAGTTGGCCGATGGAGGTCAGTTTTTCCTGACTCCTGATCCGGAGCTTCTCCTCGGTGGTCCGGATGTTGTTCCGGTGCAGCCGGTAGCGTTGCAAGCCGTCACGCACACCCTGCAGCAATTCTTCTTCGTCCCACGGCTTCAGCATGAAGCGATAGGCGCCCCCCTTGTTCATGGCGTCAATGGCGGCGGTCACATCCATATACGCGGTCAGGATCATCCGGGGGATATCGGGCGCCAGCATGGCCGCCTTCTGGAGAAAGGTCGTCCCGGACATATCGGGCATCCGCTGGTCGCTGAGGATCAGCCCGATGTTGTGCCTGCTCTGCAGGATAGCCAGTCCTTCATGCCCGGAGGACGCCGTCAGCACCTGAAACGGCTCCGAATGAAAGAGATATTTCAGTGACTTGAGTACATTCTCTTCGTCATCAACGCAGAGGATGCAGAGTTGCTCCGCCGACTGTTGTCCGCTTTCTTCCCGTGACATAGCTTTGCTCACGTCAGGTTCTCCCGGCCCCGTGGCGTGAGCTCTTCGCCGACGTTGTTACGACACGCAACCGGTGGATTTCCGGCTTCTTCGTTGGTCTCTTCCTCCGGCGGATTCGTCAGGTTCCGCGGCAGTTTGACCGTAAAGGTCGTCCCCTGGCTGGAACTCTCCACCAGAATTTCTCCGCCATGCTTGATGATGATGTCCCTGGTAATGCTCAGTCCCAGACCGGTTCCTTTTCCCACCTCCTTGGTCGTGAAGAAGGGGTCGAAGATCCGATCGCGAATCTCATCGGGGATGCCGTGGCCGTTGTCACTGACCGTAACAAAGACAAAGTCGTCGTCATGCCGGCTCCTGAGGGTAATGGTCCCCGGGGGAGTAACCGCCTGTCCGGCGTTGAGTAAAATATTCATGAAAACCTGGTTCAGCTCCCCCGGGTGGCAGGAGATGGGAGGCAGCGGAGCAATATCCCTGACAACCGTGGCAAGTTGCTGGAGGTCGTTGGTGACGATGTTCAGCGCACTCTCCAGGCAGGTAGTCGGATCAGCCTCCTCATATTCCGGGGAATCGATGCGCGAAAAGCTTCTCAGATCGCGAACGATCCGGGTCACCCGTTTGGCGCCGTCCAGGGATTCCGCGATGAGATCCACGCCATCTTCCAGGGTATAGGGGAGATCCATTTCTTTCTCGGTTGCGGCGAGCTCCCTGATCAGTTCCGGGGGGGCTGTCCGCTCCAGGGCTGTCCGTTGTGTGCCGATGAAACTGCTCATCTCGTCGAAGTAGCTTTTGAGCGTTTGCAGGTTGCTGGTGATGAATCCCATGGGATTGTTGATTTCATGGGCGACCCCGGCCGCCAGCTGGCCGATGGAGGCCAGTTTTTCGTTGCGCAGGATTATCAGCTCATTTTCCCGTCTTTTCCGGATCTCTTCCTGAACACGCCGTTCCAGGGTCCGGGTCACCTCTTCCGCTTCCCGCTCCCGGAGGGACGATTCCTCCAGGCGGGTCTTCAGGATCGTGTTCCGGGTGGTGAGGGTAAAGACCCAGATCATCCCGGTGAGGATGGCTATGGCCATCACGGCGGTGGCCATGAGTATCCGACGGGGGTGATCCATGTCGAATTTGTCTGCCGGAATAAAATTAATGATGGACAGAGGCGTTCCACCAATATCGGTTCTGGTCCCCAAAAATTCTTTTTGGGCTTTCCCGCCGACCTTCAGCGGCGTCAGTACGCCGGGCGCCAGGCGCGGGGGAGTGCTCTGCAGGGAGGGAGGGAGCATCCCCCGGGTTGCCGGAAGGAAGAGATATCGCTCACCCATGATCAGGGCGACCACCTCCGGTGAACTTTCCTGATTGCCGACAAAGTGGGTATAGACCGGGGCCAGGGGAAGTATCCCGATGACCTGGCCGACAAGTTTTTCCTTGAAGATGCAGGGGAGCGAGATGATGATCCGGGCGTCACCCCGGTGGCTGTCGGTTATAAAATACGGTTTGTTCTCCCGTCGCACGAGTTTGGACCACTCCTGCTTGCCGGAGCCCCCCTCCTGATGGCCGCTCAGGGCGAGTGCTTTTCCGTCGGGCGTGAGAAACAGGAGCCGGCTGTAGATCTGATGCTCTTCCAGGAGGCTCTTCTGGATGAATTTATCGAACAGCTCCCGCACTGCCGCCAGGCTGGCGTTAAGTCCGTATTCCAGGGACATCCCCAGCGCCTGGTTCTCGAAGTAGATGGATATTTCCCGAGCGTCAGCCAACTCCTTGAGAGCGTTGGTCTGGGCGCTGAAAAAATAGCCGGCGGCGCT
>CAIUUR010000099.1 GCA_903902345.1 uncultured Geobacteraceae bacterium | reverse complement strand
TGGTTGTCTTTTTCGGGGGACCAGGGTGGTACCCCGGAGATACCGGGGGAGCGGCGGCAATTCGGGGCCATTTGTTGTGCGGGTTGCCCCATGCCGTCATCATCACCCTGTTAATCTTTATTTGTCTCCGGTTCTTCTCCGGGGGGAAGGGGCGCGTCGCCATCGTCACCATTGTCTGGGGTTCCCTGGTGGTTGCCGCCTATTATGCCGTGCGACCGGGCTCACCCGAGGCGCGACTTCGTCCGACTCCAACCCCACTGGCGGCTAAGCTTCCCGGTCCGCGCGTATATAACGTGGTTGAGCCACTGGTGCGTAAGCCGGTTGCGGGTTGGAATCTCTTCGACCAGCTGTTCTTTGATTATGGCTCCAGTCTCGCTCCGGATACCAACGTCTGGAATCGTACGGACAACCTTTCGGTTGATGCGGGAATCTATCCGCTCCGTTGGTTCAGGCTTTCGCGCGGCATCGATGGGGGATTCGCCCAACTGGCGCCGCGCTACGGTACTACACATCTCCTCTTTCTCTCTCCCCGGAGCGAAAGAGGACGACGGCTTGCCGCGGAATATACGGCGGGAGGTCTCTCCAGAGGGAAGGACCTGAGAAACCTCATGGAAGTATGGGAAATACCTCATCGACCCTGGGCCGTTTTCCCGGAATCGGTGACAGTGGTTCCCGATACTGAGGTCGCGTTTCAGAGAGTGCTTCATTCTTCCGATCTACTGGGGAGGAATGTTACAATCGAGGCGGATGAACCCTTTTCGGCATCTCCCGGTAGAGTCATCTCCCTGCAACGGGGGACCGAGCAGATTGAAGTCATGGCGGAATCGTCGGGTCAGGGCACATTGGTTATCAACGATGCCTTTTGGCCTGGTTGGCGAGCCTTTATTGATGGCCGGGAGACCGTGATCTTCCCCGCCGATGCCCTGGTGCGAGCCGTTCACTGGCCGGCGGGACGCCATCAGCTTGTCATGCGCTATGACCCTCCGGAGTTTAGGGTCGGCATCAAACTCTCGCTCTGCGGAATGTTTCTCCTTGGCGCAGGCTGTTTTCTCCTGAGACGGAACCCTGGCTGGGGTCGCGGTGCGGACGCGGCAGGTGATACCTCAACCGGGAGGATTGCCTGAGGTGAATCTTCACCGTTTGAAGCAAAGCATGGGGATATATGTCGATATTGCCCGTCCTGTTCAATGGACAAAGCATGTATTGATTATTCCCGGAATCATCGCGGCTTTTTTGTACGGAGACGGTCAGTCCCTAGGGCTATTATTTCGCCTGGTGACGGGATGCGCCGGCGCCTGCCTTCTGGCCTCGGCGAATTACGTGCTCAACGAGTGGGTTGACTCCGCCTACGACCGGCTCCATCCCGTGAAATGCTGTCGACCCGGCGCCAGGGGTGTGCTTAACCTGCGGATTGTGGTGGCTGAGTATCTCCTCTTGGCTGGTTGCGGTCTGATCCTGGCTGCTCTGCTGGGGAGGGGATTTCTGTGCGTTTCCCTGTTTTTTCTGGTTAATGCGTTGTTTTATAATCTGAAGCCGTTTCGGACCAAGGATATTCCTTACCTTGATGTGATAACGGAGGCTCTCAATAGTCCGGTGCGGGTGATCATCGGCTGGCAGATAGCTGCCGGACATGGTCTCCCTCCCTTGCTACTCCTGGTGATCTTCTGGTTGGGAGGGGCATCTTCCATGACGATTAAAAGACTCTCTGAGCTCCGTCTCATCCATAGGCATCGTGGACATGAACCTGCTCGTTACCGGACCACCTTCCATTGCTACACGGAACGTTCGCTCATGACGTTATCTCTGGTGTACGGGGTTCTCGCCGCACTGCTGCTCCTCTTTTTGTACTATGATCAGGGCTGATCGGTCTTGTAAAGAACAGATTCGTTGAAGATAGTTGCATACAAAGCGGTAAAACTGTGCTAGAGTGTTTTGTCTTTTAAAGTATTGACCCCCGGGACTTTGCGAACGACGGGGGTTTTTTAGTGGAAGTGAGGTGAGTTAGAGTGTTGATTACCGTTCACAACAATGACATTGAGAGAGCATTACGCGATCTCAAGCGGATGGTTCAGCGTGAAGGTCTCATGCGTGAGCTGAAGCGGCGCACGGCCTATGAGAAGCCGTCCATCAAGAAGAAGCGTAAGAGCCTGGAGGCGGAACGTCGTCGCCGCAAGGCCCTGCGTCGGAAGAGACCGGAAAGAGATTAGAATCTAGGTGCAAGGTTCAAAGTTTAAGGTTCGAGGTTCTGATTGCCTTTTATCTTTTACCTTGGTCCTTTAACCTTGAACCGTACTTAACAACCGTTGTTCCCGGAAAAAGACGACACCATGTGTAGGCCCCGGATAATCTCCGGGGCTTTTTTTATCGGAGCACCAGAAAAAGGATTTAGCATGCATTTCAAAAAATTCAACCTCCATCCCCATGTTGCCGCCGGCGTTACTGCCGCCGGTTATGTCACACCCACTCCCATCCAGGATCAGGCGATCCCTCCGGTCATGGCGGGGCGTGATGTCATGGGGCTGGCCCAGACGGGAACCGGCAAGACTGCCGCCTTCGCACTGCCGATTCTCCATCGGCTGGAGCAGGGTGAACGCGGCGTTGTCCGCGCTCTCATCATCGCTCCAACCCGCGAACTGGCGGAACAGATCAACGAGGCAATTACCGATCTCGGTCGACAGACCCGCCTGAAGAGCATGACCGTCTATGGCGGTGTCAACATCAATCCGCAGTTTGAAAAATTGAGACGAGGGGTGGAGATCGTCGTCGCCTGTCCCGGCCGGCTCCTGGACCATATCTCCCAGGGGACCATTGATCTGTCTCGCCTGGAAATTCTGGTGCTGGACGAGGCCGACCAGATGTTCGACATGGGTTTTTTGCCCGATATCAAGCGGATACTGGCCAAACTCCCCCGGCAGCGGCAGACCCTCCTCTTTTCGGCCACCATGCCCACCGCAATCCGAGGGCTGGCCCGGGAGATTCTCAGCGATCCGGTTACTGTTCAGGTGGGGCACTCGGCGCCCCCCGTCACGGTAAGCCACGCACTCTACCCGGTGGAGCAACACATCAAGACTCCGCTGCTCCTGGAACTCCTCCATCATACCGATACCGATTCGGTGCTGATTTTTACCCGGACCAAGCATCGGGCCAAGCGACTGGGGGAACAACTGGAAAAGGCCGGCTACAAGGCCGCATCCCTGCAGGGAAATCTTTCCCAGAATCGGCGGCAGGCAGCGCTGGACGGATTTCGCGACGGCACGTTTCAGATTCTCGTGGCCACGGACATTGCCGCCCGGGGAATCGACGTCTCCCTCATATCCCATGTGGTCAACTACGATATTCCCGACACCCCCGAGGCCTATATTCATCGTATCGGTCGTACCGGACGAGCAGCCAAGACGGGGGACGCCTTCACTCTGGTGACCTCCGAGGATACGACCATGGTGAAGGCTATTGAGAGGACTCTCAATGCTCCCCTGGAACGCCGCACCGTGCCGGGCTTCGACTATGCGGTTCCTGCACCTCGAAAGGATGTGGAATTCGCACGCCCTCCCCGGGAACCCCAGGTTCGTAAACCCGGCGGTGACAAGAAAAAACCTGCGTCAGTTGCGGGCAAGCCTCGGCAGGGTGGTCCGGCAGCTCCCCCCACGGCAACGCCTGCCCGTAGCGTCACGAATCACTCCCGCAGGGCTCGCTGAGGGATCTTGCGCCCGGTGGCGGCAAGGTCACGCCGCTGAGGATAAACGTCATTTTTACTAAAAAACCGCATCCTCCGGGGGATGCGGTTTTTTTATCGAGGAGCAATCATACTGCTTGCCATTTTTAGATCGGAGTAGCTCTTCATGACTTTTTGAACGTACAGGACCGTTTCCGGATAGGGCGGGATTCCCTGGTATTTTCGCACGGCTTCGGGACCGGCGTTGTAGGCGGCAAGCGCAAGATCGATTCTCCCGAAGGCCTTGAGCTGTCTGGCCAGGTAACTGACTCCGCCCTGGATGTTCTCCCGCGGATCGAACGCATCTCTTACGCCGAGAGCAGCTGCGGTTCCCGGCATAAGCTGCATGAGGCCCATGGCGCCTTTCGAGGAAACTGCTCTGGCATTGTAGCCCGACTCGTTCTGGGTTACTGCGTTGCACAGAAGCGGATCAATTCCACGCCGCATCGCCTCCTCCGAGATTAACGGACTATAGGCTCGAACTCCGAACTTGAACGCCGGGATCGGAACCGGAGAGGCGTAGGCGGGGATCATAACCGCCGGGAACTGCCGACTCCCCTGCTGACGTTCGGCATGTATAATGGCGCTTCGCGCCTGGGCGGCAATAGCTTCGGAGAGTCTCCGCGCCTCTTTGGCGCTTTTGCCCGTAAGGCGGTACTTGACGGCCATATCCAGCTCGCTCTTCCGCAGGTCACGCTCTCTGTTCGGCCCCCCCTGGAGGATGTATGCGATCCCTTCACTGTCGTAGCCCATGCTGCGCAGTGAATGATGGTAGTCGAGAGTGGACTTACGGGTGAATTGCTCCTTATCGGTACCACCACCGGTGATGAAGCTGATATCATCCTGACCGTAACCGAGCATCTTGAGCCGGTACGGATCATACCCGGCCCCCATGACCGTCGGCGCCAGGAGCAGGATCAGGAAGGTACGTCGCTGCTTGTTCATGTTTTCGGTTGCAGTAGTGCTATAATGGAGTCGGCGCACTCTCCGGCGCTCTGCACGGTGGTGTCCAGTCGCAGTTCAGGGTTTTTGGGCGGTTCGTAGGGGGAGTCGATGCCGGTGAAATTGGGGATAAGCCCCTGGCGGGCCTTGAGGTAGAGCCCCTTGGGGTCACGCTCTTCGCAAACCGCAAAGGGGGTATCCACAAAGATCTCCAGATACTCCCCTGGCAGGATGAGCGCCCGGACCCGATCCCGGTCTTCACGGTGTGGTGAGATGAAGGCAGTGATGACGATCAACCCCGCGTCGGCCATGAGCTTGGCCACTTCGCCGATGCGGCGGATGTTCTCCATCCGGTCGGCCTCGCCGAACCCCAGGTCCCTGTTGAGAGAGAGACGGATGTTGTCTCCATCCAGGAGCATGGTCCGCATTCCCCTGAGGTGCAGTTTCCGCTCCAGGGAGTTGGCAATGGTGGATTTTCCCGAACCGGAAAGGCCGGTGAGCCAGACCACCCGGGGGCTTTGCCCCTGGAGCGCCGCCCGTTCGTCGCGGCTGACCTCTTCCGTCTGTTTCGTCAGATTGACGTTTGCCGAACTCACCACCTCCTCTTTACGGTGCAGAGACTCCTCCTTGACTTTATTCACCTTCACGACGTAGTATCCTCCAGTTTCAAAAAGCGGCATCCACCGCCACCACACTACCGGATCGGATTATCCATGAATATCTATGACATCGAAGTCACAACCATCGACGGCCGGCTGCAGAAGATGGAGGAGTACCGCGGCAGGACGCTGCTTGTCGTTAACGTCGCCAGCAGTTGCGGCTTCACACCCCAGTACGAGGGGCTTCAGGCGCTCTATGAGCGATATCAGGGTAAGGGGTTCACGGTGTTGGGTTTCCCCTGTAACCAGTTCGGCGGCCAGGAACCGGCCGTTGAGGCCGAGATCAGCCGCTTCTGCTCCCTGACCTACAACGTGACCTTTCCGCTTTTCTCCAAAATCAAGGTAAACGGGGACGACTCCCACCCACTCTTCAAACTTCTCAAATCAGCGAAAAAGGGGCTCCTGGGGAGCGAGGCGATCAAGTGGAACTTCACCAAATTCCTGGTGGGGCCGGACGGCACGGTCCTCAAACGGTATGCACCCACCGACACCCCACAGAGGATCGATACCGATCTGGCGTCACTGCTACCATTACCCGGTGGAGCGTAACCATGCAGATCATCACCAGCGAAAGTAGACTCACCTACCATCTGCCGGAACCCACCGGTTCGGTGGTTACGGTTATCGGCCACGCCGTGGGAGAGCGTCGCCGGCAGGTGGATGCCAAGGGGAGGGTGGAGCTACAGGGCCGACTACCGGCAGAAGCCGATGCGGTTATGTACCGAACTTGATCAGGTAGCGATTGAACGTAGCAACTCGTCAACTGACAGGAGCGCACCGGAAAAATCCAGGGCGTCCAACCTGCTTCCCACGTCAGTAACCTGGGTATCCATCCCCCGCCCCAGTAGCGAGCCGCGAAGGTGAGCGAAGATTTTTCGTGCCTTTATGTTATTTGACGCAATACTGATTCTCAGGTCGGACAGGGCGCCGGGAAGATCGGAGATCTCGGAGGAAGCGGGGGGAGGCGTTGCCTGCGGGGTGGCTCTCCCCAGCGAACTCGCCGCGGCCAGTGCAGGGGCCAACTCTCTCTCCAGTTCGTCGATATGGGATTCCGACGCAACCGCTTCTCCTTCTTTGAGGAGTTGTTCCAGGGCTGACGCTGCGGCGGCGAGTTCGCGAGCCGCCAGTATCCCCGCAGTACCCTTGAGGGAATGGGCCAACCGTATGGCATCCCCGTGTCGCCCCTGGGAAATATGTTCACGCAAGGTCGGTATGGTGGAGCTGTAGGTGTCGACGAACATGACCAGAAGCTTCAGCAGTAGCTGTGAATTGTCATTGATCCGGGAAAGGGCCGAAGCGATGTCGAAGGGGGGAAGAACATCGGGCAGGCCACTGACAGGGATGATCTGCATCCGGGGACTCCTTGCACCGCCGCCCGGAAACCGGGCGACGGGTACTGGTTAAGGTGCGAACAGAAGCAGGATTTCTGCTAGGTAAATGATTCCAGGGAAAAATCCTGTATTACCCGGTCGGCGGCCGCGGCCAGGTCGGGATCGAAGAGAGTCCCCATAACCATGGCCAGTTTAGAGGTTATGCGGTACTTCGCATCCATGCCGGTTTCCTTGGAGAATTGATCATAGAGATAATTGGCCACGTGGATGATCTGCGACTCCATCGGTATCCGCTTGCCGGATAACTTGTCGGGATATCCCGTGCCGGAAAAGTTTTCGTGATGGTGCCGGATGATCCGCCCGACCTCCCGAAGACCTTCGATGAAATACATGAAATCTTCGCCGATGGCTGGGTGGGTAAGAAACTCTTCATAATCGTCGCGGGCCAGGGTGCCGTGAAACATGGCCACCCGGTCGGAGGCACAGACCAAGCCAATATCATGAAGAAGCGCTGCAATTTCCAGATTCTTCCGTTGAGCCGGCGGGAGTTTCATCGTAATCCCCATTGACGACGCAATGGCCGCAACCCCGCGGGCATGCTTTATCAGACGCGAGTGGCGAAGCTCCAGCATTTTGGTGAAAAGGAGGACGAAGGAGTCGGTGGCGGACTGGTTCCGGTCGGTAACCTGGCGAGCCTCTTCAGCCTTGTTCCTGATGATCGCCGTCTGCTGGAGGACCCGGTTCTTGAGGTTGGCGTTCCATTCCGCCAACTCCTCCTTCTGCCGCTGCACCAACTCTCTTGCCTCATCCAGTTCGGCATTTTTCTGCTCAACTTCCCGTTTCGCCAACCTGAGCTGCAGGTGTGTCGTAACTCGGGCCAGCAACTCGTTGGGGAGAAACGGCTTGGTGATGAAATCCACGGCTCCCACCGCAAACCCCTTGACGACTTCTTCATTGTTGGAACAACTTGTCAGAAATATGACCGGAATATCCCGGGAGTCATTGTTCGCCTTGAGCTCCCGGCAGACGGAATAACCGTCCATATCCGGCATATTGATGTCCAGAAGGATCAGATCAGGGTTTGCGGCGACAAGTCTCAATGCCTGACGTCCGGTGGTGGAAAATATAATCTCATGTGTTTCTGCCAGCAACTCAATGAGCACCTCGATTATCTCCGGGCCATCATCTACAATCAGCACGGTGGGTCGCGGTGCGGGTTCGGAAACCATGATGTTGTCACTCCTTACGGTTATTCCTGGGCGATGGTCGTAGCCGACTCGCGATATTTCAGGTGCCTGTCGATGCGCTGGCTCAGTACTGCGAAGTTGACCGGTTTGCAGACATAGTCCATTCCGCCCGCCTCAAAGCCGGAGACGAGATCCGTCTGACGGTCATTGCTGGTGAGAAAGATGACCGGGATCTCTCTTGAGGCCGGGGAATTCCTCACGGCACGGCAGACATCGTAGCCACTCATGTCCGGCAACTCCACATCCAGGAGGATCAGTTCCGGTGGATACAGTGCTACCGATGCCAGCGCCTCGGTTCCGCTCATCGCAAATGCTAAATCATAACGGCTCCCCAGCATATCGTCAAGTAATCTTATCATGATCGGTTCATCATCAACTACCAGAATGGTGGGGGGGGGCGGTTTAGTCATGATTACTCCTTTCAATCTTACAACTGTGACGTTACCACAGGGTGACAGGTGGTGCAAAGAGGTTCAGACAACTGGTTGCCTATCATCATGCAGCAGCGGGTATCCTGTCAAGAGAAGAGAGCGGCTTCCCCCTGCAAGGTAACAATTATATTGGCACGTTAACAAAAAAAGAATATGCTGGGGGATCACCAGAGTATTGTCATCAGCATCGTGGAGCCCGCATGTTTCGGCCACAGACCTCTTCCGGCGCCAATATTCCCAACAGGGTACTCCTAAACTATTTTGCGGCATTTTTCCTCCCCATTGCTGTTTTTTTTACCTGGTGTGTCCTGCTGGCCAACCAGATTACCGATGAGAACCGTCTGGCTGTCATCAGGAATCGGGAAGAGGGGTATCTGGACCTTTATTCCCAATTAATCCATAAAGATTTTCTTGAGGTAACGGGAAATCTTCGTGTGACCGCCAACACCCCCTTCCTGAAATCCCTCCCTCCGGATTTTTCACCGGATCAGACAGACAAGATTGAGAAAATTTTTCAACAGGTTTCCCGTCAGTATGCCCGCTACGACAAGATCCGTTACCTCCGGTTGGATGGCAGCGAAGTTGCGTCCGTTACTCTGCTCAACGGAGTTCCGGTGGTCGTCCCCCGGGATCAACTGCATAACCGGTCGGGAAGCCCCTACTTTCAGGCGGCGCTCAGGCTTGGCGAGGGGGAGCTCTACGTTTCACCCCTGGAGCTGAATCGGGAAGATACTTCCTTGGAACAACCGTACAAACCCACCGTCCGGTTTGCCACACCGGTATGCGACAATGGAGGAAAGAAGGTAGGAATCATTGTCTTCAATTACCTGGGCGACAAGATCCTGAAACCCTTTCAGGAAACCATGGGACATGATCGACTGAAGGTCGGCTCCCTGCTTAACAGCGACGGTTTCTGGCTCAGCGGAGAGAAGCGGGAAGACGAATGGGGGTTCATGCTGGGGAAGAAAGAGCTCCGGTTCGGTGTCTGCTTCCCTGAAGAGTGGCGCACCATCATGAACGATGACCGGGGGTATTTTACCAGTAGTAATGGTCTCTTCCTCTTTACGACGGTTCGACCGCTTCTCCCCATGGCGGCGCCCCTTCCCGGGGGAGCCGCATCTCCACCGCTCCTCCCTCGGGGGGAGGCGGAAAAGTATTTCTGGAAGATCGTGCTGCAGATTCCCAATGAATCTCTTCAGGCCACCAGTTTTCTCCGACAACCGGAAGGGCTTGCCCTGCTGCTGATGATCTATTTGTTGCTGGCGCTTGCCACTCTGTTCACCGCGTATGCGTATCTCAAGCGGAAGGAAAACATCCGGAGGCTTCGGGAAACGAACGGCACACTGAGGAGCGCCGAGCAGATCGCCCATCTGGGGATCTGGAAATGGCAGATAAGCGACAATTCCCTGATTTGGTCGGAAGAGCTGTTCCGGGTTCTGGGGCTCCCCAGTTCCGACCAGGCAACTCTGGAACTCTTTTTTTCGGCCATTCACCCGGACGACCATGATATGGTGAAAGGGGCACTGGATGATGCCCTGATAGACACGGCTCCCCTGGAGCAGGAGTTTCGCGTCGTCTGGCCGGACGGAGAGGTCAGGCACACCTACTGCAAGGGGACGGTGCAACGTGATATTGATGGCAAACCGGTGAGCATAACCGGGACTCTCCTGGATGTTACCGAAAAGAACCGGGCGGATCAGACCCTGCGACAGAGCGAAGAGCAGTATCGGATGCTGGCGGAGAACGCCACGGACGTGGTCTTTCGCGGCAACAATCAGGGAGAGCTGGTCTGGATCTCGTCGTCGGTGACTGCCCTGGTGGGGTGGCAGCCTCAGGATCTCCTCCACAGGCCCTTCACGGAGTTCGTACACCCGGACGATCTGGCCGATATCTGTGCGGCGCAACGGGAACTGTCCCAGGCAAAAGCGGTGGTCTTTGACCTCCGGATCCGCACCCGATCCGGCGACTACCACTGGGTGTCACTCTCCGCCAAACCGATTCTGGATGACACGGGTGCGGTTGTCGCCCGCATGGGGGGGTGGCGCGATATCCAGGACGAGGTCGAGGTGAGAGATGCCCTCCGTCGCTCCCGGGATGCCGCGGAGACGGCCCTGCTGCAGCGGATGCAATCGGAGACACGGTTTCGCACCATCTTCAATCAGGCCCCCCTGGGGATCGCGCTCATCGATTCCCTCACCGGGCGTATTCATGAGGTCAATACCCGCTTTGCCGAAATCGTCGGACGGACCAGGGAGGAGATGATCCAGCGGGAAATGGTGGAGATCATCCATCCCGACGATCTGCAGGAATTTTCGGAGCGGATGAACCTGTTGAACAGCGGTAATATCCCAGGTTTTCAGATAGATACGCAGTACATCCTGCCGGACGATTCCCCGGTATGGATCGGCATGACGTTCGCGCCCGTGGAGGTGGAGGGGGGGATGACCGCACGTTATCTCTGCATGATCGAGGATATCTCCCCGCGGAAGGAGTATGAGCGTTATGTGGAGCAGGCTCGTGAAGCCGCCGAATCGGCCAACCGCTCCAAGAGCGAATTTCTCTCCAATATGAGTCATGAGATCCGCACCCCCATGAATGCCGTTCTGGGGCTTGCCCAGCTGTTGGAGAAGGAGCCGCTCCTGCCGGATCAGCTTTACATGGTGCAGCGGATTCGCACGGCGGGAGATTCCCTCCTGGGGATACTCAACGATATTCTGGATATTTCCAAGATTGAGGCGGGTCAAATGCGCATCGTGATGCGCTCCTTCGTCCTGACACCGCTTCTGGAGCAGCTCGATTCCCTGTTGGGAGGCACGGCACGCTGCAAAGGACTGACCCTCCGGGTCGATCCTCCCCCGGAACTTTCCGGTTCGCTGGTGGGGGACGAGTTACGGCTGGAGCAGATTCTGTCCAATCTGGTGGGCAACGCCATCAAATTCACCCACCAGGGTGAAATCCATCTGGGGGTCGACGTAGTGGAGAGTAGCGGGATGACGGTACGGCTCCGCTTTCAGATCCGGGACAGCGGCGTGGGGATCGCCCCGGAGGTTATTCCCACCCTGTTCAAGCCATTTACCCAGGCCGACGACAGCATCACCCGCCGTTTCGGCGGCACCGGTCTGGGGCTCTCCATCTGCAAACGGCTCACCGAATTAATGGGGGGGACTATCGGGGTGCAGAGCCGGGAAGGGGAGGGGAGTACCTTCTGGTTCGAGATCCCCTTTCAGCGGACTCCGGACGTCGTCGCGAAGAGGGGAGTAACATCCCGGGAACTCCTCCATGACGGGCCACGACTGGCTGCTCTCCGCGTCCTGGTGGTGGATGACAGTGAGATCAACCGGATCGTCGTCACACGGGCATTGGCGCGGGAAGGGGCCCATTGTTCGACGGCCACCGATGGCCAACAGGCCTTTGACATCCTCCGGAAAGCTCCCCGGGGATTTGATATCGTGCTTATGGACGTTCAGATGCCGGTAATGGATGGCCTTACCGCCACTCGCCTCCTCCGCCGGGAAAAGGGGCTCGCCGGACTCCCCGTCATCGCCTTTACCGCCGGGGTGCTTCCCGACGAGCGGCAAAAGGCTCTGGACGCCGGTGTCAATGATTTCCTTGCCAAACCGGTGGATCTGGAAGAGATGGTCGCCCTGCTCCTCCGATGGGGGATTCTACCTGCCGCAGGGGGGGGAATTCCTTCAGTAATGGATTCGGTTCCGGTGCTACCTGTTGCTCGAGACCGGGAGTCGTTCCTGCCGGAGCAACTCCCCGGACTGGATGTCGCCCGAGGGATGGAGACGCTGCGTGGTGGTGTGAAATTTTACCGGGAGATGATTGGTGAACTGGTACGGGTACATGGCGATGACGCCTCCGGAATCAGGATAGCTCTGGAAGGAGGAAATTCACTTCAGGGGGCTCGATTGGCCCATACGCTGAAGGGGGTGGCGGGGAACCTGGCGGCCTTCACCGTTCATGATATAGCTGATGAGCTGGAGAACGCCCTGAAGGGGGGAGCGCCGTTACCGGTGGAGCCGCTCCTTCACCGATTGGCGGAAGCTTTGTCCGAACTGCGGGCCTCGGCCCTGCTGCTGAGTGAAGAGCCTTCACCGCCGGTGCAGGTGGTGGAGGGACCTCTTCCGGATAAGGATGAGCTGCAGCTCCTGTTTCAGGAGTTTACGCTGCTGCTGCAGAAGCGCCAGATGGCAGCGCTGAAGGTCATGAAGCGATTGGAAAAATACCTTTCCGGCACCGTCGTGGCGCCGGAGGTGGCGCTCCTGTCGGTGGCGGTGGACCGACTGGAGTTTGACGCCGCTCAGGCCATGGCCACCCAGCTGGTTCGGCGGATAGATGAACTCACGTCCACCGTTACCGAAGAAAGGAGTTCCCCATGATTGAGCACTCCGGTACTCTTCCCCGAATACTGATAGTTGATGACGAGCATTTGGTCATCAGAATGCTCAATAAAGGATTGAAAAATCGCTATGATCTGCAGTTCGCCTCCAAAGGAAATGACGCCTTGGCCTCTGTCATGGTGGATCTTCCGGATCTGATCCTTCTTGATGTGGGATTGCCGGACATGGATGGTTACGAGGTCTGCCGAAGGTTACAGGAAAATCCGCTCTCCCGTGATATTCCGGTTATCTTTCTGACGGGACACGATGAACACCAGGATATTCTCCGAGGTTTTCAGGCTGGTGGTAGGGATTATGTCCTCAAATACGCCACAGTCCTGGAGTTGATGGCTCGTATCGACACCCATCTGGAGCTGCACCGGCAGAAAGTCGCCCTGAAAGATGCCCTGGAACAGAACCGGATGCAGCATGAAAAGATGTCTTCTCTGGGCCTCCTGATGGCCGGCGTTGCCCATGAGATCAATACTCCCATGGGGTACGTATCCGCAAACCTGGAAATTCTGGCCCGCTATTTCGATCAACTGGTGGGTGGGGAGAAGATCCGGCAAGGTGAGGGAGAATCCAAGCATCCGACCGGTGATTCCGGCAGGATGGAGTATCTTGCCGCCGATGTCGTAGACCTGATTAACGAGTCATTGGAGGGAGTAAGGCGAGTCATCAAGATCACCCGGGAACTGAAAAATTTTTCAAGGATGGATGCACCGGAGCTGAAGCCGGTGATCCTCAGTGATTGCCTGGAGAGTGCTCTTGTTATATGTTCTAATGAGCTAAAATGTGTGGCTACTATCCGGAAGGAGTATGAGCCGCTGCCGGAGGTCCCCTGCCATCCGGGACAACTGTCCCAAGTCTTCCTGAATCTGCTGCTCAATGCCGGACAGGCTCTGGAGCCCATGGGGGAGATCGTGCTCAGGAGCTGGTCTGACGACGCCTTCGTCTATGCTTCGGTGAGCGATACGGGGCCCGGAATCCCCCGTGAGCTTCAGGAACGGATCTTTGAGCCGTTCTATACCACGAAAGAGAGGGGAAAGGGGACCGGGCTGGGGCTGAGTATCTCACATGATATTATCGCCAAGCATCATGGAGAGCTTCTGGTCACCAGTACTCCGGAACTCGGGACCACGTTTACGGTGAAACTTTCCCGAGGTTAGCACATCTTGCCTCTCTACGCATCCTGGGCGGAAGGGAGGGTCAACCGGGACGCCAACTCGTAGGCGCCGTCGAAATCCAGTCGATTTGCCGCTTCCGCCACCGCGGCGGCTTCCGTCTCCAGAGTGGTTCCGGACAGGACCTCGCTCAAACGGGTTACGATTTTCAGCGCCGCCAGTTTACGCAGACGCAGCAGCGGCAGCAACTCTTCCAAAAGCGGGGGGAGGAGTGTAGGGTCCGGGGGGGAGATGCTACGGGGATCTTCTTCCCCCCCACCTTCCGAATCCCGCGGTGCACCGGTAAGCTCCACCAGGGCTTCGGTTAATTCGGGGAGAAGAGCTGAGGCTTTCTTCACTTCTCCATCCCTCAGGGCCGTCTCCAGATTTGTTGAGACCCGGAATACCCGGAGTGCAGCAAGACTTCCGGACACTCCCTTGAGAGCATGGACCGCCTTACGCGCACGATCCACCTCGCCCGCGGCCAGATTCACCGAAATGACCGTCGCATCGTCCCCATGGGTACGAATGAACTGCTCCGCCATCTGTCGATAAAGAGGGGCGTTACCGCTGAAGTTGAGAATCCCTTCTTCGATGTCGAAGCCGGTGAGAAGCGTCCCCTCACCGTGAACGATGGTTCCCACTGTGGGAACCGGTGGGGTGGTTGCCGGGCGGAACCACCGAGCCAGGCACGCGTAGACCTCTTCCGGTCGGACCGGTTTCGACAGGTGATCATTCATTCCCACGTCCCGGCAGCGCTCCCGTTCCTCGGCCAGAGCATGGGCCGTCATGGCCACGATGTGCAACTCCTCGATGGAACAGTGCTGGCGTATGAGGCGAGTGGCCTGGTAGCCGTCCATGTGAGGCATCTGGATATCCATGAGCACCACATCGAAGTTGCCCCCCGTAGTTCCCACGGCGGCCACCGCCTCCAGACCGTCCCCGACTATGGTCACGATAGCCCCCGCCTGTTCCAAAAGCTCCCTGATGACCTGCTGATTAATGGGATGATCTTCGGCCACAAGGACACGACAGCCTGAAAGCGCCAGCCTGTTCTCCAGACTGCAGTGCGGCATCTCAACGTCACCGGCGATCCCCGGCAGGAAGGGAGCCGTAAAGGTAAAGGTTGTCCCCTCCCCCGGTTCGCTCTCAACTCCGACTGATCCTCCCATGAGTTTCGCCAGGCGTTGGCAGATACTGAGTCCCAGTCCGGTCCCTCCATAGCGTCGCGTTGTGGTGCTGTCCGCCTGTGTGAACGGGTCGAAGATCTTCTCCAGTTGTTCCGGGCGCATGCCGATGCCGGTATCCCTCACGGAAAATTCCAGGATATTCTCCCGTGGATCATCCGGGCGGGGTGTGACCGTCAGCGTGACCTCACCCTGGGCCGTGAATTTAACCGCATTGCTGACCAGGTTGAGGAGCAACTGCCTCAAACGGAGAGCATCCCCCACCAGATATTCCGGTATGGAGGGGGCGACGGCGACATACATCAGCACCCCCTTCTCCGCCGCCTTGGCCCCCATGAGGCTCTTCAGTTCCTCCACGACGGAGCCGAGGGGGAAGGTATGTTCTTCCAGTTCCATCCTCCCCGCTTCAATCTTGGAGAGATCCAGAAGGTCATTGAGCAGTTGCAGAAGCCCGTTGGCGGCGGAGGCCATCTTGGTGAGATAATCGTTCTGGGTCGGGGTAAGGTTTGTCTGAAGCGCAAGGTATCCCAGGCCGATAATGGCGTTCATGGGGGTACGGATTTCATGGCTCATGTTCGCCAGAAACTCGCTCTTGGCCTGGCTGGCGGCTTCCGCGGCAACCTTTGCCGTGGCGAGCTCTTCGTTCATCCGTTGCAGTACCGTGACGTCCAGTTGCTGAATGATGGCATTGGTCACCTTTCCCGTGGCATCCAGGATGGGGGAAACCGTCACGTCGAGCACCGCTTGTGTCGTTTTTTCCGAATGAAGCTGCAGAAGCCGGCTGGTGTCATAGTCGATGGTGAAGCGCGCCGTCTGACCGGTGGCGTAAACAGCCCGCACCTGGGGCATGAATCCCTGTTCCGCAATGAGGGGATCGTCGAAGATGTTGTGTTTCCCCACAAGTTCCACATCACTGACATTGAGGAGGTTGCGTAGCGCCTGATTGGCTCGAATGAGGGTGCCGTCCACGTCAGATACCCACATATTGATGGGACTCTGTTCGATAATGCCGTCCAGAAAAGCCCGGGACTGCTGTAGCTCCTCTTCGTATCTTTTACGTTCGGAAATGTCCCGTGACGAGGCGTAGATGAACTCATGGCCATCCAGGAGGACCCCGCTGGCGCTGATCTCCACATCAATCATGCTCCCGTCACGGCGACGGTGTCTGGTCTCGAAGAGGCGCTGATTCCAGACCATATCCTCCAGGCGATTAAGAAGTTCCTCGCGGGAACTCTCGCTATCCCACTCCGCGACATTTCCCGGGAGCTGGTCCTCATCCCCATATCCCAACATCCGCCGGAACGCCCCGTTGGACTCCACCAGATTGCCATCCATATCCAGGATATGAATTCCGTCCTGGGCCACCGCCAGCAATTTTTTGTTCCTGAGAATCAACTGCTGCTGAGCGATCTCCTGCCGTCTCCGCTGGGTGACGTCCTTGCCGAACACCGCCAGACCGAATACCGTGTTGTCCCGTTTCAGGAGGTTGAACCGTAATTCCAAGAGGATATTTCCCGAGGCGCTGACATATTCGGTCAGGTAGGAACCTTCCTCCAGGGCGCGCATATAAAGTCTTTCCAGGTTGTAGGCTTTTTCGCCACTGGGGAGCAGATCCTGCAAGCGCATTCCCCGCTGGAGATGATGGCCGTAATTATTGCTAAAATGATCAACGACCCCCTTGTTGAACTCCGTCAGACAGAAGCTGTCGGGTGTCACCGCCCAGATCATATCCTCCGTGCTGTCTATGATCGTCCTGAGCAGCGCCTGCGACTCTTCCAGCGCCTGCTGTTGCAGGCTTTGCGAGGTCGTGTCCTCCAGAAGCCAGAGAACACCCTGGGAGAGATCATGGGGGTCCAGCGCCTTGCCGACGCATCTGACCCACAGGGGGAGTCCATCCTTTCGGACCATCTGCTGCACGGTCTCCACCACCATCCCTTGAGCCATGAGCGGATAGAGCTCCTCTTCCACCCGTTCGTATGACTCGTCGGAAGGAAAGAGTTTCCGGATGTTCTCACCGAGGAGTTCCTCTCTGGGGTAGAGGAACATCGTTTCGGCCAGCTGATTGGCCCATACCTGTTTGCGGTTGATCAATTTGAAGATACAGACCGGCGCATGGTTCAGGATGATCGCCAGTTCCTGGGAGACCGCGGCCAATTGTCGGGTGCGCTCCTCGACTCTCAGCTCCAGCTCATCCTTTGCTTGTTGCAGTTCGTCCGTTAGCTGCCGCTGTGTGGTAATATCCACCATGACACCGTACATCCGGACACTGTTTCCTTCCTGGTCTCTGACAAAACGGCCAACGGCGTTGAAGACTCGGGATTCACCATCGGCCATGGGGAGGGTAAATTCATCGTGGTACTCTACTCCTTCCGCCATGGCCTGCAGAATGCGACGCTGGCCGTTCTGCTGTAGCTCCGGGGCCAGCCGATTGCTCCACTCACTGGGGGTCGGGACAAAGCTGTCCGGCTCATACCCCAGCATCCGGTAGAGTTCACTGCTCCAGACGATGGTGCTACTGGGGATATCCCAGTCCCAGGTTCCCAGATGGGCTGCATCCAGCGCCAGTCGGAGGCGTTCTTCATTGAGGCGAAGCGTAGCCAAAGCCTCCCTTCGATCGGTTACGTCGTGGCTGACCGTGGCCAGACCAATAGGCTCTCCCTCCGAGTCCCGGAGTGAAAAAAGGTTATACCGCATCCAGATTGCCGCCCCCGTCGGAAAATGGCGGAACCGGATTTCTGTCTCGGCATGTCCGTCACGCCGGAGTTGCGGGAAAAATTCATCCTGGATAAATGAGTGGTCTTGGGGGAAGAAAAACTCCATAACCGGCGTCCGTCGGAGTTCATCCAGGGTGGGAAGACCCACCAGACGCCTCCCCGCCTCGTTCACAAAGATCGGCTGAAACTCCAGGTCATAGATGCCGATAAATTCGGTGCTCTGCTCCACCAGGGAGAGGAACTTCTGACGTTCCAGGTCGGCCTCTTTGGATTGGGTTATTTCCAGAAAGGAAATAAGGCACCCTTCATTGTGAGAGTTTCTGAACGGAACCACCGTCATGAGAAACCAGCGCATCAGTTTTGGAGTAGGGCAGGGGAGTTCCATGACGAACTCCGACCGTGTTCCGGCAAGCAGTTCCCGGATCCCTTCCAATGCCAGGTCAGCAGCGGCATCTCCTCCCTTACTCCTCTGGCGGAAACAGTCCAGAAAATCTGTCCCCACTCCCCTGGATTCTCTGGAGGTTTCCCGGTTCTCCAGGGAAAAGGCTTCCCAGGCATCGTTAACAGAGACGATCCGCCCATCTCGGTCGAGCACGGCGATACTGGCCGGCAATGCCTGCAGTATCCGATGATTGAGTTCTTCGCTGAGGCGCCGCCCTTCTTCTTCTTGGGAACGTTCCCGTTCGGTGCGCATTATTCGCTGACTGAAGGTTTTCAGGAGCCATGCCAGGGAGATGGAGAGGAGGAGGATGAACAGAAAGCCGGCAGTCCGCTGCGAGGCGCGGTTTATGAAGCCGGTATGGAGTTGGTCCTGACGGATGGAGGCGGCGACAATGGGAGGCAACTCGGTGACTTGCCGGGGTGGACGGACATCTCCCTGAACCATCGCCGGTAACTCTTTACCTGCTACACTGCCTGGATCCATCATCGAGGTTGTGTAGTCGTGCCATGTCAGGAACAGGTAAACGGCTATCACGGACGCCAACTGCAAGCCGGCCAAAAACCTCGCGATCCTGCCGATGGTCGATATCTGTCCAAGAGCCATGGTGCTCCTCCATCTACTCTTCGTGGGTCGCTTACTCACAACAGGTAACAGTATGCTTAATGAGATTACCTGTCAAGCGGATAGAAATGATTTTCCCTGCCGAAGCAGGTAATACCCTGTTCCCCTCGTCCTTGGTTTTGAATTCTAATAGTTTAAAAAAGCTTACGCGTTGACAATTAGAATAAAAATAACTAATATTACGACTGCGACTTCTGTTACTCAGTACGGCGGAACCTGAAATCCTTGATGACGCTGCCGCACGTAACTCCGTAGGCGAAACTACGGTATTTTGCCGAAAAACGGCGCAACATCACTGAGATGAGGGAGTAACATGGACCCCAAGATCACTGTCTATGACCGAGCCGTAAAGATTCACGCCGTCAGACGGGTAATCGAAGAAGGTCATTGTCCCCATCATATCGCCGCCGAACTGGAGATCAAGGCTGAACAACTGCAGAATTGGATTCGTCGCTACGCCATCTCTGCTGAAGGTAGTCCCGGTCGGTTCCGTTTGAAGACGTCGGCGGACGAACTGCGGGAATTGCGGCGCGAAGTCGAGTCGTTGAAGCACGAACATCTTAATTTCATGAACTCACTCAGGAGTAGTTAACCTTGTGAAGCGTGATCCGTAAAGAGGATTGTAACGTTATCCGGATCAGGAGGTGACAAGCATGGACGTAAAACCGCTATCTCTCGATGAACACACTCTCATAGGTCTGGAGCTCTGCGCTATCCGCGAGCGACTACGGATCCTCGCCATCCGTATTGACGGGAGTTACGGCAGGGTGGTGGGAACCGTGGGACGATCAGCTGCCCATGCTGTGGATGCTTTTCGGGATGTATTGACCGACAAGATACTTCAGTCCTGCCCGCCGGCCTATGTGGGGACGATTGCCAGCGTCTATTCCTGTACGGAGCGACTTCAGGCCCTGCGGGAAGAACACGACCTTAAAATCATCAGCGATCGAATTCTCGGAATCACCGAGTAATCGGTGTCGTTCTTATTCATTGACAAAATCCCTACCCCGTACGAAACTCCCTGACACTATCATTTCAAGGAGTTTCCGTGGACAACCATATCATTCTCTGGATTGCCTTTACCCTGCTCGTGGGGATCATGATCACCATCGATCTGGGAATGAGTCGGAATAGCCACGAAATATCCTTTCGCGAGTCCCTCACCTGGACGGTTATCTGGTTCGTTCTTGCTCTGTTGTCTAACGGGGGGATCTACGTCTATCTGGGGAGTCGTCAGGGGGTGGAGTTTTTTACCGGATACGTCATTGAGAAGTCTCTCTCCGTGGACAATCTTTTCGTCTTCATCATGATTTTTTCCTACTTTCGGGTGGAACGGCTCTATCAACCCAAGATTCTCAAATGGGGGATCATCGGCGCCCTGATCATGCGGGGGCTTTTCATCTTCCTGGGGGTTGAGTTGCTGAATGCTTTTGCCTGGATGATGTACGTCTTTGGAGCCATTCTCGTGGTCACGGCGTTCAAGATGGCCTTCGGCGGCGAGGAGAAGATCGAGCCGGAAAAAAACCTCTTGGTGCGGATGGCCCGTAAATTTTATCCCGTTCTCCCTCGAATCCAGAGCGATCGCTTCTTCGTCATGAAGGGGGGAATTCGCCATGCCACCCCCCTCTTCC
>CAIUUR010000098.1 GCA_903902345.1 uncultured Geobacteraceae bacterium | reverse complement strand
ATCAGGACGCCACAGAGGAAGCTCTACTGTTGGGCCAAGTAAGGCGAGATGGATACCTGTTGGGGACCTTAACCCGATTGACCAGGACTGGTTACCGAATCGATTGCGCATGCCTTGCGGTGAAGAACATCGGAAAGCCGTGTGGGGGAAAACTCCAAGCACGGTTTGATGAGGGGGGGGTAGGGTAACACCGGCTCCCTACTCTACCCATGCCCCCGAAGGGCGTCCCCATGCCCCCGCATCATGAACGAGGCCGGGTTGCGGAACAATGAGAAATTCGTGGATATCTTTGCCCACTTTCTCTATCAGGCGGTTAAGAGCGGGATTGAGCGGGAGTAGACAGGCTCAGGCAGCAAGCAGTTCTTTTAAAACATCCGGCTTCTTTATTGCAATAGTGATGAGGGACTTCGCAGCGCCCGATGGCGCACGTCGTCCCTGCTCCCACTCTTGAAGTGTTCGGAGCGACACACCGAGAAGTTTAGCAAACTCGCTCTGAGAAAGACCTATTCTGAGACGGGATGCTGCCAGAGGAGAAACTTCTATAGTGGATATACGCCCCACTCTACCAGCTTTGAGGTCCCGCACGGCCTCAAGCAGTTCCTCGCCAATATTGCGCTTTGCATCACGTTCAAGAAGTTCTTGTTCATCGAGTGGCATATTCCATCTCCTCTTTGAGGATTTTGAGTATGTAGCCGGGAATACTGTCAACAGCACTTTTGGCATAAATCAGAAGCAACCAGATTTCTCCAGCCTCTGTCCGGGCAAAATAAAGAACCCTGACACCGCCACTTTTGCCGGTCCCACGACGACTCCAGCGTATCTTCCGAACACCACCGGAACCGCGTACAACGTCACCCATCTCGGGATTACTGGCAAGGTATTCCTGAAAGCATCCGTATTCTGAGTCTGTCAGGTAATCATGAACTTGTTTTGTAAACAATGGTGATTCGACGAAAGTGACCATATAGCAAATATACGGCATTGACGTATAAAGTCAACAAACAAATCTTCCGTTATGATTTACTGCTTGTTCGGAACTATCATGAACGAAGACGAGTTAGTGATCAATGAAAAGTTCGTGGATATCTTTGCCCATTTTCTGTATCAGGCGGTTAAGAGCGGGAATGGTCGGGAATAAGTCCATCATTGATGGTGCTCTGAATGGGTTCAATTCAGCTAAACAAATTGAAAGAAGCGATTTGATGCCCTTTCGGGCTGGTTTGTTTGCTACATATTTGCTACATAAACGCAGTTTTGTCATGCCATTAAATAACAAAAGGGCTAGCCGTTGATGGCTAACCCTTTGTTTTTATTGGCGGAGAGGTAGGGATTCGAACCCTAGGTACATTGCTGTACACCTGATTTCGAGTCAGGCACCATCGACCACTCGGACACCTCTCCATTATTCCGGTATCCAACTTGCTCTTTTCAAGCAAGTGCACTTATACCCCAAATCAGAGTAAAACTCAAGGGGCTGTTTCACCACCCATGACTCCCGCTGATCCGGACTTCCTACAGAACCGTTTAAATGCTACTTTTTCACTAGCTTTGTCTCTTCTACGATGACCGCATACCGGTAACCACCGCCGAAATCTTTCTCCTTGGCGAGCTTGCCCGTTGCTACCACCAGATCACCTACTACGGCGCTATCCTGGGTCGTCGTCACTAAATTGTTGCTCCCCAGAGCGACATCACCGGTTCCGTCCTGAAGATGAACCCAGTTTTTACCCATGATCTGCCGGGAGACCTTGACAACCCGCCCCTGAATCACAACTTCCTTGCCGTTCAACTCCCCGCTCTTGCCATACAGTTCGGCAACGGTGTATCCATTGGGTGCGTCGGACTTGGCAACCTTGACATCGAGAGGTTTTCCCGATTGGTCAGCCGGTTTTTTCGTATCCTGCGCCACACCCTTGGGTGCGGATGCTACAACATTGTCGGTGAAGATGATACTGTCAAAGGTTCGGTTAAGCGCCTTGCTCTTGAATTCCTTCATCTCGATGCCGGCAGGAAACGTGACGACGTCTCCAACCTTCCCCTCCGTCGGCGAAACCGCGACCCAAGTTTTCTTCCCCTCTTTCTCCAGAAGGAAATAGGAATAACCGCCGCCGTCTAACTTTTCCAGGACCTTGCCGGTGACAGGCGGCGCCGCCGGAACTCCCTTGGTATCGGTAGCCGCAGCTACTGCCGACGGTTTCATGCTGTGTGCCTTATTTTTCAGAAAATCCGGGTCCGTTGCCGATCCTGCGGGCTGGACCTTTCCCCCTGAAAAATAGATGAGATCAAAGGTGCGATTAAGAGATTTACTGTTGAAATTGCTCATCTCTATGCCGGGCTCAAAGGAGAGTTCTTCTCCCACCTTGGCCTGGGTCGGCGGTGACGCAACCCAGAACTTTACACCTTCTTTCTCCAGTTGGAAAAAAGTATAGCCGCCGCCGTTGATGACTTCCAGGACCTTGCCGGAAAGTGCGTCGGCTCTTTCTACCTTCTTTGCTGTGACGACTCCGGTGGAAGCCGGCGTTACTGCCGTTGACGGTTTCTCTGCCGCCTTTACCCCGGCACTCCCGGAAGGGGGAACTGCGGCCGGCGTGGACGGAGCTGATACGGTTTCCGCTGAACTCGCTCCGGCGGTGAGGGCTAACACAAGCAGGGTGGAAAGAACGGTACTCTTCTTCTTCATCAGGTGCTCCTTTGATCTGGTTTGAAAAATCACTGATATGGTTACTTTTTCTTTCCGTGACCCTCTCCGCGGTATTCGGTGTTATCGAGAATCACTGCATAGCGATAGCTTCCGCCGTAATCCCGATCCTTGTGAAGGATTCCGGTGGCGGTCACCACGTCACCAAGGGAGGGGACCTTGGAGTTTGTGGAGGGGGTGGTGGTTACCAGAACGCTGTCGACCATCCCCGGGGTCCCGGTTCCATCCTGCAGATGAATCCAGCACTGCTTCAGAATACGGGGATTAATCTTCACCACCCTCCCCCGCACCAGAACCCGTTTGTTGTCCAGCGAACTCCTCCGGTCATAAAGCTGTTTCACGGTATAGGCGTTTGCGCCGACCGCCTTTTTAACCTTCGTCTGAACCGACTTGGACGGAGGTGGCGAGTGAGGAGGGACTATGGAGGCTGCCGGGGAGGACGCCTGCTGTGCCGCCGGTTGCGCCACCTTCTCATCTTGTGGCTGAGGCTTGAGGTCACGGGCCTTGTGAGCTTCCTTGACGAGATTGGGATCAATACCCTGCTTTTCCGAGGGGCCGGCGGAAAATATGACCCGCTCAAAGGTCCGGTTGAGACTCTTGCTGGTGAAATTTTTCATTTCATATCCCGGTACCAGCAACAACTCCTGCCCAACCTTCACGGGAGTCGTCGGGAAGGCCACCCAGGTGGAGATGCCGTCACGGGAAAGGTTGACATTAGGTGTACCCGCCGGAAGTAAGGAGTTCCGTAACTTTACCCGCAAGGGGAATCGCACCTCTTCCTCCGGCGGGATCGGATTTCCTCGTCGGCTCGGGTTCTCGGGAAGTTTCGGCGGCGGAGATGGCGACAGAGAGGAGAAGCGGAGCCAGAAGGAGCAGTGTGGAAAATCGTGTCATTGGAGTGGGTGTACCCATGGGTGCCGGCTGTGGATTTAGTTGACATTTCGGAGCGTAATGCTTTTGCGAAAAATACACAAGCACCTTTTTACACTCCCGACAGGGTGCATATCCGGTGGGAATAGATATGAATGGTGCGTGTCCGGAGAGGAGGTAGCCGTCACTCCGCCCCATGAGCCAGAGGGAGAGGTCAGTGCCGCCGCTTCCCCCATAATGGTGATGGCGGGATACCGTTTGCAATTCGGCTTGAATCCCGATAGTATGCCTGCAAATATCCTGCGCTCCGCTGAGACGCAGCCATCCTTTCCATTGGTTCCGGACCCGCCCATGCCTCCGTATCGCGAACAGTATGAACGGAAAAAAGCCTCGTCATCACGCTGGACCCCCCTGAAAATACTTGCCGTCGTCGGCGCCATCTCCGCCGGACTGTTTCTCATCTTCCTCGTCGGATTCTCGTTTTACCTCCGGGCGGTTCTCCCCCGGGTGGACCGCCTGGCGGATTACTTCCCCCCCATCGTCTCTCAGGTCTTTGGCGATGATGGGAAGCTGGTGGGCGAGTTCTATCTTGAACGACGGACGGTGGTGCCGGTGGAGAGGATACCACGGCGCTTGATTCAAGCTTTCGTCTCCGCCGAAGACGCCAATTTCTACGGTCACAAGGGGATCGATTACGCCGGCATCCTCCGGGCCGTCTTCAAGAACGTCATAACCATGAGCAAGAAGGAGGGGGCTTCCACAATAACTCAACAGGTGGCGAAATCGATGCTCCTTACTCCGGAAAAAAGTTTTTCCCGGAAGATCAAGGAGGCGATTCTCGCCAAGCGGATGGAAGAGCAGTTGAGCAAGGACGAGATCCTCTATATCTATCTGAACCAGATTTACCTGGGCGCAGGCTCCTATGGGGTTCAGGTGGCGGCGGAGAGCTATTTCGACAAGGACGTGGACCAGCTCAATCTGGCGGAGATGGCCGTGCTGGCCGGACTCCCCAAGGCCCCCAACAGCTACTCCCCCATCAAACATCTGGAACGGGCAAAGGAACGGCAGCGGTATGTCCTGGAGCGGATGGTGAAGGAGGGATACATCACCGAGGCCGAGGCGGAGCATGCCCGAAATACCCCCCTGGTGATTCGCACCCGGAAAAAGGTGAACGCCGAGCAGTCCGCCTATTTTCTGGAGTACCTCCGTATTCAGCTGGAAGAAAAATACGGGGAAGAGCAGCTTTACCGGAAGGGGCTCAGGGTTTACACCACCATGAATGCGGATATGCAGCGGGCTGCATGGGAAGGGGTCACCAACGGACTTAAGGCCGTGGACAAGAGGCAGGGGTTTCGTGGCGCGTTGAAGCAGCTCAAGGAAGGAGAGGTTGAGGGATACTGCCGCCAAGTGGAGGAGGGAATCGATTCCCCCTCACTGAAGCAGGGGGGAACCTATCGCGGGGTGATTACCGCTGTTAATTCCGTTGCGGGAATCGCTACGGTACGCGTGGGGGACCGGACCGGGACTCTGGAGCGGAAAAGTATGGAGTGGGCCGGCAGGCTGGAGCTGGTGGATAGCTTCGGCGGTTCGGGGAAGGGAAAGGAGAAGTTTCTGGCTCTGGGGTCGGTCATCGAGGTGCTGGTGGTGACTCCCGATCAGAACAAGAGCGGCGCCATCTTTGCCCTGGACCAGGAACCGCAGGCCCAGGCAGCGCTCATCGCTCTCGATCCCCACACCGGTGCGATCAAGGCGATGATCGGGGGGTACGATTTCAAGAAGAGTCAGTACAATCGGGCAATTCAGGCCCGGCGTAATCCCGGTTCCGCCTTCAAGCCGATCATCTACGCGGCGGCACTGGATAAGGGGCTGACCGCGGCGACCCTCATTGACGATTCGCCGGTGGAGTATCCCGGCGGAGCGGGGAAGAGCTGGACACCCCATAACTATGACGGCGTCTACCGTGGTCCGGTCACCATGCGGGAGGCGCTCACCAATTCCATCAACATGGTGAGCATCAAGATTCTTGACGCTATCGGCGTATCCTACGCGGTGGAGTTTGCCAAGAAACTCGGCATTACCTCCCCCCTTTCCGATAACCTGACCCTGGCTCTGGGAGCATCCAGCGTCACACCCCTGGAATTGACCAACGCTTATGCCACCTTCGCGTCGGGAGGATTCCGGCAGACCCCCTTTGCCATCATCAAGGTCGTTGATCGCCAGGGGCGAGTGCTCCAGGAGATCACTATCCCCAAGCTCCCGCTTTTTACCCCCATCACCTCCTCCGGTCAGCAACCGCCGGAAGTGACACCGCCGCAACCGGCGACTCCGGAGGGTACGGGGACGGGAGAGGCGCTCCCGCCAGCCATGCTATCGGTGCTTCAACCGGTGCCGGCCATCTCGCCGGAGACCTCCTTTATCATCACCAGTCTCTTGCAGAGCGTTGTGCAGAGCGGTACCGGCCGTCGCGCTCTGGCCGTGGGTCGTCCGGTGGCGGGGAAGACCGGCACCACCAATGACATGAAGGACGCCTGGTTCGTCGGTTACATCCCGCAACTGGTGGCCGGAGTGTGGGTCGGTTATGACCAGGAAAAATCTCTGGGCTCTGCCGGCTCGGGAGGGCACGCTGCGGCTCCCATCTGGACCGAGTTCATGCAGAAGGCGGTCATCGGGCTCCCCGTGGAGGGGTTTATGCCTCCCGCCGGGATCACCTCCGTCTCCATTAATCCGGTCAGCGGGAGAATGGTCCCGGAGTGGTCGCCGGGGAGCGTACGTGAATTCTTTATCCAGGGGACGGAGCCGAGCGGGGAAGAAACCGAATAACAGCGTCACCTGCTTCCACGTCAGTCCAGGCCAGCTCATGGTGAGTAATCCAGATACCGTCCAACCTGCTCCCTCCGGATATCGGCGTGGTTTCTGTTTTTTGCTGCTCCTTCTGCTCATCCCGGCACTCCTTCTTTTCGTGGTCATTCTTACCCCCCTGGGGGCCGGACAAGGGGGAGTTATACTCTCTCGCATCCTGGGGCAGCCGGTCACCGTCAGCCGCCTCGGGTTCAGCGGGAGCACCCTTACGCTGGAGGGGGTCGCCGTCATGAACCTCCCTCCCTTCCCGGGTAAACTCCTCACCATCCGCTGCCTCAGGATCGCTCCCTCTTTTCAACTTGCCGTGGGAAGGCCGTCACTGAAACTTCTGGAGATCGTCGGGGTGATGGTGGAGCTGCAGCAGGAGCCGGGGGGGGAATGGAATATCGCTCCTACCCTCCGGCGGCTCAGGAGCAGCCCGGGGGGAGGCGAGCTCCTTATCGACACCCTCCACCTGCGGGAAACGGCGTTAAAAGTTAACGGTCGTTGCCTCCCCACCATGAATGTTTCGCTCTCGAATCTAGCGACCAGGGGGTCACGCAATGCTTCGTGGCAAATCGGCTTCAGCGATCCGCTGCTTCGACGCGTAAAGCTCAGCGGCACTCTCCGTCCAGGTGGCTCTCCTACCCTCTCTCTGGTGGCGGATCTCCCGGAGAGGAGCCTCCAGGGGATGACAAGCTTCTTCTCTTTGCCGTCGTTTTTGGGTCTCCACCGGGGAACTGCTTCCCTGCACCTGACAGCCGCCTACGGCAACGGGGGATTGGACACCGCTGGAGAGCTTACCTTTGCCGGTTTCGCCGCCCGTTTAAAGGGGCGCACCATCCCTCTGGCGGGAACGTTCAACTCTGTCGTCGAATACCGGGGGGAACAGGACGAGATGCGGATCAGCCGGGGGATTCTCTCCATCAACGGCTTCGCTCCCCTTTCCGGATCGGCTTTCATCCGGGGAGTGAGGAGAGAGCGAATTTTTTCCGGAACTCTCACCTCCGCTCCCCTGCAACTGGAGCGCCTCGGGGAGTTCCTCCTCCCAATCGTGGGGGACGGGATCATGACAACGGGATCAGTGACTCTCACCGCTCTCTCACTTTCCGGCAACGCCCGGCAGGGGGTGGTCTCCGGCAGGGGAACGGTGGCTCTCCGGAACGTGAGCGCCCGGCGGCGCGGATGGCCACTGCTTCGGGGAGGGAGCGCCGACCTTGCCCTTATCAAAAAACCGTCGGGGTGGGAGGTGGTTACCCCCCTGTCCGGAACCGTCATGGGGGTCGACATTGCCGGGAACGCCCGCTACCGTGGCGCGTCTCCGGAACCGTTGACCCTTCGTCTTGGGACGAAGAGGGCTTCCCTGGTTCCGTTTTCGCCCTACCTGGGGGGGAGTCGGATCACGGGGGGGAGTGCGTCCCTGGAGCTGGAACTGGCAGCGAACCGGGAGCTTTCCGATCTGCGGGGCAACCTGGTGGCGACTGTTGAGGGGCTCTCGGCGGAGAGCTTGTCCGGGAAGAAACTTTCGCTTGCCGGGTGTTCGCTGGCAGCGGTGTTCACAAGGGGGGGGAGCCGTCAGCCTCAGGCCGTCGGCCGGATACGTGGGGGGGGTATCCTGGACGGCACTCCGGGTGTAGTTGATTGCTCGTACCTTCTCTCCCCGGAACTGTTTCGGCTGGAAGGGGGGAGCGGTCAACTGGCCGATATGCGGTTCACCTTCGGGGAGGTACAGGGGCAAATCCCGTTACGATCATTCGGATACGTTTCGGGAGTACCCGTGAGTGCGGAGATCCGGCAGCTGAACCTGGAGAAGGGGGATCTCTCTCTGGCAGGGCTCTCCGGGCATCTCGTCGGGGAGTGGCGCCCCGGGGTGGGGGAAGGGATGTTTCAGGGTAGCAGTGACCTCACCGCCCGTCGCCTTGCCTGGCGCTCCTGGAGTGCGACGGAACTTTCCGCCCGGTTCATGGGGGATGGCCGCGGGGTGAGCGGCGATATTGCCGGGTCGGGGCTTGGAGGGGATCTTGCCGCTGTTGTCACGCTGGCGCCTTCGGCTCCCGGTAATCCTGGTATGCTGCACGTGAGAGGGCGGCGACTCCTGCCGGCAGCGATCACCACCGCCGTGGGGAGACCGCTCCCGGTAGCGGTTAGAGGCGGGCTTCTTGACGCCGATCTCACCGGGAGTTTCGGCCAGGGAGGGATGAATAGCTTTCTCTTTTCGACCTCAGGTAGCGGCCTGACCGTCGTCAGGAATGGTGCGCCCCTGCTGGGGGGAGTGGGGGTGACCGCTGCCGGTGAGTATGACCGGGGGCGCCTCTCCCTGAAACGAGGCGTAGTGACCGTGGGGGGAGAGGTGGGGATCAACCTGTCCGGAGAGATGAACGATCTTCCGGCGGCGACCCGTTCCGGCCGGATTACCTTCAGCCTGCCGGAAAACTCTCTCGCCACCCTGATGAATGCCTACGCTCCGTTACTACCCTCCACTTTTAAGGAGGCAACAAGTGAAGGGACGATTGCTCTCAAGGGTGGACTACTCCTGGGGGAGGGAAAAACGTCCCTGGAAGGGGAGCTTCAGCTAAGGGGGGGGATGCTTTCACTCCCCTCCCGGCAGTTCAGCGCCCAGGGGATGGAGGGGCGGGTGCCGTTTTCCCTGGACCTGGCTGTGACCGGAGAGAAGAATCATCCCCGAGAGCACGGCTTCAGCCGGGAAAGCTACCCTGATGATAGGGCGCTGCTGCGACACCCCCTGGGGGCGCCGAACTTTCGTATCGGCCGGGTCAGGTTCGGGTCACTGGAGAGCGGCGAGAGCCGGTTTCATCTGGCGGCAGGGGGGGGACGCACTGAACTGCTCCGCCTGGAGACGAGCCTCTATGATGGAGAGATTCTGGGGCGGGGAGCACTTTCCTGGGACCGGGGTCTGCTGTATGACGGAGATCTGCTGGTCAGCGGCATCAGCCTCCGCTCCTTCTGCTCCACCATCCCCGCCATTAACGGCTATCTGTCGGGAAAGGTGGATGGGGTTGCCGGACTCCACGGCAGGGGGGGGAAGCTGGACGACACCATCGGTTTTTTTCAGATCTGGGCGCGGAGCTCCGCCGACGAGGAGATGCTGGTGAGCAGGGAATTTCTCCAGAAATTGGCGGGAAAGAAACTGCGGGGGTTTTTCTTTCGTGATGATCGTTCCTTTGACCTTGGCGAAGTGACCGGCCACCTCTCCCGGGGAGAGCTTGCCTTTACGACGCTGGAGCTGGCTCATACGAACTTCCTGGGGGTCAGGGATCTGGGGGTGGGCGTGGTCCCCTCTCAGAACCGGATCTCCCTGGAGCATCTGGTCTCTTCCATCAGGACCGCCGTAAAACGAGGCAAGCCCGCCAGAGAAGAAGGTGAGGAGCCGCCGGCGGAGGCGCTCCCCCGGACCGAATTCAACTGGCTGGAATAACGTCAATAAAACCGCCGGAGAAGTGGCGGATTCAAGGGGGCGGATCTATACGAATCTTCTTGTCCGTTTGCTGGAGTTGTTCGGTATGTTGCTTGTATTTTCTGACCATGATGAGGTGGGCGGGGTGGAACTGGGGGGCTTTGGTGTCGCACTTCCGGAGGGATTGAGCGATTTTTTTCACATCATACTCGTCTAAAATCACCGGTTTCTCTTTGATCTCCCGGAGGAGTCCCCACACGGGAGTCATGGCCACGCCGCGGATCTTCCCCTTGGTCTTGATATAGGCATGAATGAAACACAAGATGGGACTGATCGGCCAGTCCCCTTCACACTTTTCCAGAAAAACGGTATGCAGTTCGTCCATCTGCCGCTTGACCTGGGTAATGTAGTTCCGGGGCGGACGACGGCTATTGATGAGCAGATCATCCCCCATCTTCTCCATTGTCCCGCGTTGATTCATGACACAGAGGACGAAAACTCCGGTGGGGCCGATGACAATGTATTCGATGCTCTGGGTGAGACAAAAATAGTTGTTCAGGACAACATACCCCTTGGGGAGTTTTTCCAGCGTCTCGTCGACGATGGAATTTTCATCCAGGTCGGACGAGCTTCGTTGGATCGACTTCGCCAGGGCAAAGCCCAAAAGGATCTTTATTTTCCTTATAAGGCGCCGGATAAACTTTACCGTAAGAGTGAGTAGTCTCATGAATGGCTCCCTTCGCATATACTGTCACAAACGGAGCACCGTTTCAACTGTTACCACTCCCTGAACCCTTCATTTCCGTATTTCACTGTAGGATTCGATGTGCTATTGTTATAGATTACGCTGGCGGAGGTTACCCCTGTGAAAATGAACCTGCTGAAATGGCTGATCGCCGTCTGCTGCGCCACCCTGGCCGCCTGCGCCATTATCACCGTCAACGTCTATTTTCCCGAGAAGGATGTGAAGCAGGCCTACAAGTCCCTGGACGAGATGCTGCTCAATCAGGGGGAGACGCCGGTGAAGGGAGAGCAGCCCCTCCCGGAACAAAAGAGCGGCGAGAAACCCCACTCGGGACTACTCCCGTTCCAATTTGAGCTGCTGCCGGAAGCCGCCGCCCAGGAGAGCAGTGTCTCCGACAATCTGGCGGTGGAGCTCTCCATGATGCCGGAGGTGTTGGCTGCCTACGACGAGATGAGGGGGCGACTCCCGCGACTGAATGTCCTGCGGGATAGTGGCATTGTGGGGGAGACTTTTCAGGGGCTGGTGTCGGTGCGGGACAAATCCAGGACTTCGGAGGCCCAGACGCTGGTGGAGGCGGAGAATCGGAACCGGAAGGTCGTCATTACCGGTATGGCCCGGGCCATCATCAAGAACAACCGGCAGAAGGAGACGAAAGAAACTCTGAAGCAGCTTCTGCCCCAGTCGGCCGCCAGTTACGCCGCCATCAGGAAGGAAGAGGCGAAGCCGGGGTGGTGGCTGCTGGTCGCCCCCGAACGGTGGGTGCAGAAGTAGAGCATAGCAACGTTGCAGGAAAAGGAACAATCATGGCGCATAAAATATTCATAGCGGCCACGGGCCAGAACAGCGGCAAGACCACCGCCAGCGTCTCCCTGATGCATCTGGCCTGCAAGAAATACCAACGGGTGGGTTTCATCAAGCCTCTGGGCCCCAAGCCGACGGTGATACGGGGGATGGCGGTGGATAAGGATGCCGCCCTCATAGCGCAGGTCTTCGGCCTGCAGAAGGAGCTCCGCTATATGTCCCCCGTGGTGGTCTACCCCGATACCACTCGCAAGTTCATCGACGGGGAGATCTGCCTCCCGGAGCTGGAAGAACGGATACTACGGGCCGCAGCCGAACTGGAAAAAAGGTGCGACTTCCTCATCATTGAGGGGTCGGGGCACCCGGGGGTCGGCTCCGTCATGCGGCTTTCCAATGCCCGCATCGCCCGGATGCTGGACGCTCCGATCCTCATGGTGACCGGAGGGGGGGTGGGTAGCGTGGTGGATACCGTCTCCATGAATCTGGCGCTCTTTCGCCAGGAGGGAGCCCAAGTCCGGGCGCTCCTGGCCAACAAGCTGATTTCGGAGAAAAGGGAGACGACCCTGGACTATCTTCGGCGGGCTTTTGTTCATGAACCGTTCACCGTGCTGGGGGGATTTGATTACCAGCCGATTCTGGCCAATCCGACCCTGCGTCGAATTTCCCAGATGCTGGAGCTTCCCCTCCTGGGTAATCGGCGGGACGTGGGACGAATCATCCATCATGTTCAGATCGGCGCCGCCTCCACCCAGCGGGTTACCGAACTGCTCCGGCCTTCATCACTCCTCATCGTCACCAGCAGCCGGGACGAACTGCTGGTGACGCTGGCCAATCTTTATCAGATGCCCGAATACCGTTCGCAGATCGTCGGGCTGGTGGTTCCCGGGATCATTCCGGTGAGCACCATCACCCAGCGGATACTGGACCGTAGCAACATCCCCTACCTCCGGACAGCCAATCACACTACGGCCGAACTCCATCACCTCATCACCGAGGATGTCTCCAAGATCACCAGCGACGACACCGAAAAACTCGACCTTCTCCGCTCTCTGGCGGAAAAAAGGTTGGACTTTGATGTCCTGGATGCGCTCTTTGCCGGGGATGGCGGATAAAACATGAAAGGCCCGCCGTATCGGCGGGCCTCTTTGAGTTATTGTTTATTTTCCACCCATTTCATGGGTTATTCCGGCGTACGCGGTGCGCCGGACAGGTTATGCCCTGTTGGTGATCCGGAGTAGCTTCCTCGATAGTTTAGCCCTCCTTTACTTCGTCACTCTTCTTCCAGGTAGCGCTACCTGATATGAATATACCGCCCTAAAATGAAAAAGACAGTCTGTTTTTTTTTATTTCTTCCGTGTAGAATGTGGCGGTTGAAACATGAAAACCGTCGGTGATTAACTGCAGCGGTCGCAGCAGGACAAAAAAGGGGGAGGCTAGTATGGGAAATCCACACGCGGATCAGTTCGGAGTAATAATGAACAGGATCGAGCGGGAACGGGGCGCAATCGGAATCATCCTGATGGCGACCAAGCAGGCGCAGATCGAGGAAGATATCGACTACGAGTTGTTCTTATCGGACATGGAGCATATGTTGAGCGACCGCTACCACAATCTGTGCGAATTGGTCACGGAAACGCGAGAATTCAACGGCGAGCTCTTCTTTCCCGAGAGCTGAAGCCGGCGCAGGTCACCGCCCTCCGGAATGGCGGAAATCGCTGCCGTTTCGCAGCGGCCGGAACAGATATTCCAGGCCGTTGACCTTGATCTCGTAGACGGCCCGCAGCATATCGCCCAGCTTCCCGGCGGGAAATCCCTGCCGGGAAAGCCATACCACGTAGGGCTCCGGGAGCTCCACGAGGAGTCGGCCGGAATACCTGCCGTAGGGCATCCGCATCTCCGCCAGTTCCCGGAGCGCCTCATGATTGTACCCGATTTCTTCCGACATGGGGTCACCCGATCCTGTCCAGCTCAGCGCAAAACTCTCCCACGGTACGGGCTTTTTTGAGGCGTTTCCTTTCCTTCTCGAAATCGGGATCATCCATGGTGGTGAGTACCCCCTTGACCTTGCCGAGTACCTGGTTCTCACCGCAAAAAAGCTTTCCGTAACGTTCCACCAGGTCGTACAGATACTGGCGCAGTTCCGCTCTCCGTTCCTCCCGCCCCGGCTCTTCGGGCGCCAGACCTCGCAGCCGCTGAAACAGGAGCGGGTCGGCAATGGCGCCTCGCCCCAGCATGAGTCCGGCGGCGCCGCTATCCTCCAGGAGTCGCCGGCCGTCGGCCGCAGTGCGGATGTCGCCATTGGCGATGACAGGGAGCTGCGTCGCACGGACGACTGCGGCGGTTACCCCGTGGTCCGCCATCCCTGCATACTCCTGCAGTACGGTGCGGGGGTGGAGCACGATAAAATCAACCCCTGCACCTTCAAAAAGCGGCAGGAGTGAAAATATTTGCCCGGGGTCTTCGTAGCCGGAACGGAGTTTGACGGAAAAGGTGCCGGTAATGGCCCGGCGGAGCTCCGGAATGATCGCTTTCAGCAGCTCGGGGCGACGGAGCATCCCGCCGCCGGTGAGGCCGGTGGTCATCCGGCCGTAGGGACACCCCAGGTTGAGATTCACATGGGCGGCTCCGGCGTCCTGGGCTGCCAGTGCTGCTGAAACCAGCGCCTCCAGGCCATGGCCGATGAGTTGCACCACCAGCGGGACACCACCTTCCGAGGGAACGATCTCCCGGAGATCACCCGCGGAGAGTCGGCGGGCTGCTGCCACGGGATTTACCCGCATGAATTCGGTGAAGAGAATGTCGGGACGGACCCGCTGAATGAAGAGAGCCCGCAGAGCGCGATTGGTCAACCCCTGCATGGGGGCCAGCATCAGCGGTGTCTTCCCCGACTGCCAGGGCAGGGTGGAGGAGTCGGACGCATGAAAGGCGGCCGGAGGCCGCCTTTCATGGTGTTGAGATAGATCGGCGCCGGTCACTGTGCGGGGAGGATCTCCACCAGTTGGAACTCGAAGGTGAGGTTTTCGCCCGCCAAGGGGTGGTTGGCGTCAAAGGTGATGCTCTCTTCGGTGACTTCCATGACGGTGACGCCGATGGTTTCGTCGTTTTCATCGGATAGACCGAGTTGGTCGCCGATTTCCGGGTCCAGATCGTCGGGGAGATCCTTTCGGGCTACGGTGAAGACCTTCTCTTCATCATAGTCGCCAAAGGCATCGTCAACGGGAATGACGATGGTCTTCTTTTCGCCGGGAGCCATCCCCACCAGTGCTTCCTCTATCTGGGGGAAAAAATCGGCGGCTCCGATAGTCAGCTGCATCGGGCCGCTTTCATGGCCACCGCAACCGCACCCCTCATCGTCGCACTCTCCGCTTTCGCACTCCTCAGAATCGCAATCCTCGGAATTGCACTCGTCCCCTTCCAGTGTGGAATCAAATATGCTGCCGTCGTCGAGGGTCCCGGTATACTCGATGGTGACCCTGTCCCCCTGCTGTGCCTGTGCCATGGTTCTACCTTCCGTATGTGTGAGTGTGGCGTAGCGCCGTAACTTCTCTTTTACGGGGGGGAGCGCCCGACAGTCAATCAAAATCGACACGGGGGAGCTTTCTGCTGCTATTTTTAGGACGACGGAAGATGTCAAACCCTCCGGGAGCCGTATCTGCGATACTGCTCCGTAAATATTCTGGGAGGTAACGAGCAACATTTGTGGTATGGTGGGGCGGAAAGGAGGACACCATGTCCCTGAGAACAATGTTGTTCAGCGCCGTACTGATCGTCATCTGCACGGCAGGTATCGGGTGGGGAGCCTTCTCCGTACCCGAGAGGTTGGTCTTTGATGTGAGCTGGAGCGGTATCAAGGCCGGTACCGCCGTGCAGGAGATCGTGTCCAGCGGTGACGGGGTTACCATCACCCACACCGCCAAATCGGCCGACTGGTTGTCGGTCTTCTACAAAGTGGACGACCATATGGAAGCGGTCATGGCCAAGGGAGAGAGCGGCCAGCTCTTCGGGGTGCCGCTGATTTACCGTGAAAATCTCAGTGAGGGACGTACCCGCTTTCACAAGGAGGTGACCTTCGATCATACCGGCCGGAACGCCGTCATCGTCAATCATCTGGACAACTCCCGCACCAACTTCCCCATAACCCCCATCACCTATGACTCCCTCTCCTGTTTCTACTTCGCCCGGTTGCAGAACGTAGAGGTCGGCAAATCCTACTTCGTGGATGTCTTCGACGGCAAACGTCTGCACAATACCGAGGTGAAGGTGCTGCGCCGGGAGGAGCTCAAGAGCGACGTGGGGACCTTCAAGACCATTCTTATCATGCCCATACTCAAGACCAACGGCATCTTCAGCAAAAGTGGCGACCTGTATATCTGGCTTTCCGACGATGAACGACATATCCCGGTGAAGATGAAGTCCAAGGTGAAGATCGGCAGTATTACCGCCAAGCTGGTGGGCGGAAGCTATTGGCCGGAAAAGAAATAAGGATAAGGGTGACAGGGATGCTGAAAAATATTTTCCGAGCGGTGGTGACTGTTCCCCTGTTGACGGGGCTGGCGGTGGCGGCGCCGGTCGTGGGTGTGGGCGTAAACGTGAACGTCCCCGGGTCGCAGGTTCAGGTACAGGTCGGAACGCCTGCGCCGTTGTATGTCGTCCGCCCTCCACCCGCAGCTATGGGGGAGAAGAACGGGAAGGGGAGGCGTGTCGGGCACTCAAAAAGGGCGCATAAGCATGGTCATGGTGGAGATCGGAACAGGAAAGATTGATTACCCCCTGGGCGACTCCTGCGTGTAGGAATTGAAATTGGAAACTGGAGCGTGTATAGTTGGCGCGTTCATGAGCAGCGCCGGACGGATCGGGGCTCCCTTATACCACCTGCCGAGAGGATACCCCATGACCTTTGTTCGGACCATTCCGTTGCTGCTGCTCCTCCTGCTGTTGACAACGGGATTCGATTGGGGATTCGGTCCCAAGGATAAGTGCGGTGAGGCCCGATCCCTTCTCCAGGGACAATCGGTCAGAAATTCGGTGGAGCGAAAAAAAACTGAGTCCAGAATTCGGGAACTCTGTCCGGAAGGAGCTGCAGCTCACCTCCTCCTTGCCCGTCAGTTGGAACAGGAGGGGAAGCAGGAGGAAGCCGTCGCTGAGTACCGGATCGTTCTCAAAATTGACCCCGCCCTGTCCGAAGCCAGCAGGAGCCTGGGGCAGATTTATCTCCAGAAAGGGCTTACCGAAGAGGCCGCCGTGGAGTTGACCAAAGGGCTTGCGGATGGAGGGGATCCCCGGACTCAACGGGCGCTGGCGACCATTTTTGCGGACAAGAAATTCTATTCCCTGGCCGCCTACCATTATGTTGAGGCTCTCAAGTCGTATCCGGACGATCTCTCGCTCCATCTGGGGCTGGCTGAAGCTTATCGGAACATGGGCGCCCGTGTGGATGCCGAGACGGAGTATCTCAAGGCTCTCTCCCTGGAGCCCAAGAACACGGACGCCTTACTGGGGCTCTCGGCGGTGTATGACGAGACGAATCAGCCTCGCAAGGCCTTGGAGCAGGCTAAAAAAGCTGCCGACATTGAACCGAAGAACTTGGAAATACACGGCAGGATCGCCGAGTTGTACGAGAAGGGTGGCGAGTTGGAACAGGCCGCCGCCGAGTATCGGCTGGCCGGCAGAAAACAGGGTGAAGTTGCGGTAAGTTTTCTGAGCCGGGGTGATACCTTTCTGGTGAAGAAAGAGTATGACAAGGCCATTGGCGAGTATCGGAACGCCCTCAAGGGAAAGCCGGAGTGGCCGGAGGCCCAGATTAAACTGGCGGCGGCATATCAGGAAGCCGGTCGGGACGAAGACGCCATCAAGGCGTACCGGGAGGCTCTTCGACTGAAGGCGACAAGTGGCGATCTCCACTACAATCTGGGACTGCTGTATGAAAAGCGGGGGCTCACCGACGAGGCTGTGGTGGAGTATCGTCAGGCGCTGAAGTTTTTCCCGGAGCATTACGAGACTCTCCTCCATCTCGCCGAGATCTACGCCGCACGGGGGACTCTTCCCCAGGCCATCGAGCAGTACCAGACCCTCATCAAGCTGAAGGGGGACAATCCGACCCTCTATCTCCAGATGGCCCGTCTCCAGGTTCTGAGTAAAAACGTCAATGAAGCTGCCGTCTTTTACGAAGAATCTCTCCGGCTGGATGGAGACAACGCGGACGCCCACCGGGAGCTGGCGTCGTTGCAAAAGAAGCAGGGTGATACCGAGGGGGCTGCACAGCACTTTCGTCAGGTGCTCCGACTGAAGAAGGACGACAGCGAGGCTCGCAACTCCCTCATCGCCATCTATGTGGAGAACAAGAAATATGACGAGGTCATTACCCTCCTGAAGGATGGGGTCGAGCTGAACCCCGGCGACGCCAATAACCACTATAAACTGGGAATTATCTACGAGTTTCGGAAAGAGTATCCGGCGGCAGCGGAGCAGTACAAGCGCGCGGTGGAGCTCAATGTCGATCACGCCAAGGCTTATAACGCCCTGGGGCGGGTCTATATGAAGAGCGGCCGCATTGCCGAGGCGCGGGAAGCCCTGGAGTCGGCGAGGAAGATTGATCCGAACCTGGAGGAGACCAAGGTCCTTCTGGGGAATCTGCGTGATGAACTGACCTCGGAGCCGAAGAAGGCTACCCGCAAACGGGGTAGATCGGCCAAGAGGGAGAGACGAGGGAAGTCCCCGGTGAAGGGGACGGGCAAGGAAAAGACGTCGAAAAAGAGGAAGAAGAAAAAGTAGGTGGTACCGGTGGAGAGCTAGAAACGATGAAAAGCCGGGGAAAGATCCCCGGCTTTTCTGTTCGCCCTAATGTATAGGATTTTTTTAGATTTACAGGGCCGTAATCAACACCCTGGCTCTGCCTTGACGGAGGAAATCGAGTTTCCTTGCCGCCGCTCTGGAGAGATCGATGAGACGGGACTTGCGCTTCCTGCATCGATCGTTGACGGTCACCACGACTTCTCGGTCGTTATCCAGATTGGTGACCTTGACTTTTGTGCCGAGGGGGATGTTGTTATGTGCCGCCGTCAGTTTGGCGGGGTTATAACGATCCCCCGATGAAGTCCGCCTGCCTTTGTAGCGGGAGGCGTAGTACGTTGCTACTCCCTTGTTGCCTGTACTGCTTTCCACCGCTCGTTCGTGAGCGGCGACCCCTTGTGTGACACCTGTGGCAAACTCTTCTGCTCTCAGGGGGTGGCTCGGTGCGAGCATCGTGCAGGACATGACGGCCAGAACCGTCATGATCCGCAGATTCGGGTACCGCATTCATACCTCCTTCTGGGCGAGGCTCTCTTATGCCACTATGCGAATCATATGTCAAGAAAAAATTATAACGTTAGATGTAAATCACTGAAATATCTGCATAGTTTTCTAAATTTGTTGTTTTCCGTACGTTACTTTACCGGTGCGATTGTTTTCCTGCTTTTTCGTTGGACTCATGAAGCAAACCAGCGTAGAAAATGGGTTTACAAACCGGACGTTTTTTCTTACAGTGACCTCGCAAAAACATCAAACGGATGGAAACGGGAATCTAATGGAACAGCTCAAAAAAACACCTCTTTTTCAGGACCATGAGCAATTGAAGGCGCTGTTGGCCCCCTTCGGCGGCTGGGAGATGCCGATCCAGTATTCCGGCGGGATCATCGCCGAGCACCGCTGGTGCCGGGAGCAGAGCGCCCTCTTTGATATCTGCCATATGGGAGAATTCCTCTACGAAGGTGACCTGGAGGGGGGGGGACTTGAGGGGGTGTTCACCTTCTCGGTAAAGAGTATTCCGGTGGGTCGCTCACGCTATGGATTTCTCCTCAACGAAGGTGGTGGAGTCATCGACGACCTGATCGTATTCCGGTTGGCTCAAGAGAAGGTGATGATCGTCGTCAACGCCGCCACTATCGCCAATGATTTCCGTGTCATCAGTTCCCGCCTGGCCGGAACGGCCAATTTTCGCGACATCTCCGATGCCACTGCCAAACTGGATCTTCAGGGTCCGGAGGCCCGCGCTGTCCTGACACGTTTTTTCGGAGATGATCTCGGTACCCTCCCCTATTTCGCCTTCAGGGAGACGTCTCTCCTGGGGGTTGAGGCCATCGTCAGCCGGACCGGGTACACCGGTGAACTGGGGTACGAGCTCTTTCTCCCCGCCGGCAAGGTGCAAGAACTCTGGGAGCTGCTCCTTTCCGACCCGCGAGTCAAGCCGGCCGGGTTGGGCGCCCGGGACCTTCTCCGCCTGGAGGTCGGCTACAGTCTCTATGGCAGTGATATAAACGAGGTAACGTCTCCCTTGGAGGCGGGATTACCCTCCTTCGTCAATTTCAATAAGGAGTTCGTGGGGAAGGAGGTGCTCCTGGGGCAACGGGAGGCCGGCGTGTCACGGGTTAAGGTCGCCTTCAAGGTCGATTCCCGCCGTTCACCCCGCCATGACTACGACATTTACTTCCAGGAGGAAAAGATCGGCAGTGTCACCAGCGGCGCCTTCTCTCCCATGTTGGGGTGTGGTATCGGTATCGGCTTCGTCCCTCCGAGTCGGGCGGTTGTCGGTTCTCACCTCACGATTCGCCACGAAAGAGTGAGTATGGAGGCCACGATCTGCGACCTCCCCTTTTACCGGGACGGGTCGGTACGGGGATAATTTCAGTAAAATAGTTTAGTTATAAACTAACAATAAAATCGAGATACAACAAGGGAGTTTTGTTATGGAAACCTATTTCACCAAGGAACACGAGTGGGTCAGGATCGAAGAAGGGGTGGCGGTGGTAGGGATCAGTGATTATGCTGCACACCTGTTGGGGGACATCACTTTTGTGGAGCTTCCCTCTCTGGGAAAGGTGGTGAAACAGTTCCAGCAGTTTGCCGCCATCGAGTCGGTGAAAGCTGCCAGCGATATTTACGCCCCGCTTTCCGGAAAGGTCGTACAGGTCAACGACGCAGTGGAAGAGCGGCCGGAGACTGTCAACGAATCGCCTGAAGAGTCCGCCTGGATCGTCCGGGTGGAACCGTCCAACCTGGATGAACTGCAAGAGCTCATGACCAGGGCTCAGTATGAAGAGTTCCTGCGGGGGCTGGAATGAGCAGCGCCGACTACTGTCCCACCACACCCCGGGAGGTCCGGGAGATGCTGGAGGTCATCGGTGCGGCCTCGGTAGAAGATCTCTTCGCACCCATTCCCCCCCACCTGCGAGCCGCATCCTTCGATCTTCCCCCGGGGATGTCCGAATTCGAGATGCTGAAGAAACTCAAGGGGGCGGCAAAGCTTAACGGTGCGGCGGTTATTCCGTTCATCGGGGGGGGATGCTACGACCATCTCATTCCGGCGGTGGTTGACCATCTGGCGGGGAGGGCAGAGTTCTATACCGCCTACACTCCCTACCAGCCGGAATGTTCCCAGGGAACGCTTCAGGCCCTCTTTGAATATCAGACCGCCATATGCCGTCTTACCGGGATGGAGGTGGCCAATGCCTCGCTCTACGACGGGGCCACGGCCCTGGCGGAGGCCGCTCTCATGGCGCTTCGCGTTACCGGTCGACGCCGTTTGGTCATCGACGGCGGGGTCAGCCCGTTCACCCGCCAGGTAATCCGCACCTATCTGGCGAATCTGGATCTGGAGATCATGGAGGTTGTTTCCCTGGATGGCGGAATCGACCGGGATGCGCTTCTGGCTGCCCTGGACGACGCCACCGCCGCAGTTCTCGTTCAGAATCCCACCTTCTACGGCACGGTGGAGGATCTTACCGCCATCGCCGCCGCCGCTCACCTCCAGGGGGCGCTTCTTGTTGTCTCCGCGTATCCCCTCTCCCTGGGAATAATAAAATCCCCCGGCGAAATGGGAGCCGACATCGTCGTGGGTGACGGCCAGTCCCTGGGGAACGCCATGAGCTTCGGCGGCCCCTCCTTCGGTTTCATCGGTGCTCTCAAGAAGCATATCCGGAACGTGCCGGGGCGAATCGTGGGAGAGACCGTGGACGGTCAGGGACGGCGCGGTTTCGTGCTGACTCTGCAGGCCCGTGAACAGCATATCAAGCGGCAAAAAGCCACCTCCAACATCTGCAGCAACCAGGGGCTCTGTGCTCTCAAGGGTTTGATATTCCTCACTTCCTTGGGGAAGGAGGGGTTTCGGGAGTTGGCGGAACTCAATCGGGACAAAAGTGAGTATGCCAGGAAGAAGTTAGCGGAGATAAAGGGTGTGACCATCGTCAACACCGGCCATACCTTCAATGAATTCACCCTTCGTCTTCCCCGGAACGCCGATGAGGTAGTGGCGCGGTTGCTGGAGCGGGGGATCGCCCCGGGCCTTCCCCTTGGGGGGTATGAACCGGATCTGGCGGAGTGCCTCGTGGTGACGGTGACGGAGAAACGGTCGAAAGCGGAGATTGACGAACTGGCGGAGGCGCTGCGGTCTGAACTGGAAACTATCCATTTCTGAGGAATGATAGTGAAATTAATGAAAGCGCCCGTTGTGGGGCTGCTGCTGGCGACCTTTCTTCTCGGCTGCAACAACAAGTCGGGACTGGAGGGGACGGTGGTGGATTGCAAGGGAAATCCCCGGGCAGGCATCAGGGTTATCGCCAAGCAGGTAGAGCCCGTTGTGGGATATGAACGGTTCGAGACGACCAGCGAACCGGACGGTTATTTCCTGTTCGACGAACTTTATCCCAATTCCGCCTATGAACTGGCCGCCGCCGCCAACGGTGCGACCACCGCGCCGTTGATAAAGGTGGAAAGCGGCTCCAAGGGGCTCACCTACAACATACCGCAGCCGATTAAGATCCGTTTCTACTGCTCAGCGGATGGGGCTACGGTCCTCGACACCAAGAGCGGACTGATGTGGGCGCGTAAAGCCAACGTTGCCGGAAGGCAGATGAATTGGGAAGAGGCGATGAACTGGGTGCAGACGGTGAACATCGGCGGTCACCGTGACTGGCGTTTGCCTGCCAAGGAAGAGCTGGAGGCGCTTTTTCAATCCGGCGGCCCCACCCCCCAGGAATTTCTCGACTCCCAGGGATTTACATCGGTACCGAACCCCAAGAACAGCTGGTACTGGACGTCGGCGAGTTACACCGTGCGGAGCAATTATGCATGGATCATCGCCCTGTGGGATGGAAGCGCCTCCTACGACTTTAAGGGAAGGAATTACGACGTCTGGCCCGTGCGCCCCTGACAGTACTGAACTAAAAGACAAGGATAAGACAATGAAACTGATATACGAACAATCCAGCGCGGGGCGTCGTGGCGTGCGGATCCCCGCTTCCGATGTTCCCGCCGCCGGTTTTCTTCCCCCGGAACTTCTCCGGACGGACTCCGCCGAACTTCCCGAAGTGAGCGAACTGGATACGGTGCGCCACTTCACCAATCTTTCCCGGCGTAACTACTCGGTGGATACCCATTTTTACCCCCTGGGTTCCTGCACCATGAAGTACAACGTCAAGGCAGTGGAGAACGCCGCAACACTCTTTGCCGACGAGCACCCGTTGTTACCGCTTCTTCCCGGAGGTTTGGCGCATGCCCAGGGCTCACTGGGACTCCTGCATGGTCTCGGCACGGCTCTGGCGGAGATCACGGGGATGGACGAGGTAACTACCCAACCTCTGGCCGGGGCTCATGGGGAGATGACCGGAATCATGCTCATCGCCGCCTACCACCGTGCCAAGGGGAATAAAAAACGATACGTGGTGGTCCCCGACTCTTCCCACGGCACCAACCCGGCCTCGGCGGCCATGGTGGGATACGAGATCATCACCGTTCCCACGGCGCCCTATGGCGACATGGATCTGGAGCTTTTCAAGGCAGCCATGAGCGACCAGGTGGCGGCGGTGATGATGACCTGCCCCAACACCCTGGGATTGTTCAATCCGCATATCAGGGAGATCTGCGATATCGCCCACTCCTACGACGCCCTCTGCTATTATGATGGAGCTAACCTGAATGCCATCATGGGGAAGGTCCGGCCGGGTGACGTGGGGTTTGACGTCATTCACCTGAATCTTCACAAGACCTTCGGCACCCCCCACGGCGGTGGCGGCCCGGGAGCAGGGCCGGTGGGGGTCAAGAGTGCGCTGATTCCATTCCTTCCCACGCCGCGCATTGTCAAGAATGGCGATGATTACGTCCTGGAGACGGATAACCCCCGGAGCATCGGTCGGACCGCCAACTTCTTCGGTAACTTCGGGGTAATGGTAAAGGCCTACGCCTACATCCTGTTGCTGGGGCGCGAAGGATTGATCAGGGTGAGCGAGCAGGCGGTCCTCAATGCCAACTACATCATGGCCAAGCTGAAGGGACACTACGACATCCCCTATGACTTCACCTGTATGCACGAATGCGTCCTCTCCGCCAGCCGCCAGGTGAAACAGGGGGTTCACGCCCTGGACATCGCCAAGTTCCTCATCGACAAGGGGTACCACCCCCCCACGATCTACTTCCCCCTCATCGTCAAGGACGCCATCATGATTGAGCCCACGGAGACGGAGAGCCGGGAGACCATGGACGCCTTCATAGAGGTGATGATCCAGGCGGCGGAATTGGCGGAAAGTGACCCGGCTGCCTTTGCGTCGTTCCCCGCCACTATGCCGGTGAGTCGACTGGACGAGACCCGTGCGGCCCGCTCCCAGAACGTCTGCTTTGTCGGCTGCTGACGCCTCCCCCGGGGAGCTCCGGCAATCGGCCGGAGCTCCTTTCTCTTCGACGGGAGGGGAAGCAACCTGGCGTCTCATCGGGAGCGGTTTCGGGGACGGTCCCACCAACATGGCCGTGGACGAGGCGCTTCTTCTTTCCTTTGATCCTTCCGACTCACTACCCATCCTCCGTTTCTACGGCTGGAATCCGCCGGCCCTCTCCCTGGGACGGTTTCAGGACGCTGCCGCTGTCCTCAACCTGGAGCGGTGCCGTGCGGCTGCTCTCCCCCTCGTCCGGCGGATCTCCGGTGGCGGGGTCATCTACCATGGCGACGAGCTGACCTACAGCATCGTCTGCGCACCGCATCATCTCCCTCCCTCCACCTCCATTAAGGAATCGTTTCGGATCCTCACCGGATTTCTCCTCATCTTCTATACAAAACTCGGTCTTGATCCTTCCTATGCCATGGATATCGGTCAGGGGGGGGGGCTGGGGGAGCGAACCCCCTTCTGCTTCGCGGGGCAGGAAAGCTACGACATCCTGATACAGGGGAAAAAGATCGGTGGCAACGCCCAGCGACGGCTGAAGCAGGTCATCTTCCAGCATGGCTCCATCCCCCTCGTGAACAGGGCTGAAGAGGGGGGAACCTTCATGGTGGAGACACCGGTGGGGATCGGGGAGCAGACGTACTCACTCGCCCAGGCGGGGATCGCGGGAGATGTCGATGTGCTGAACTCTCTGCTGGCTGAATCCTTTCGTGAGGGGATGGGAGTCGAATTGCGGGAAGAGGCGCTGTCGGGGGAGGAAGAGGTCAGGTCTGCAGAACTGCGGGTCAAGTACCAAAATGACGACTGGAATCTTCGGGGAGCATCCTGAATAGAGCTCATGTAACTCATTGATAATTTGGAGATTAACGTGCGAAAGAAGAAAGACGCTCTCAGCGCACCTGTTCACGATGCGGCTAACCCTCCCGGGGAAGCCGGAGAAGCTACCTCTTCGGTTGGCACGGCTCTGACGAAACTCCCCGCCTCACTCGTCGAAGATCTGCACAACATTTTCATTATCGTAAAGGCCAGGACCGGCCACGATTTCAGCTCCTACAAGATGAGCACCATCATGCGCCGGGTCCAGCGACGTATGGCGGTGAATGAGGTGAGCGGGCTCGACAGCTACCTCGACTGTCTTAACACTAACCCGCAGGAGGCCGTGGTCCTTGCCCGGGAGATCATGATCGGGGTGACCTGCTTTTTTCGCGATCCCGAGGCGTTCGATCTCCTGGCCAGCGAGGTCATCCCCAGCATCTTCGCGGGGCGTTCCCCCGAAGTTCCGGTGCGCATCTGGCATATCGCCTGTGCCACCGGGGAAGAAGTCTATTCGCTGGCGATCCTGATTCAGGAGTACCTGGGCAAGCAGAATCTACCTCACAAGGTGCAGATCTTCGCCTCCGACATTGACGTGGCGGCGATCGGCCAGGCACGGACCGGGCTCTACCCCGATAGCATCAGTGCGGACGTAAGTGAGGAGCGGCTGAAGCGCTTCTTTACGAGGGACGCCGGCTCCTGGCAGGTGACGAAGCTGCTGCGGGAGATGGTCGTCTTCGCTCACCACAACGTGCTCAGGGACCCCCCCTTTGCAAAACTCGACCTCCTCGTCTGCCGCAATCTTCTCATCTATCTGAACTCCGACATTCAGAAACGGCTCATCCAGTTGTTCCACCAACTGCTGAAACCGGTGGGCTTTCTTTTCCTGGGCAGCGCTGAAGCGGTGGGACCGCACAACGATCTGTACACTCCCGTGGACAAGAAATGGAATATCTTCTCCCGGCAGGAGGTGGAGCGCCGGGTCGATACGCTCTTTCCCTTTACCACCCCTGTATGCGGCTACGCCGGCGAGACGCGTTTCACTCCCCAGACCAAAGCCGAGGAATCGAGACCTGTCGACCTGGCGGATAAGCTCCTTCTGGATCGCTACCTCCCCGCCCGCGTCATCGTCAATGACAAGAACGAGGTGATCCATTTTTCAAACCGGACGAGCGCATATCTGGAGATACCATCGGGGCAGCCGACACACGACCTCCTGATGATAGCCAGGGAAGAGCTGCGGCCGGCCTTGCGGGCCGCCATCTACAAGGCATTCGCCGAGCAGAATGAGATCACGTTCCGGGGAATAAGGATTGATACCGAACGCGACGAACAGGTGGTCAACATCATCGTGGCGCCACTCAACGCACCCCCGCCGTCCGGTAAGCTGGCGGTGGTCATTTTCGAACCCGCCTCCCTCACTCCCCCCCTGGCGGCGTCAAGCAAAGAGAACGGTGCGTCTGGCGCCGGAAGGTCGTGGGAGTTACTGGTGCTCCAGTTGGAGGAACAGCTCTGCGACACCCACGAACAGCTCCAGGCTACCAGCGAACAGCTGGAAAGCGCCAACGAACGGTTTATGTTGGCGAATGAAGAGTTGATGTCGGCCAACGAGGAGCTCCAGTCGGCCAACGAGGAGTTGCAATCAACCAATGAGGAGCTGGAGACCTCCAAGGAGGAACTTCAGGCCCTGAACGAGGAGCTCTTGACGGTCAATGCGGAGCTTCAGGAAAAGGTTGAGGAGCGGAACCAGGTAACCAGCGACCTGGAGAACTTCCTCACCAGCTCCGAGATTTCCGCCATTTTCCTTGATCCGAACCTTAACATCAAGCGCTTTACCCCCGCCGTTACCGGATTATTCGATATGATCAGCGCCGATGTCGGGCACCCCTTTCTGCGCCTGACAGGAAAGATCGATTTGCCCAACTTCTCCGAAGACGCGACCGCGGTCCTGGCGGGCCGTACCGTCGTCGATCGGGAGGTAACGACCCGGGATGGGAGCAACTGCTACCTGAAGCGGGTTCTTCCCTACCGGAACGCAGGGGGGAACATCGCCGGCATTGTCGTCACCTTCATCGATATCACCCAGCGGAAGCGGGGCGAAGGAGAACTCCTTGAAAGCCAGAAACAGAATCAAATTCTGGCTGATTTCATCAATCACTCCTCCCAGCCGTTTGCCCAGGCGTACCCCGATGGCCGGATCGGTGTCTTCAATCCCGCCTTCGAAGAGCTGACCGGCTATTCCGGCGCGGAGCTGCGAGAAATGGACTGGGCAACCGCCTTGACTCCCCCGGATTGGCTTGAGCGCGAAGCAGAACAGCTTGCCGAACTGAATCGGACCGGCCGGCCGGTACGGTATGAAAAGGAATATCTTCGCAAAGACGGCCTTCGGGTCCCCATCGAACTGCTGGTTGGCCGGAAGTCCGATGTTGTAGGAGAACCGGAATACTATTACGGCTACATTACCGACATCACTAGGCGCAAAGTGTACGAACGCGAGCTGATGCAGTCCCGCGAGGCCGCCCTTGCCGCCAACCGAACCAAGAGCGAGTTCCTGGTCAACATGAGTCATGAGATCCGGACCCCCATGAACGCCATCATCGGCCTGGGACACCTGGCATTGCAGACGGAGATGACGGGTAAGCAACGGGATTACCTGGACAAGATCACACTTTCGGCCGAAGGGTTGCTGAGGCTGCTGAATGATCTGCTGGATTTTTCCAAGATAGAAGCCGGCAAAATGGAGCTGGAAGAGTCCTCTTTTTCGCTCCTGCCGCTCCTGGAAAAGTTACTCAGTCTGGCGGAAGTCGGGGCATCCTCCAAGGGGTTGCGGCTCACTCTGGAGTGTGATCCAGATATCCCGGAATATCTGGTGGGAGACACTCTCCGGCTGGAGCAGATCCTCCTCAACCTGCTGGGGAATGCCATCAAGTTCACCTCTTCCGGCACGGTGGTGCTCACCGTCTCTCCCGTGGAAGATGCGGAGGAAATAGTTCTCCGGTTCTTTGTGCGAGACAGCGGCATCGGTATGACCCCGGAGCAGATGGAGGGGATCTTCGATCCGTTCACCCAGGCGGATGGCTCCACCACCCGCCGTTTTGGAGGGACCGGACTGGGGCTTAACATCTGCAAGAGGCTGGTACTCCTCATGGGGGGAGAGATCCGGGTGGAAAGCGAACCAGGGAGGGGGAGTTGCTTTACGTTTACCGCCCGTTTCCTCCGTGGCTCCGCTCCCGTGGCGGCAGCGGAGTGCAACCTTGACCTGGCCCGGGTGTCGGAGGCGTTGACGGGGCGGCGGGTTCTGGTGGTTGATGACCAGCCGTTAAACCGCCAGGTGCTTCAGGAGATATTGGGGCAGGTGGGGGTCAGCGTGAGCATCGCGGCCCACGGCAGGGAGGCGCTGGCGGTCGTGGCTCAGGCAAGGGGGCGTTTCGACATCCTCCTCATGGATCTGCAGATGCCGGTGATGGACGGTTATGAAGCTCCCCGGGAGATTCGAAAAGAGTGGACTGCAGGGCGGCTCCCCATCATCGCCATGACGGCCCATGCCGGAAAGAGGGAGCAGGAACTCTGCCTGCAGGCAGGGATGAATGCTCACCTGACCAAGCCGGTGAATCCCCAGCGGCTCTATGCCTGCCTCATGGAATGGTTGGAACGCGATGGCGGTCAAGTGGTCTCAGCTCCGGTCGTCTCACCTACGGCCTTGTCCGTACTCCTGCCGGATTCCCTTCCCGGCCTGGACATTCATGCCGGTTTGACTCAACTGGGAGGAAATCGTGAACTCTACCGAAAGCTTGCCCTGGAATTCTGCCGGACGATAGCGGCGCGGGTTGGTGAACTGAGCGCCGAGCTGGACGCCGGTCACCTAACCGATGCAGGGGGAAAAGCACATGCCTTGAAGGGGGTAGCCGGCGCCATCGGCGCCACCACTGTCGCTGCTCTGGCCGGTCAACTGGAGCAGCTCTGCGCCTGTAATGCCGTGGCCGGTTCTCAGTCGCTTCTTGCCAATATGGCAAAATGTGTGACCGAACTGTCAGCGTCGGCGGTGATCCTCGCCGGTGGCAAGGGAACCGGCGGGGGAAGCCATCTTCCTGCTGATGTCATCCTGACATTGCTCCAAAAGCTCACCCCTTTGGCTGAGCAGCATAACCTGGAAGCTCTGAAGGTCAGCCGGCAACTATCCCAGCTCCTGGCGGAAACGGCATTGGCGGAGCAAGCCGGAGCGCTTGCCGATAGTTTCGCCCGGATGGAGTTCGCCACGGCGACCCTGCTTCTGGCAGAGCTCACCATGCAGTGGCCCCGCCAGGATACCTAACACTTCTCCTGGTGGTATTTCGTCGTTCTTTTACTCCTGCAACCCATAGTAATAGGTCTGGAGGTATTTCTTTGTGATGAAGTTCGTGGTTGCCCCGGCTAAGGACTCGGTGGCGCCGATGATCAGGCAGCCGTCGGGTTGCAGGGAGTTTTCCAGCCGGCGGAACAGCTGCGCCTTGTTGACTGCGGAAAAATAGATTGCTACATTGCGACAGAAGATGATGTCGAATTTTCCCAGCCGGGAAAAATCATCCAGGAGATTCAGTTTCTGATAGGTAACCATGGCGCGGATCTCGTCACGAATCCTCCAACAGTCCGGATCACGGACAAAATAGCGTTGTTGCTTCTCCCGGGGCAACCCCCTTTCGACCTCCAGAGTGCTGTATTTTCCGACTCTCGCCTTGTCAAGGGCCGCGTCGGAGATGTCCGTGGCAATCAGTTCGGTGCGGAACCTCCCGTCCTGGGGAAGTTTCTCCTTGAGTAACATCGCAATGCTGTAGACCTCCTGCCCGGTGGAGCAGGCACAGCTCCAGACGCGTAGTGTCGCAGGAATCCGTTTCTGGCGGGTTCTGGCGCCGATAAAATCCGGGAGGATCTTCTGCCGCAGAAGTTCATAGGGGGTATTGTCTCGGAAGAAGAGGGTCTCTCCCGTGGTGATGGCGTTGATGATCTGTTTCTCTGTTGTCCTGCTGAGATCCGCCACAGCGCGCGAGTGGAGTTCTCTGAATGAAGTCAGTCCCAATTCCCGCACAACTCTGCTGAGTCGAGACTCAATGAGGTATGCCTTTGACCTGTCCAGGGATATCCCGGAAATACTCTCGATATGGCTTGCCAGTTGGCTGAACTCTTCTGAAGAGAGGGGTATCATGCTACGCCGAGGGTCTTTACTATTTCTCCTGCGATATCGTGAAGGGGGACAATGAGATCGACAATACCTGCATCCACCGCAGCCTTCGGCATACCATAGACCACACAGCTTTCCTGGTTTTGGGCGATGATTACAGCGCCGTTTTGCTTCATGAGCTTGGCGCCCAAAGCTCCATCACTCCCCATGCCGGTCATGATGACACCGGTGGCTCTCCCCGGATAATGACTGGCAATGGAGCGAAACAGGTAGTCCACCGATGGACGGCAGTTGTTTTCCGGAGGGTCATCGGTGATCCGAATGATTTTACCGGCGCCGTTCGTTGTTGGTGCGACAGACATCTGCTTTCCTCCCGGAGCAATATAGGCCGTATTGGGACGTACCGCTTCACCGTTTTCCGCCTCTTTTACCAGATAGGGGCAGCGGCTGTTCAGGTTGACAGCCAGGTACGTTGTAAAAGATGCCGGCATATGCTGGACAATAAAGAGAGGGACTCCCATATGGGCCGGTAGCGCCGCCATTACCGCGGCCAGTGCCTTGGGTCCTCCGGTGGAGATACCGATGGCAACCGCTTCACTCCGTTTGTCACGTGGCTTGGGTAGTAGGGAAGGAGACAACGGTGGAGAAACGACAGGTTTCCCGGGGAGAGCGGCAGGGAGCAGACACGGCTTTGTTTGAGGCAAACCATTGGTCAGATTTTGTTTTTTGAATGCCTTGAAGATCACATCCAGAGATTTCCTGATGGTGATGACATTCTCCTCCGACGATGTACCGTTGAGCTTGGGAACATAATCAAAGGCGCCTAATTCCAACCCCTTCATGGTGAGTTCGGCGCAACTGTCCGACAAACAGCTCAGGAGAACGGTTCCCACCGGAATCTTCTCATCTCTCAGTACCTTCAAAAGTTCGAGGCCGTCCATCTCGGGCATTTCCAGATCAAGGGTCAGGACGTCCGGTTTCAGGCTCTTGACCTTGGCAAGGGCAATCCGGCCATTGGCGGCGGTTCCCACGATTTCCACTTCGGGTATCCCGGAGAGGGCATCGGTTATCACTTTCCGGAACATGATGGAATCGTCAACAATCAGGACGCGAAGTTTCACTCAGGAATCCCTTTTTTGAAACTTTTTTCCGGTGGAGATGGTTAGGTCTGTGTGATCTTGCAACATATGCCGGTTGAATGCAACTGTTTTGACTCATTATGCGCAGGTGGTGCAATAAGAGCGCTTACAATTCCTTACATAACTTGACACATTTTTGTTGACGATCACGCTACAATGGTGTCCGGGTTCGGACTCCGCATCGCTGGGAGACGGAGCGGCATCGGGGAGAATTCCGCGAGGAAGATACGGTCGCCGGATGAAAACAACCGGTGTTGATGGAGTTACGAAAAACGGCTGAGATGACGATGTGCGGGAAGGTAACTATGGCGGTTTTTTTGTAACTTTTTTGTATGTTCTGCCGCCTAACGTAGTATACTGCGCTTCGTTAATCAATTTACAAGAGTGCTGTCATTCTGGTGAGTCATGCTTAACCTTCACTCCATACTCCTTATCGCCCAGAGCAAGGAATCCCGGTCGATAATCGCCGACCTCATCGGCGAATGCCGACGTTCCCTGGAAATAAGCGCCCTTCCCGTTCTGCTCCCCGATGGGCTCCAGCTCCTTCACTCTTTTTCCGATCCCCAGGTGGCAATTCTGGAGGTCTGTTCCCTGGCGCAAGGAATCCGGGATATCTCCGCACTGTTGGCCGTACACCCCCGGACGACGATCCTGGCGACCACCGTGGAGAAGCGTTCCGACTGGAGAGGTACTCTGATTGGGGCCGGAGCGGAGGAACAATTGACTACGCCGACAACCTGTGGGGAACTGGAAGGAGTTCTGAAGCAGGCTACCAGGCTGTTTGAGCTGAAACAGGGTGCTGCGGTTGCCGGTGGGACGATAATAACCGTGTATAACCCCGCGGGTGGCGTGGGAACCACCACCATGGCGGTGAATCTGGCCGCATCTCTCGCCGCAAGGGAAGAGAGTACGGCCTTGATCGATCTGAATCCGTTCAGCAATGATGTCACGACATTCCTGGATCTCACTCCGGCCGAGACAGTGGCTGGTCTCCTGGAGTCGGAGCATTGCGTGACCCAGGGAGAACTTCAGCGTGTCATGACGCACCACGCCTCGGGTGTGCGAGTTCTCTGCGGTCCGGATGAAGTTGCACGGGAAAGTACCGCTGCGCCGGATGTCCTGCCGAACATCCTCTCCTCCCTACGGGGTCAGTTCAACTTTACGATCATCGATTCCGGAGGTTCGCTCTCCAGGCGCAACCTGGAACTGTTCGACGCCTCGGATGTCATCTTGTACCCGCTTCTCCAGACTCAAGCGGCAGTGTCAACTGCCGACCGCTATCTGAAGGCTCTGAAATCCAGGGGGGTTGGTCCGGACCGGGTGAAGGTGGTTGTCAACAGGTATGATTCCAACGAGCAGCTGGGGGTTGCCGTTTTGGAAAAAAAATTGGGGGTAGCGATCTTTCACGCCATCCCCAACTCCTACCGTGAGGTAAACAGCTCCATCAACAAAGGGACTCCGCTGGTGACCAGCTACCCCAGATCTTCTGTTGCCAGGGCTTTCGCCGAATTGACCGCACGGTTAACGACCCCCTTGCCCGACAGATCTCCCCTCAAGAAGATGGTTTTTGCAACCCCACCACTGTTGCGGGGGTTCTTTGCCGGAGCAGGAGGTGGCCGTCTACGTGAACAGCGAATCTGAAGGAAAGAAAAACAGGAAAGTTAATGGCGAAGGGGATCAAAACAGTTTTACTGGATCAGGTTACCGATTTTGGCGATGTCGGGGAACCGCATGACCGTTGAGGAAGCGAACAGGGTCTTGGAGGAGGCAGAGCTTCTGGTTAGTGCGATTGAGGTGATGACGGCCATGGATCGTATGGCAGATGATATCTCGGCACAGCTCATGGGTAGCAAGCCCATAGTATGCTGCGTCATGAACGGGGGGCTCATCTTTGCGGGGCAGTTGTTGACCAGGATGAAATTTCCGTTGGAAGTGGACTACGTGCATGCCACCCGCTACGGAGATGAAACCAGGGGGGGAGAATTGAGCTGGTTAGTTGCCCCCCATCTGGAACCACGGGGCAGAAGTGTGCTGTTATTGGATGACATCCTGGATGAAGGGGTAACGCTGGAGGCCATCTCCCGACAGTACCGCAATATGGGCGCCCGGGAGGTTTTAACTGCCGTGCTCGTGGACAAGCGTCATGACCGGAAAGTATTTCCCGGCTTCCGTGCCGAATTTACCGGAATAGAAACCGTTGATCGCTTCCTCTTCGGCTGTGGCATGGATATTCGGGGATTCTGGCGAAACTTACCGGGTATCCATGCGGTTCGCAGTGGTTGAGATTAACGTGTCGAGCTGTTGACGCGGAACAGTATTACCGTGAGGTCGACGCTCGCCCTCCACCCATCGCCGACATAAGCGTTCTACTTGACGCCAGATTTGGTCTGAGAAGCACCGCCTGCCCCAGTCGTCCCGACTCTCTTTTTACCGTCTCCGACTTACGCGGAGTTCGAATCAAATCCCTGTAGGTCACATAGCCGCAGTAGAGCACCAGGAGAGAAGAAAATAAGGCTAATGGTTCCATGGGATGTCTCCTTGTGAACGTAGTTGATGCACATACGGAAAGCATAACGCTCTCCCCTCAGTACCTGGATGCGATCAAGCCGGTACGCTTCATGGGTGTGGTACGGGGAGACCATGCGGCGCGCAGTTCTCCGTTACTTTGGTCCAGGAGCTCTCTCAGAAGTTTCGCATCGCCGTCCCGGCCATCTGCGACCTTGGTGACTGGCTGAGCCCGGGGGAGGGCCAATTCCTTGATGATTTCTTCGACGGAGTTCCATTTCATCCGTTGTCCCGTGGCGGAGGATATCTTTCCCGGGACGGGTCCGGTTTCGCATTGTGCAAAAGATGCAGTCAATAAAATAATCATGCAGATCATGGCGCCGGAAATGCTTCGACTGCAGTTCTTCATGGTATGTTACCCCTTTTGTGATACCGCCGAGTTGGCGCCGCATGGTGAGTAGGTAAAAAAAAGCCGAGTTGCTTCAATATCTGTATGATATTTCGGCAACCCGGCTGTCTCGGTGAGACCCAATAGGCTTTCCGTCCCACCCTCGCGGATGGTTTAGTAGTATCGTGTATCCATTGTGTAATTCGATTGTGGTATCTGTATATCAATACCCTACGCGTGTTGTCAACTACTTTTTTCATGCTTTTCCGGTCATACCCGAAATGAGGTGTAGGGTGGAGGATACGCGGTAAAACATGGGTTGCCATCTCGAATGATAAAAATTATAAATTGTGTAACTTCAAGTAGTTATCGGTTTTCTTGTTTTTGGCACGGACCGTGCTATAAGCTAAATAGAAGTTACCCACACAAAAAAGGAGTCTCCCCATGAAAAAAGTTCTCTCCGCCGTTGTTGCCGCTATCGTTGCTCTTTCTTTCGCTGGAATCGTTTGCGCCGCTGAGCCGGTTGTTGCTCCTGCTGCTGCTCCTGCTGCTGCCGACGTGAAAAAAGAAGAAAAAGCTCCTGCAAAGAAAAAAGCCAAGAAAGCCAAAAAAGCCAAGAAAGCCGAAGAAAAACCTGCTGAAGCTGCTGCTCCGGCTGCCAAGTAATTCCCGTTTCCCTGGAAACAGAAAAAAGCCGTACCCGCAAGGGTGCGGCTTTTTTTGTACGATGAAAGAGAGGAAAAGTTGTCAGGGAAAAATGTGAGAATCGTCGGCCCGGAAACTGTGAGGATGCTGGAGTTGGGGCATCCCTGGATTATCGCCGACGGCTATACGAAAAAATGGCCTGCAGGGAGTGCGGGGGACCTGGTGGAACTGACCGATCCCACTGGGCGCTTCCTGGCCACTGCTTTGCTGGAGCCGGGCGAACGGATCATCGCCCGGGTGCTGGCGCGGGAGCCCATGAGAATGGAGCGTTCTTGGCTTCGGGGGCGGCTGGAAACTGCGGCGGTGCTTCGTCGGGAATACGCCGTCCTGGGGGATACGAATGCCTTCCGCCTGGTCAACGGGGAAGGGGATGGTCTCCCGGGGATCACCGTTGACCGCTATGAAGAGTACCTCATGGTGCAACTCTATTCCGGTGGCTGGCGGCCTCATCTAGCCACCCTCACCGGACTGTTGCAGGAACTCTTTGCGCCGCGGGGGATCTATGAAAAAACCCGCCCGAGAAACACCCGCGAACTGGAGTCAACCGGAGATACCAAAAAATACGGTCGACTCCTGGCCGGAACAGCTGCTCCCCAGCGGCTCATCGTCAGGGAGAACGGTCTGTCGTTTCTGGTGGAACTGGAGCGGGGCCTCAATACCGGACTGTTTCTGGATCAGCGAGTCAACCGCCGTGACCTGATACCCCGCGTCAGGGGTAAACGGCTCCTTAACCTCTTCGCCTACACCGGCGCCTTTTCCGTGGCCGCCGCGTCGGGGGGGGCGGAACTGGTGACGTCGGTGGACGTCTCCCCGTCCTACACGGAGTGGGCCCGAGATAATTTCGGCGCCAACCGGCTGGATCCCCGGAAACATGAGTTCATGGTGGGTGACTGCCTCGCCACGGTGACCGACCTCCTTCGCAGGGGGAAAGAGTATGATATAATCCTCATGGACCCCCCCTCCTTCTCCACCACGGGAAAGGGGAGGTTTACCACCCGGGGGGGGACATCAGATCTGGTGGCTGCCGCGCTGCCGCTCCTCCGTCCGGGAGGGCTTCTTATCGCCTCATCCAATCACCAGAAGGTCGATCCGGCGGATTACCTGAAGGAACTCCGCCGTGGCGCCCTCCAGGCGGAGTGCGACCTGCGAGTCATCACGTTGGCCGGACAGCCCGCGGACTTCCCCTACCCCGTTACCTTTCCGGAAGGGCGATATCTCAAGTACGCACTCTGCGTCAAGGCGGCAAGGCAGTAACAAGGTGATCCGCGAAAATAAACATAACCACCGTCTGTCATCCTGAACGAAGTGAAGGATCTGCTTCTGTTTGATTCAACAGCAGATCCTTCGCGTTGCTCAGGATGACAAATGTAGGCGTCTTTATTGCTGCGAAGCACCCAACCTATTTACAGGACATACAGGATGGAAAGGATGAACAGTGGTAATGACGTTCCCCCCGGCCGGTATCGCCACTACAAGGGGAACTTTTACGAGGTCATGGGAACGGCTCGTCACAGCGAAACCGAAGAGTGGCTGGTAGTCTATCGTTGCCTGTATGGTGATGGATCTCTCTGGGTTCGCCCCCTGGCCATGTTCGTGGAAAACGTGGAGGTCGACGGCGTTACGGTTCCCCGTTTCCAACCCGACGCTCTCCCTACTTAACTCTTATCGAGGTATTTGTGGCTCTGCTTACTCTTCGCAACATAACCCTGGCCTTCGGCGGTCCGCCGCTTCTTGATGGAATCACACTCCAGATCGAACAGGGGGAACGGCTCTGCCTCATGGGGCGAAACGGTTCGGGCAAGTCCACGCTTCTCAAGCTGGTGGGGGGGGAATTCCCTCCCGACGGCGGCGATATCGTCCGGCAGCAGGGACTCCGAGTAGCCCTGGTTTCCCAGGAGGTCCCCCAGGGGCTCTCGGGTACGGTCTTCGACGTGGTGGCCGGAGGGATGGGGAATGCGGCGGAACTCCTGGCCGAGTACCATCGGATAAGTCACCTGCTGGCAACGGGCGAAGATGGGGAGGAGTTGCTGAAACGACTGGAGATTACCCAGAAATTGCTGGAGGATTGCGACGGCTGGTCACTGCACCAGGAGGTGGAACGGATACTGGAGCGACTGAGCCTTGAGCCGGAGGCGGAGTTCGACACCCTTTCCGGCGGCACCAAGCGCCGCGCACTCTTGGGCCGGGCGCTGGTCTCGCAGCCGGACATCCTTCTCCTGGACGAGCCGACCAACCACCTGGATATCGACACCATCATCTGGCTGGAAGAGTTTCTTCTGAAGAATGTCAAGACGCTTCTCTTCGTCACCCATGACCGGGCCTTCGCCAGAAGGTTGGCAAACCGGGTGGCGGAACTGGACCGGGGCCGGATCTACGCCTTTTCCTGCGGGTATGACACCTTCGTGGAACGACGGGAGGCGCTGTTGGAAGCCGAGATCACCCGCCAGGCGCTCTTCGACAAGAAACTGGCCCAGGAAGAGGCATGGATACGTCAGGGGATCAAGGCGCGCCGGACGCGCAACGAGGGGCGGGTTACGGCTCTGAAAAAACTGCGGGACGAACGGCGGCAGCGACGGGAACGACTGGGATCGGTGAAGATGGAGCTTCAGGTGGCCGAACGTTCCGGCGCCCTGGTGGTGGAGGCGGAGAACGCCGTCTTCGGCTATGACGGCAGGAACATCATCAATGACCTCACCACCATCATCACCCGGGGGGACCGGATCGGGATCATCGGCCCCAACGGCTCGGGAAAAACCACGCTGCTTCGGCTGCTTCTGGGTGAACTCCTTCCACACCAGGGCGAGGTGAAACTGGGGAGCCGTCGGGAGGTGCTCTATTTCGACCAGATGCGGGCGCAGCTGGACCCGGACAAGAGTGTTCAGGACAATGTGGGGGAGGGGAACGACACCCTGATCATTAACGGGAAACCCCGTCACATCATCGGCTATCTCCAGGACTTTCTCTTCTCACCGGAGCGGGCGAGAAGTCCGGTGCGGATACTCTCCGGGGGGGAGCGGAACCGTCTTCTCCTGGCCAAACTCTTCACCAAACCTTCCAACCTCCTGGTTATGGATGAACCGACCAACGACCTGGACGCCGAGACCCTGGACCTGCTGGAAGAGCTCCTCATGGAGTATCCGGGAACACTCCTCCTGGTGAGTCACGACCGGGATTTTCTCAACAACGTGGTCACCAGCACCCTGGCGGTTTCCGTGGACGGCCAGGTGCGGGAATCGGTGGGGGGATATGATGACTGGCTGAGGCAGGCCGCAGCAGGGACCATCGAGGCGCCCACCACCAGCAACCCGGCGCCGCTGGCCAGGCCGCAAACTCAGGCAGCGCGCCCGAAAAAGATGAGTTTTAAGGATCAGCGGGAGTTGGATGGTCTGCCGGAGCGGATCGCCACCCTGGAAGCGGAGCAGGCCACGCTGCATGAGAGAATTGCCGATCCTGCCCTCTACCGGAGCGCCGGAGCCGAGGTGGCGCGGATGACGTCACGGCTGGGTGAGCTGGAGCGGGAGTTGGTTTTGGTCTATCATCGGTGGGAAGAGCTGGAGGAGTTACGTTCCTAGGGGCACGGCGCGCCGAGCCCGTATTTGTAACGCACGTCAGTAGACAAGGTCGTGATCGTAGGCCGAACCTATGCTTGACATTCAGACATTCTGTCTATCTCAAACTTCTTCAAGAAAAGCCGCCAACCTTCTATCTGATACGGCCCGGCAGCTCAGGAGTTGCCCCGCCTTTCCGAGAGCGGCAAGAACCCGCAATAACTGTTTCTCCCATTCGGTCAGTGAATGATGAGGGGGTTTCTGGATGAGCGTCACGGTTACAGTTCTCGCCTCGCTGCTTCTCACCGTGACGGACTCCCATGAAGCGGAGATCCTCATGGAAATCCTGGAGAAAGCAGATGACCCAGAGGATGGCGAGGGTAGAACGGTTCACCATCCGTTGAGCGGTCGCTAAAATAATGTGTGAGTTATAAATCGCATTGAAAAAAATACTCTGTATGTTATTATATCTGCTAGGCAGAATAACACAGAGGTTATTTAGATGTTACCTAAATACAAAATAATAGCACGTCAACAGCTTGAAAAGACTCTGTCCGGCTATGCGAACCTCAAGCATAATGCCGTTCCGGTCAAAGGTTGGATCCGGGCAATCCGTGAGGCTCTGGGAATGTCGGGAAAACAGCTGGCAAGTCGACTTGACGTCAGCCAGCCACGTATCCCCAAACTGGAACAGGATGAGCTTTCCGGCGTTGTCTCATTGAAAACCATGCGTCAAGCTGCCGAGGCAATGGACTGTGTTTTCGTCTACGCCATTGTTCCACGCACTTCCTTGGAGGAAATCGTCAGAACACAGGCGCGCAACGTCGCACAAGCCCGCTCACAAAGGGTCTCGCACTCCATGTTGCTGGAGGCGCAGAATTTATCCGACGAAGAGCAGTGTGTCTCACGAGATGCCGCAGTCGAGGAATTAATGCGGGAAATGCCGCGAGAGCTCTGGGAACCGAAATCATGAATTTTGAGTATCCCGACGGAGCCACCTCCATTGATCCGGATGAGGCGCGAGGTCTGTTACTGTCCCATATTACCAACCGGACAGAGCTTGACCGCTGGGAGCAAGAAAATATCTCCGAAGCCGAGGCTTGGGCTTTTAACCGTACCCCGCGCGACATTCTCACCATAAATTTTATCAAGCGCCTGCATAAACGGATGTTCGGCCATGTTTGGAGATGGGCTGGAGAGAAGCGAGGCAGCGGCAAGAATATAGGTGTAGCAGTCTGGCAGATTGACTCCGACCTCCGTAATCTCTGTGCGGATGTCGAATGCTGGAGAGAGCGTGACACCTACCCTCCCGACGAAATAGCCGTCCGCTTTCATCAGCGACTCACGTCAATTCATCCCTTTCCCAATGGTAATGGCCGTCATGCCCGGTTGCTGACCGACATACTACTGGTTCATCTGCTTGGTCAACCGCGTTTCACGTGGGGTAGCGGTAATCTGGTAAATGCGGATAAATGTCGCAAGCAGTATATTGACGGACTCCGTGCCGCCGACCGCAATGATTACACCCCACTGTTGGCCTTTGTTCGTTCATGAAATACAATTCTGTACAATCCCGGATTAACCAGGGTCGCTGGAACGCTGGTAAGGCTTGAGTGTCACCTTATTCCCGACTTTTTCCAATCCCTGCGCTATCCTCTGCTCTGCAACAAAGTTCCGGCCCCATGCGCCATGCTCCTGATTGCAGGCGACCTCACACTTAGCCTCCTTTGCACCCTTTATTTTTTTTCATATATTTCTTGCACCTCCGTGGGAATGAACGTAAATTATCAAACGGAGGTAAATGCTATGAAACGTAACTCTGAACGAAAATTGATTACCTTCGACTGGGCCATGAAACGTCTGCTGCGAAGCAGGGCTAATTTTGAAATCCTGGAAGGATTTTTGAGTGAACTGCTGAACGAAGACATCGTCATCCTGGAATTGCTGGAAAGCGAAAGCAACAAGGAAAATTTTGTCGATAAATATAACCGAGTCGACCTGAAGGTGAAAAACAACTCCGGCGAGATTATCATCATTGAAATCCAGCACGAACGTGAGTATGACTACCTTCAACGAATGCTTTACGGAACATCCCGCGCCATCACTGAGCACCTTAACGCAGGTGATAAATTTTCCGCCCTGGTAAAGGTCATATCCGTCAATATCCTTTACTTTGACCTGGGACAAGGTAGCGACTACATTTATCGCGGCGCCACGAGTTTTACCGGCATCCATAACCACGACAAATTACAACTCAACCGCAGACAACAACAACTATACGGCAAGGAGCAAATTGACAAACTGTTCCCCGAATACCATCTGATCAGGATCAATAACTTTAACGACGTGGCGACGAATTCCCTCGACGAATGGATCTACTTTCTGAAAAACGAAGAGATCAAGGATGACTTCAAAGCCAAGGGGATACAGAAAGCAAAAAAGGCGTTTTCCGTTATGAATATGACGGAGAAAGACCGTTTGGCATATGATCGCTATCAGTATGAGTTGAGCTATCAGGCGAGTATCGTAGAATCAAACTACGGTCTCGGTCGCCTTGAAGGGCGGGAAGAGGGCAGGGAAGAAGGAAGAGAAGAAGGCCGAGAAGAAGGCATGGCAAAAGGGATGGAACAAGGTGAAAAGCGTAAGGCGCTGGACGTCGCTTTCAAGATGAAACAGATGGGCATGGCGCTTGAGGAGATAATGGCTATTACCGGATTAACAAGAGAAGAAATCGAAACGGCGTAACCTCTTTGGCGGCAGCATCTTGAAGGTCAAACCTGAATGGCGTTTTTTTACGGTAAAAAAATGCCTTTAAGAACAAAGTATAAGGTAAATAATGGGATTTATAGCGTTATTACAATAACTTATTTTGGTCCGACCCCCGCCTGACCCGCCTGAGGAAACCCCTGCCTGAACAATTGACTATTATACCAGAGTGTTAGCAGACAGCATTGAAGACCTTGGCATTAATTTTTTATATTGATATTTCGTTGACACGGAAATATAACGAGCGTAGTAATGTGAGGCAATTTTACCGCTTTTGCAGGAAATCCTGGGAGTGAGTGCATATATGCAACATACAAATCAGACTCAAAGGCCGCCTGATTCAGCTTACAACTGACAGACGGCCTTTATT
>CAIUUR010000097.1 GCA_903902345.1 uncultured Geobacteraceae bacterium | reverse complement strand
GCCATAATATAGATTCCTTTCCTTGCGACTGGCCTTTCGTAGTGAGATACAGCGAACTGCATCTCCACGTAGCGTGTAGGTGAGTGAAAGAGTTACCAGTTCGCCGCTAACTTCGGCAATATCCAACCATCGGCGTTCATGTGGCCGGTGACTTCTTATTGTATATACGATTTGGCATTACACGTCAACTATTTGGGGAAATAGGCAATTGAGGTATCCTGGTGACAATGGACACTCCCACTTGCTAAACTAACGAGAGGGAGGAGACATGAAACAGCAGCGATACACATTGGAGTTTCGGACCGAGGCCGTAAAGCTGGTTATGGAACAGGGGCTGTCACAAGAGGTAGCAGCACAACGGCTGGCAATCCCCAAGGGAACGTTGGCGAACAGGGTGGCGACTGCCAAGGCATCGATCCACCCCTCAGCGCCAGGGGCACGTTCAGCCACGTGTGCACTGGCGAGGGCTAGCTATATCTCGCGGGGGTGAAGGATGTCTTTACCTGCGAACTGGTCGGGTACGCTATGCATAACCGGGCGCACACACGTAGCGGTGGTACGAGCCCTTAGTCGGGCAAAAAAAGAGGGGAACAAGTGTAACATTAAAATGTTACACTTGTTCCCAGCGTCCCTCCCTCTCTCCCGATTGTCAATTAAAAAGACGCATCACTAAAAGGGAAAGTTCATCCCGTTCAAGATCAAGAAGTCAGGGTTCCTTGACCTTGTCCCGACAAACCGTTAGGATAGTTGCAGATTCCCCCTGAAGGAGACACCATGGCACTGCATACCCTGGAACGAGCCCAGACACTCCCCACGGATTTGGAAACGACCTGGGCCTTCTTCTCCGACCCGCGCAACCTTCCCGCCATTACACCCCCCTGGCTGGGGTTCTCCGTACGATCCCCCCTGCCGGAGCGGATGCACCCGGGGATGATCGCGTCCTATAAGGTCAGCCCCTTTCCCCTGACGACAGTCTCCTGGATCACGGAGATTACTCATGTGGCCGAACCATTCTTCTTCGTTGACGAGCAACGCTTCGGCCCCTACCGGTTCTGGCATCACCAGCACCATTTCCGTGAGGTATCCGGCGGCGTCGAGATGCGTGATCTGGTCAACTATATCATCCCCTACGGTGTGGCAGGGAATCTGGCCGCCTCCTACGTAAAGAAACAATTGCGGGAGATCTTCGATTTTCGCCATGACGTTCTGGAAAAAATAAGTTGGGAACGTACACTCTAAAAACCAATGGAACGTGAATCAAATCTGCGGTAAGCGGATCAAGGCTGATCAACCGAATCATTAGTTTGATCCACGGAAATTCTTTCTATCCGCATCGTCCACGTCCATTGTTGTTAGTAATTCTTCCACATACAGTAAGACGATATTCCTCGAGAAGTAGTCTCCCACAAATTTCAGGAGTAAAACGTTGCAGGCTCTCGAATGCTTTGTGCCCGTATGCAGCTCGAGTATCGGGAGTCATCCTGGAAACCTCAATCATCTTCTTCGATAATGCATCGGAATCATTTGGCGGTACCAGCACACAATTAACCTTGTCGGTTAATTGATCATCGACACCATGCCCGTGTGTTGAAATAATACATTTTCGAAGCGCCATGGCCTCAAGGACTACATTTGGAAAATTATCAGCCAGCAAGGGAAGGCAAATAAAATCAGCCTTTTCTATATATGGATACAGTTCCGAGTGCGGCAACGAATCCAAAATATGCACTCTGGAATTATGAGAAGAAAGTTTCGACGAAATATACTCTTTGGGTTTAATACCTTCAATAAAACCAAGAGATCTACCAATAAAATAGAAGTGATGTAGTGTATTCTCTTCAAAAAAAACCATCAAAGCATGCACCAAGGAAACAATACCTTTCCATGTACAAATAGAACCGAAATAAAGAGCATACGGTTCAACAATCAACGTATTCGCAACTGACTGAGTTATACTGAAACTTTCCATAGCCATATAAGGGCTCGGAACTATTTTTACTTTTCTTTTATATTTACGCTCCGCGTAGTTACCGACAAAAGATGAAGGAGCTATCATGGAATCGGATCGCAGTAACGCAATGTCTTCGAAAAAACGTTCAGATATTGATGTATATGGAAAACCGAATGCCAATAATAAATTTCGATGACTTGAGAGGCGTACCAAAGAAGGCCTCTGTGAATCATGAAGGGCACCGGCGCCACGCAAATGAGTGTAATGAACGATATCTACGAAATCTTCACTGCTGATGTTATCAATTGCACTCCGTATGCCGTAAGCAACGGACAATAACAGGAGGAAGCGATCGACTTCACTCCGCAATCCATTGCAGAAAGGGAAATATCCAAGGACTTTCTTCAGACCTCCGACAAAAGCCTTCGGTAGCGGCTGGACGCGGCAAGCGTAATATATATCAATATCTTCGAATCGCTGGAAACCCGTTGCTTTTAGAGATTGGAGGTAAACAACGGTAACCTTGACACCCAGATTGATAAGACTTTTTGCGATCCTGTAGGTGTAATTCGCCAGCCCACCAGCATAACTACGGTCAGTAATAAATTCAGTAGTCACTATGGCGATATGCATTAGCTTGCAGCCGTACGATGATAGTTATGGTGACGTAACACAAGAAGATCAGCGTCATAACGACGGCGGCGATTCAAGATACGGGGTAAAGAGTACCCTGCCACCAGCTGCGTCCCTGATCCGCTCCCTGATACGAACCGGGTCACCGCTCCCCCACCAATTTGCCGGCGCGGCGATATCTTCCGTTCCGGCAACCGTAAGCTCCCCCTCCCCATTTTTCTCCAGGGTATTGTCCCAGAGGGTCCCACCTCCACTGCGAACCATAACCCCGACGGCGCCGTTTCCGGAGATCCGGTTGCCGGTGATCCCAAGGGGAGAATCCAACAGTTCAAGCCCCATGCCCCGGTTGCTTTCGATGCGACTCCCCACCAGATCCCCACGACATCCGGCAAGCATGACTCCGGTTCCGTTCCCGGAAAAACGGTTCCCTTCAAGACGGAGCCGAGCACCTGTCGCCTGCAGACCGTTCCCCGTTGATCCGGTCACCTGTGACGCCGAAAGGTAAAGCGATCCCCCCGTCACTGCGATCCCCACACCATTACCCGAAAAGATCCCCCCACTGAGATCTGTGTCCCCGTCCCGGCTGAATAATCCGGTCGGACACTCCGTGATACCGCCGCCGGAGACAACAACAGTGGAGGAGCGAAATGCCACGCCGGTCCGACTGCGGGATACTGATGTCTGACGAAGAGACACGTCACTGAATTCGGCGGCAACTCCGGCGACGGCTCCCTCGATACGACACCATTCCAGCAGGTTTTTCTTGGAGCTGTCCAGTATCAGGATACCCTGCCAATCACCGGCCGTCGGGTTGATCTCGTCAGACGCAAAGACAATGGGCTGGTCACTGGTACCGGTTGCCTGCAGTCGTCCCCGGATCAGGAGCATACCAATGTTCCCCTCCGGTGAGGGACGAAAACGGACCGTGGTTCCCGGCGCTATAACCAAGGTGACCGAGGGGGCCACCGTCAGGGCTCCCTCAACAAGCACCTGCCCCCGCCACGTCGTATCTTCCGCAAGTATCCCGGTACGATAGGCACTGTCGGCGCGGGTGGTGAAACGGGAAGTCCGGGGGGATCGGGGGGTTCGGGGGGAGGATGAAGGCGCTCCCCTTCGGGGCAATGGCTCGACTCCCGCGGCGGCGGTCACCTCTCCGGAGGAAGGAAGTGCCGGTAGAACCTGAGCCGAACCTGATGAAACGGCTGCATCCCGGGGTGGCAGGTTGCCAAAAGGAGGCTGCTCGTTCCGGAAGGAACTTCCTCCCACGCCCCCGGGGTAGACCAGGAGGAGAAAACAGCATACGACGGGACAGAATGTCCGAAAAAAAAGAGCGGCTGAGGTCATGGACACATCATACCTCACTATACCACTTTGTCTTAGTTTTTTCTCCGCGACCTCTCTGCTCAGTGGTGAACGGCTCTTCGGGTATGCCACCCTACCCCCCCACCGTTCCCGCAATTTTGAAGATGGGAAGGTACATGGCCACCACCAGCCCCCCCACGGTGGTCCCCAGGAAGAGCATCAGGATCGGCTCCAGCATGGCGGTCATCGCCCCCACCGCCGCATCAACCTCGTCGTCATAGAAATCGGCAATCTTGTTCAACATGGTGTCCATGGCGCCGGTGGCCTCGCCCACCGCTATCATCTGCACCACCATGGGGGGGAAAACTCCGCACGCCGCCAGCGGCTCCGCGATGGTCCGCCCCTCGGAGATAGCCTGCCGCACCCCGTAAATGGCGTCCTCCACGATCTTGTTCCCCGCCGTCTTGGCGACAATCTCCAGCCCATCCATGATGGGGACCCCGCTGGAGATCATCGTCCCCAAAGTCCGGGTGAACTTGGCCACGGAGACCTTCCGGATCAACGGACCCATGACCGGGGCCTTCAGGGCCAGCCGGTCCACCTGGTACCGGCCGTTCTTGGTGGCGTAATATTTCTTGAACACGGCGATGCCGGCGAAGAGTAGTCCGATGATCACCCCCAGGTATTTGACAATGAAGTTGCTCAGGGCAATGACGACCTTGGTGGGGCCGGGGAGCTCACCTCCGAACTCCTCGAACATCTTGGCAAAAGTCGGGATGACAAAGATCAGGATCACCCCCACCACCACCGCCGCGATGGACATGACCGTGGCCGGGTAGACCATGGCCCCCTTGATCTGCTTCTTCAGCTTCATCGACTTTTCAATATAGGCCGCCAACCGGTTCAGGATCGTGTCCAGTATCCCCCCCACCTCGCCGGCGGAGACCAGGTTCACGTACAGCTGGTCGAAGACCTTGGGGTGCTTCCCCAGAGCATCGGCAAAGGTGGAACCGCTCTCCACGCTCTCCTTCACCCTGAGGAGCACCGCCTTGAAGCTACTGTTATCCTGCTGGCTGGAGAGAATCTCCAGACACTGCACCAGGGGGAGGCCCGAATCGATCATGGTGGCGAACTGACGGGTAAAGATGACCACCTCCCGGGTGTTGACCTTCTTCTCCCCCAACCCGGGAATCTTGAAGCTGAACCCCTTCATCTCCTTGATGGTGATCGCGGAGAATCCCGATTTCTTCAGCTGGGCCTCCACCACCCCCCTGGAGGCCGCCTCCATCACCCCTTTCTGCTGAGCCCCCGTCCGCGCTCTTCCCTCCCAACTGAATCTGGCCATGATCACACTCCCTGGATCATTTTCTCAACACTCCATGGGGCATTCCACCGGAGGGACCTCCCATGGAGATCATCTGCTTCAGCTCGTCCGGCGCCGACGAGCGGAGGAGGCCATCATCAACCTTTATGACCCGACGCTGTATCAGCGAGAAGAGTGACTGGTTCATGGTCACCATGCCGAATTTATCCTGCCCCACCTGCATCTGGGAATAGATTTGGTGAACCTTGTCTTCCCTGATGAGATTCCGGATAGCCGGATTGGGGACCATGACCTCCAGGGCAAGGGCGCGCCCCGATCCGGACGCCTTGGGAATAAGCATCTGAGAAAAGACCCCTTCCAGCACAAAGGAGAGTTGTGCCCGGATCTGGGCCTGTTGATAGGGGGGGAAGACATCGATGATCCGGTTGATGGTCTGGGCGCAGGAATTGGTATGAAGGGTGGCGAATACCAGATGACCGGTCTCGGCCAGGGTCATGGCCGACTCGATGGTCTCCAGATCCCGCATTTCTCCGATAAGGATGACATCCGGGTCCTGGCGGAGGACATATTTGAGGGCGTTCTGAAAATTGTGGGTATCGGCCCCCACCTCCCGCTGGTTCACCACGCACCCCTTGTTGGGATGGAGATACTCGATGGGATCCTCGATGGTGACGATATGGTCGTGACGATCGGTGTTGATCTTGTCGATGATGGAAGCGAGTGTCGTCGTCTTGCCGCTCCCCGTGGGACCGGTGACAAGTATGAGCCCCCGCGGTTTGGTGACGAAATCCCGCACCACGGGGGGAAGCCCCAACTCCTCGAAGGAGAGAATCTTGTAGGGAATAACGCGGAAGGCTCCGGCAACCGATCCCCTCTGGATAAAGAGGTTCCCCCTGAAGCGTGAAAGACCCTTGATACCGAAGGAAAGGTCCAACTCGTTATGCTCTTCGAACCGCTGTTTCTGGGCATCGGTGAGGACGCTGTAGCAGAACTGCCGGGTCTCCACGTTGGTCAACGGCGGCAGGTCCAGCGGTGTGAGGTGACCGTCGATACGGATCTGGGGAGGGGAATTGGTGGTAATGTGAAGGTCTGAACCCTTTTGCTCCACGAGAGTCGTGAGAAGCTGCTGCAGGCTAGTACTCATGGTTATCCCCCTAATCGTCGGTAACGGTGACGCGCAGCACCTCTTCGAAGGAGGTGATCCCCTCCTTGAGCTTGGTGAGACCCGATTGACGCATGGTTCTGACCCCCAGCCGCATGGACTCCCGCTTGATCTCCGAGGTGTTGGCGCCTGCCAGAACGAGTTCGCGAAGCTCTTCCAGCATGGGCATCACCTGATAGAAGCCGACCCGCCCCTTGTACCCGGTGCCGTTACAGACGGGACATCCCTTCCCCTTGAAACAGACGAAACCGACAGCCTCCTGGGGGGGTACACCGGCGTCAATGAGCGCCTGAACCGGAACTCCATCGATTTCCCGGCACTCCGAACAGACCCGACGGGCCAGACGCTGGGCCGTGATCAGATTGACCGCGGAGGAGACCAGATACGGCTCCACCCCCATATTGAGGAGCCGGTTAATGGTGGAGGGGGCATCGTTGGTATGCAGCGTGGACAACACCAGGTGACCGGTGAGCGCCGCCTTGATTCCGATCTCCGCCGTCTCGAAATCACGGATCTCGCCGATCATGATGATGTCGGGGTCCTGTCGAAGAAAAGCCCGCAACGCCGTGGTAAAGTTCAGGCCGATACTCTCGTGCATCTGGACCTGATTGATCCCCGGAAAGTTGAACTCTATCGGGTCCTCGGCCGTAGAGATATTTTCCGATACCTTATTCAATTCGGAAAGCGCCGAATAGAGTGAAACCGTCTTGCCGCTCCCCGTGGGACCGGTGACAAGAACCATGCCGAACGGTTTGTGGATCTCCCGTTTGAAGATTTTCAGGGAGTCGGGCTCATACCCCAGCTTGGTCATATCCAGCTGAAGGCTCGACTTGTCCAGGAGTCGCAGGACAATTTTCTCTCCAAACAGCGTGGGGAGTACGGAGACCCGGAAATCCATGTCCGTCCCCCCCCCCAACTTGATCTTGATCCGGCCGTCCTGGGGGAGCCGCCGTTCGGCAATGTCCAGCTCCGCCATGATCTTGATGCGAGAGGTGATGGCGTTCTTCATCCTCACCGGAGGTTTCATCACCTCATAGAGCATCCCGTCAATACGGTAGCGGATCCGAAACTGCTTCTCGTAGGGTTCGATATGGATATCGCTGGCCTTCTTCTTGATGGCGTCCACAAGGATCAGGTTCACCAGTTTGACGACCGGCGCTTCCTTGGTGGCCCGTTCCAGGGTGAAGAGATCGGGATCACTCTCCTCTTCCACCACCTCGAACTCCACAAGGTCCAGATCCCCCATGGCATCAGCCAGGGAGGCCAACTGGTTGTAGTACTTTTCGATGGCGCTCTTGATGGCCGATTCCGACGCCACCACAATTTGAATATTATACCCCGTTATAAACCTGATGTCATCGGGGATAAAAATATTGGAGGGATCCCCCAT
>CAIUUR010000096.1 GCA_903902345.1 uncultured Geobacteraceae bacterium | reverse complement strand
CACGGCGGTTCTCTCGTCTATGAGCCCCTCCTGCACCATATCCACGGCGATCTTGATGGCGGCCTTGGCGGTCCGCTTGCCGTTACGGGTCTGCAGCATATAGAGCTTTCCCTTTTCGATGGTAAACTCTATATCCTGCATATCCTGATAATGTTTTTCCAGAACCGTACGGATGGCGGCCAGCTGGTTGTAGCAGTCGGGAAGGACATCTTCCATGGCCGGGAGGTCACCCGGTTTGTGTTTGGCTTTGTTGATGGGCTGTGGGGTCCGGATTCCCGCCACCACATCTTCACCCTGGGCGTTGACCAGGTATTCGCCGTAGAAGTAGTCCTCTCCGGTGGAGGGGTCGCGGGTGAAGGCGACGCCGGTGGCGCAGTCGTTCCCCATATTGCCGAAGACCATGGACTGGACGTTGACGGCGGTTCCCCATTGGGCGGGGATGTTGTTGAGCTTTCGGTAGGTGATGGCACGCTGGTTCATCCAGGAGCCGAAGACCGCACTGATGGCACCCCAGAGTTGGGCCTGGGGATCCTCGGGAAACTCGACTCCCAGCGCCTCGCTGACGGCCTCCTTGAACTCGGCCACCAGCTCCTTCCAGTCGGCGGCGGAGAGATCCGTATCAAGGTGGACCCCTTTTTGCTCCTTCTTCCTTTCCAGGAGGTGCTCCAGTTCGTGCTTGTCCATCCCCATGACCACATCGGAGTACATCTGGACAAAGCGGCGGTAGGCGTCGTAGGCGAACCGTTCGTCGCCGCTCTGGGTGATGATCCCCTGCACCGTGGTATCGTTGAGCCCCAGGTTGAGGATAGTGTCCATCATTCCCGGCATGGAGGCGCGGGCGCCGGAGCGGACCGAGACGAGGAGGGGGTTTTGGGGGTCGCCGAACTTTTTCCCCATGAGTTCCTCAACACCTTTCAGATTTATTGCAACCTCTTCCAGCAGGCCGGCAGGGTATGCCTGGTTATTCTTGTAGTATTCGGTGCAGACTTCCGTTGTCAGGGTAAAGCCCGCCGGGACCGGGAGTCCGATGCTGGTCATCTCCGCCAGGTTGGCTCCCTTGCCACCCAGCAGGTTCTTCATATCCGCCTTACCCTCTGCCTTACCATCGCCGAAGAAGTAAACATATTTAGCTGCCATTGATCCCGTCCTCCTGTGTAGTATCAGTATTCAGATGATGGTTGATAGAAACTATGATGTTTTTGATGACTGTGACGTTAAGAGGTGAGACGCTCCATGAACAGCGACATATGATTGCATATCGGCGAGTACAGTTCAACTCTTTTTTTGGCTAATTAGTTAATTTCACTGTAGTTTAATGCAATTATAGCATGAGTAAACAAGAGGCGGTCCGTAGGGACTATTTTGTTTCTTCAGCTGTTGCGGATGCGTCAGAGAGCGGGTAGAATGGGGGCGACAACGTGCGAATTACGAAGTAAGAATAACGAAAGAGGAATTACGATTGTCGTACGACACAATGCACGTTTATCGTAATTCATGACTCGCAATTCGTAACTGCAACCATCTGTTCCGGAGCGTGCGATGAGATTTTATTATATTCATGTTTTCCCCACTCTGCTGATTAGCGCACTTCTGGGGATTGGAATCATTTCTTGTGGCTCCCTGGCGGCTGGTTCTCCGGATCTACCGGTTCCGGTGGCATCCAATCCCGGCGAAGTCGCCGTCGCCAAGGGGAAACCGGAGGCGGCGCCACTCCTGTTCAACGGGGCGCCTCTCTTTACCATCAAGGAACGGGCCTTCTCCCTGGAGCCGCAAAAAAGGGCGGAGATGATAGCCAGGAGAATCAGTTGGCTTGCCCTGAATCCCTCCTTCAGCCCCGATTCACTCTCCGTGACGGATAGCGAGTTCACTTCGGACATTTTGGCCGGTGATACCCTCGTCATGGCGGTCACCGATCAGGACGGAGTCGCCGCCGGTAAACCTCGCGGGAAGCTGGCGCAGGAATATTGCGCCGCCGTACGCAATGCCATCGTCGGCCAACGCGACGCCTACCGTCCCGGCAAATTGATTCGGAGTGGCCTGTATGCCCTTGGTGCTACGGGGTTGTTGGTTTTGCTTCTCTGGGGGCTCGTCAGAGTTTGTCACCGTCTGGAGACGTTGGCGGACCGGTGGTTGGCCGAAGGGTTGGGCTTGCGGCTCTTTTCCTATAACATCATCAGGGCCGGGTATCTGAGGCGGTTATTCGGTGGCGTCCTGAAAGGCGGACGACTGGTCGTCATCCTGTTTCTTGTCATCGTTTACCTCCAGTCGGTCCTTGCCCTCTTTCCCTGGACTCATGGCTTCGCCCTTCAGTTTCTGGATCTGCTACTCGGTCCGCTTGCCATCATGTGGCGAGCCCTGGTGGGATACATCCCCAAGCTCTTTTTTATCGGGGTGCTCGTTGTTGTCACCTCCTACATTCTCCGCTTCATCCGTTTTCTTTTTCGGGAGGTTGAGCAGGGGATCATAGAACTCCCCGGTTTTCACCGTGACTGGGCCGAGCCTACCTACAAGATCATCCGTTTCCTGGTGGTAGCCTTTTCCACCGTTGTTGCCTTTCCCTATATTCCCGGTTCCGAATCGCCGGCTTTCAAGGGGGTGTCGCTCTTCATCGGGGTTCTCTTTTCACTGGGGTCCTCCTCGGCCATCGGCAATATCGTCGCCGGCGTCATCCTTACCTATATGCGCCCCTTTCTCCTGGGGGATCGGGTAAAAATTGCCGATTCGGCCGGCTTCGTCGTGGAGAAGAACCTTCTGGTAACCCGGATCAGGAGTGTCAAGAACGTAAAAATAACGATTCCCAACTCCCTGATCCTTGGTTCGCATATTATCAATTACAGTTTGCTGGCGCGGGAGCAGGGGCTGATACTGCATACGGTCGTCACCATCGGCTATGATACTCCGTGGCGCATCGTTCACAACCTCCTGGTGGACGCAGCCCGGGCGACATCGCATCTCCTTCCGGAGCCTCATCCGTATGTGCTCCAGACGGCTCTGAACGATTTTTACGTGGCCTATGAGATAAACGCCTATACCGACCAGCCGGAGTTGATGGAGGCGATCTATTCGGAACTGAATCAGAATATACAGGATACGTTCAACGGCGCCGGGGTGGAGATCATGTCTCCCCATTACGCCCAGCTCCGGGACGGCAACAGTACCACCATTCCCGAGGCCAGCCGGCCGGTCGACTATGAACCGCCATCCTTTCGGGTGAAAATACCGTGAATGGTGAACAAAGGCAAAGGT
>CAIUUR010000095.1 GCA_903902345.1 uncultured Geobacteraceae bacterium | reverse complement strand
TCACCGCCGGGGAATCCCACGGCCCGCAACTGACCGCCATCATCGAAGGGCTTCCCTCCGGTATCTCTTTGTCCGAGGCGCAAATCAATCTCGATCTGGCTCGCCGGATGGAAGGATACGGCCGCGGCGATCGGATGAAGATCGAAAAGGACACGGTAAAAATATTCTCCGGAGTCCGTTGGGGGGAGACACTGGGTTCACCGGTGACGCTGGTGGTGCAGAACCGCGACTGGCCCAACTGGGAAGAAAAAATGTCGGTTCATCGAGAATTCCGCGACGATTCCATCGCGGTGACGCGTCCGCGCCCCGGTCACGCGGATCTGTCCGGCGCCATGAAGTACCAGCACCGGGATGTCCGGAATATCCTGGAGCGTTCCAGCGCCCGTGAGACGGCGGCGCGAGTGGCGGTGGGAGGGGTGGCCAAGGCGTTTCTGGCGGAGTTCGGAATAGAAGTGGCTGGTGTTGTCGCTGCCATTGGCTGGATAGAATCACGCCGTGAAAATCTGACCTTTGCCGAACTGCGGCAACGGGCTGAAGCGTCAGAACTCTCCACCTGGGATCCTGAGGCCGAACTGGAGATGAAGCGCGCCATCGACGCCGCCCAATCCGCCGGAGATACGTTGGGGGGGATTATCGAGATCCATGTCTCCAATGTGCCGCCGGGTCTCGGGAGTTACGCTCAGTGGGATCGGAAGCTGGACGGACGGTTGGCTTGGGCGCTCATGAGTGTTCAGGCCATCAAGGGGGTAGAGTGCGGCATCGGCTTCGAGGCGGCGCGACGCCCCGGCTCAAAGGTTCACGATGAAATTTTCTTCGATCCTGAGAGGGCAGCAGGAGCCTTCAGCGGCTTCTACCGAAGTAGTAATAACGCCGGTGGCCTGGAGGGGGGTATGTCCAACGGCGAGGAGATCATTGTCCGCGCGGCAATGAAACCGATCCCGACCCTGTATACCCCGCTCCGATCTGTGGATCTGGCAACCAAGGAACCCTTCGAAGCGGCGGTGGAACGCTCCGATACCTGCGCCGTCGCGGCGGCGGCGGTGGTGGCTGAGGCGGTGGTGGCCATCGAGATTGCCAACGCTTTCCTGGATAAGTTCGGAGGAGATTCCCTGGCTGAAATCCGGAGAAATTACGACGGCTATTGTGCCTGGCTGAAGGATTTCTAAGTGCGGGGCGTCATTCTCACCGGTTTCATGGGAACCGGAAAAAGCAGCGTCGGCAAAGTTCTGGCCCGGATGACCGGCTGGGAACTTTTGGATCTCGATACCCTTATCGTACAGGCGGCGGGACGCTCCATCAACGAACTGTTCGCCCAGGAAGGTGAGTCTTTTTTCCGGGCTCTGGAAAGCGCCGAACTACGCAGGCTTGTCGGACATCATGGTGACTTTATCCTTGCCACGGGCGGGGGGGCCGTTCTCGCCCCGGAAAACCGGGCGCTCTTCAGGAAGTTGGGAGTGGTCGTCAACCTGACGGCCTCGCCTGACGTCATCCGGGCACGGTTGCGCCATGCCGAAGATCGACCTCTCTTGAACGACGAAGCGGCCCGGGAAAGAGTGGAGCTCATGCTCCGAGATCGGGAACCCTCCTACGCCGAAGCTGATATTCGCATTGACACCGCCGAAAAAAAGATAGAAGATGTCGCCGCTGAAATCATGGCTTTTTTAAGTCAGTATTGAGGTTCAGGTCGAGTTTCTTTCTAAGCCTTAACCTC
>CAIUUR010000094.1 GCA_903902345.1 uncultured Geobacteraceae bacterium | reverse complement strand
TGAAACCGTTGGGGTTCGTTCCTCACCCCAACCTACAAAATTTGATCTTCGTGGCGCCAAGGGCAAAGCAGATGGGGCGTTTGCTTTGCCCCTACGGAATCGGATGATGGGCTGGTCTGGTCCGGCAGAAGTTGGGAGGGGTGGGGTATGAGTTCTGATTGGAGTCAAGCTTTAACTATTTCGCAGCTCATTATGAAAGAAGGTGGGTCAATCAAGACTGGTCCATTCGGAACAGCACTAAAGGCCAGCGAGTATGTGACTGAGGGAGTACCTCTCATTTCAGTCCGTGAAATTGGCCATGGTTCTCTCCATATTGACTCTAAAACTCCAAGGGTTTCATCTGACACTCTTGCGCGATTACCTGAATACATTCTCGAAGAGCGAGATATAGTATTTGCCCGTAAGGGAGGAATAGAACGTTGCTCGTTGGTTCGTAGGAAGCAGGCGGGATGGTTCCTTGGGTCCGATGGGATTAGACTACGTCCGCCGAAAAATTGTGATGCTCGCTTTCTGGCTTATTCACTCCAGGCTCAAGCAGTAAAAGACTGGCTGACACAAAACTCTACTGGTTCAACGATGGCATCTTTGAATCAATCTACGATAGGTCGTCTGCCTATTTCGCTTCCCCATAACCATGAGCAAATAAAAATCGCGGATTTGCTCGAAGCTCTCGACGACCGCATCGCCCTTCTCCGCGAAACCAATACTACCCTAGAAGCCATCGCCCAGGCACTGTTCAAATCGTGGTTCGTGGACTTTGATCCTGTCCGCGCCAAGCAGGCAGGCCGGGAACCGGAAGGGATGGACGCCGACACCGCCGCGCTCTTTCCTGACTGTTTTGAAGAGTCGGAATTGGGGTTGGCGCCGAAGGGGTGGAATCAGGCTCCATTTACCGATACGGTTAATGTGATTGGTGGTGGCACACCGAAAACGTCGATACCAGAATATTGGAATGGCGACATTCCGTGGTTTTCTGTTGCTGACGCACCGACTATTACAGATGTATTCGTTATTGATACTCAAAAGCACATTACAGAACAGGGCTTGAATAATTCTTCGACTAAACTGCTTGCGAAGGGGACAACTATAATTTCCGCTCGAGGTACAGTTGGCCGGCTCGCGCTGGTTGATAAAGAAATGGCTATGAACCAATCATGCTACGGGTTACGTGGCAAGGCTGAAGATTCCTACTTCACCTATTTCAGCACATATCGTCTGGTTGAATCTCTAAAGCAACGGAGTCACGGTTCAGTATTCGACACTATCACGACTGAAACGATGAAAGGTGTATTCGTTGTTTATCCAGATAAAGCCACTATCCAGAGTTTTGAAGCATTATTACATCCCGTTATGGACCGAATGCAAAACAATCTGCATCAAGCCCAAACCCTCACCACCCTCCGCGACACGCTTCTCCCCCGCCTGATCTCCGGCCAGTTGCGTCTGCCGGATGCCGAGGCGCTGGTTGAGGAGGTTTTATGAATGAGGAAGCTGACTTATGAGCTATCAGCCCCCCTACACCATCACCTCATCTCTTGTTTCTCTTGTGGCCGACATCTCGGAACGGACAGGTTTTCTCTCGGCGCTTGAGGCGGAATCAAGGACTCTGTATTTGCGACGGATTAATCGCATCCGTACCATACAGGGATCGCTCGCTATTGAAGGAAATACCCTGAGTCAGGAGCAGATAACGGCAATCCTGGAGGGAAAACGGGTTATCGCACCGCCACGGGAAATCCAGGAAGTGCGTAACGCAATAAAGGCTTACGATTTCTTTCATACATGGCAACCTGCCAGTGAAAAAGATCTGTTATCGGCGCATGAAATGCTCATGACAGGGCTTCTTGATGCACCGGGACGATTTCGCAGTGGTGGCGTAGGGGTAATGGCTGGACAACAGGTAATCCATATGGCGCCACCTGCGAATCGGCTCCCGCTGCTGATGAGCGACCGACTTGAATGGGTTAACTCGACCAAGGAACATCCACTCATATCCAGCTCTGTTTTTCATTACGAGTTCGAGTTTATTCACCCCTTTGAAGACGGCAACGGCAGAATGGGCAGACTCTGGCAGTCGTTGATCCTCGCCAAGTGGAATCCGCTATTCGCCCATATCCCGGTGGAGAGTCTGGTACACCAGCACCAGCAGGAGTACTACGCCGCACTCAATGACAGCACGAAGCAAGGTGACTGCGCTTTGTTTATCGAGTTCATGTTGACCATGGTGCAAAAAGCTGTGACCGAATGTCAGCCCCCCCAAGTCACCCCCCCAAGTCAAACGGCTGCTGGAGATGCTGATTGGCGATATGTCCCGAGATCAACTGCAAAAAGCCATCGGCCTGCAAGACCGCAAATCGTTCCGTGAACTCTATATCGCACCGGCTTTGGCCTCAGGGTTGATCGAGATGACGATTCCTGAGAAGCCGAACAGCCGGTTGCAGAAATATCGGCTGACTGACCAGGGTAGGGCGTGGCGGGGGCAAAACATGTAAACCGTTGGGGTTCGTGACTCACCCCAACCTACGAATAGTTGTGAATGTTTTTTTATTATCGTTTGTGTAGGTTGGGGTAAACAGCCGTATCGTGAACCCCAACATTACCGAAGACATAATGAAACTCCCGCCAGGGGAGGGGGAGCAAAAACGATGGAGAAACCATGACCGAAGATCAACTTGAACGGGAAACTCTCGGCTGGCTGGCCGATATCGGCTACCGGCACCGCTCCGGCCTGGATATCGCGCCGGATGGCTCCTCGCCGGAACGCTCCAACTACAATCAGGTGCTGCTGGTGGGGCGACTGCGCGAGGCGATCAACCGGCTGAATCCTTTGGTCCCGCTGGTGGCACGGGAGGATGCGCTGCAGCAGGTGCTGAACCTGGATACACCGGTGCTCCTGTCCGCCAATCGCGCCTTTCATCAGCTCCTCGTTAAAGGTGTCCCGGTACAGTACCAGAAAGAGGGCGAGACACGAGGTGACTTCGTTCGTCTGATTGATTTTGACGATCCTGCCGCCAATGAGTGGCTGGCTGTCAATCAGTTCTCCATCAAGGGGCCAAAGTATACACGCCGTCCCGATATCATCCTCTTCGTCAATGGCCTCCCCCTGGTACTCTTTGAGCTGAAGAATCCCGCCGATCAGAATGCCAACATCTGGAAGGCCTACGACCAGATCCAGACCTACAAAGAACAGATTCCCGACGTCTTCCAATACAATGAATTGCTGGTGATTACCGACGGCACCGAGGCTCGCCTTGGTTCGCTCTCCGCCACGGCGGAACGGTTCATGACCTGGCGCACCATCGACGGTGTGACCCTGGACCCTCTGGGACAGTTCAATGAGCTGGAAACTCTCGTGCGGGGGATTCTCGACCCCAAGTATCTGCTGGATTTCCTCCCTTTCTTTATCCTGTTCGAAAATGACGGCGCTCTGATCAAGAAGATCGCCGGATACCATCAGTTTCATGCGGTCCGGTCGGCCATCGTGCAGGTGATTGCAGCATCCCGCCCCGGTGGCAATCGTAAGGGGGGCGTTGTCTGGCATACCCAGGGATCTGGCAAGAGTATCACCATGACTTGCTTCGCGGCGGTGGTCATGCGTGAAGAAACCATGGAGAATCCTACCATCGTGGTCATCACCGACCGGAACGACCTTGACGGGCAACTGTTCCAGGTATTCTCTCTTTCCCAGGAACTGCTGCGGGAACAGCCGGTGCAAGTGGAGACGCGACAGGATCTCCGCGCCAAGCTGGCATCTCGTCCCTCGGGGGGGATCGTCTTCGCCACCATCCAGAAGTTCATGCCGGGAGCGGATGAGGACTGTTTTCCGGTCCTTTCGGATCGACAAAATATCGTGGTGATCGCCGATGAGGCCCACCGTACCCAGTATGGCTTTGAGGCGAAGTTCAAGGGTGACGCCAAGGGGTATCAGGTAGGCTATGCTCAGCACCTACGCGATGCTCTTCCCAATGCCACCTTTGTGGCCTTTACCGGCACCCCCATCTCCGCCGAGGATCGTGATACCCGGGCCGTATTCGGCAATTACATCAGCATCTACGATATGCAGCAGGCCCGTGATGACGGGGCCACGGTGCCGATCTATTATGAATCACGTCTGGCCAAGCTGGGCTTGAAGGCGGAAGCCTTAACCGATATCGACGCCGAGGTGGATGAACTGGCTGAAGATGAGGAAGATGACCAGCAGGCGCGATTGAAGAGCCGCTGGGCGGCGCTGGAGAAGGTGGTGGGAGCTGAACCGCGTATCCAGCAGGTGGCGGCGGATCTGGTGGCTCATTTCGAAGAACGGAACAAGGCGCAAAGTGGCAAGGGGATGATCGTCGCCATGAGCCGCGAAATCTGCGTACATCTCTACGACGCCATCATTGCCCTACGACCGGAGTGGCACAGCGACGACCCGGAAAAAGGGGTTATCAAGATCGTCATGACCGGCTCCGCCAGTGACAAGCCGCTGCTCCGCCCTCATATCTACTCCAAGCAGGTCAAAAAGAACCTGGAAAAAAGGTTCAAGCAGCCGGATGATCCCCTGCGGCTGGTGATCGTGCGCGATATGTGGCTCACCGGCTTTGATGCCCCTTGCGTCCATACCATGTACATCGACAAACCGATGAAGGGGCTGAGTCTGATGCAGGCCATCGCCCGGGTGAATCGGGTTTTTCGTGACAAGCAGGGTGGGCTGGTGGTGGATTACATCGGCATTGCCAATGACCTGAAACAGGCGCTGAAGGAGTATACTGCCAGCTCCGGTCGTGGCCGCCCCACCGTGGATAGTTATGAAGCATACGCGGTGCTGGAAGAGAAACTGGACGTGCTCCGGGCCATGCTTCATGAATTCGATTATAGCGGCTTTCTGAGCGGTGGTCATACCCTCCTGGCCAAAGCCGCTAACCATGTCCTCGGGATTCCCGAAGGGAAGAAGCGTTTTGGCGATACCGCCCTGGCCATGTCCAAGGCCTTCACTCTCTGCTGTACGCTGGATGAGGCCAAGGCGGTGCGGGAAGAGGTCGCCTTCTTTCAGGCAGTGAAGGTGCTGCTGACCAAGCGGGATTTTACCGACAAGAAACGGACGGATGAAGAGCGTGAGTTTGCCATTCGCCAGATTATCGGCTCGGCTCTGGTATCGGAAGAGGTCGTGGATATTTTCCAAGCGGTGGGGTTGGATAAGCCGAATATCGGCATTCTGGATGATGCCTTCCTGAATGATGTCCGTAACCTGCCGGAGCGAAATCTGGCGGTGGAGTTATTGGAGCGGCTGCTGGAGGGGGAGATCCGGACCCGCTTTGCCACCAACGTCGTCCAACAGACAAAGTTTTCCGTCCTCCTGGCCAATGTCATTCAGCGCTATCAGAACCGCTCCATCGAGACCGCCCAAGTCATGGAAGAGCTGATTGCCATGGCGAAAAAATTCCAGGAGGCCATGGGGCGGGGTGAAGCGCTGGGGCTGAATCCCGATGAACTGGCCTTCTACGATGCCCTGGCTAACAATGAAGAAGCTGTGCGTGAGATGGGGGACGAGACCCTGAAGAAGATCGCCCACGAACTTACGGAGAGCCTGCGTCAGAATATCAGCGTGGATTGGGCGGTGCGAGACAACGTGCGGGCCAGACTGCGGTTGATGGTGAAGCGGATCTTGCGCAAGTACAAGTATCCGCCGGATGGCCAGGAAGTGGCGGTGCAGCTCGTGCTGGATCAGGCGGAGACGCTGAGTGCGGAGTGGGGGTAAGTTGAGTTGGATGACATGGGAGGCGACGAAATGATGTCTTGTAAAGACCGAAATAAAGCACTAAAATAAGATCTAAATAAATCGAGGTGTCCGCCATGCAAACTATCCACGCCACAATTACCGTCAGTATCAGCGACCTCAAAAAAAATCCTTCCGATATCATAAACCGTGCAGACGGAGCGCCTGTCGCTATCCTCAATCATAACCGCCCCACCGCTTATCTTGTCCCTGCCGCCGCCTTTGAAGCTATGATGGAACAACTGGATGACCAGTATCTTATTCAGTTGGTAAAAGATCGCCAACAGGAGCGGAGCATCAAGGTGTCTCTTGATGACCTATGAACTTGAGTTCAAGGAGTCAGCCCTCAAGGAATGGCGCAAGCTTGATAACAGCATCAGAAAGTTGTTTAAAAAGCGACTGGCCGAACGTCTACTATCACCCCGTGTTGAATCCGCCCGCCTGTCCGGACTCCCCGATTGCTACAAAATCAAACTGCGTGACGCAGGATATCGTCTGGTGTACCAGGTTTGCGACAACCTTGTGCTGATTACGGTCATTGCCGTAGGCAAACGGGAAAACAATCTGGTATATCGCAACGCCAAGGAACGATTTTGATTTGTAGTGTGACCCCCAACATTTGCAGCGGCGGAGCCATTAAGGCAGTCCAATCGTCGGGATAAATGCTTTTGTTATGGGCATTTGACATAATTGCCTTATGTTTTAAGTTTATAAAATATAAATTTGCCTTGTAATTTTAAAAGGTATTCAAGACGTTACTGCTGGATCTGGGCTTGCTGCGGTATCTTTCCGGTATGCCGGACGATAGGGAATATGCCAGAGGTGATCTTCTTGCCATTTATCGCGGCGCCATGGCTGAACAGTTTGTTGGGCAGGAGCTGCTAGTTTCACAGCAGGGAAACCTACATTACTGGGACCGACAGGCAAAAAGCAGTTCCGCCGAGGTTGATTATCTGGCCGTTATAAACGGCAGGGTTCATCCTGTGGAGGTAAAAAGTGGCGCTACCGGCAGTTTGAGAAGTCTGCATCTGTTTCTGGCCACGTACCCGGAGTGCGGCAAGGCGTTAGTCTTTTCCGATCAACCCTATGCCGATCTTCCGGAGCAAAAAATCACCTTTTTACCGCTGTATACGGCCCTTGCCGCAACCAAAGTTTCGGAAAAACCCTGAAGGGGACAAAGTTAATTCCCGACAACACCAACAGCTGAAAGGTGAAAACTACGCGGTATCGATTGTTAGCGGATATTCTTTTTAAACATCAGCAACAACTGCCAACAACGACTGGGATTCAATGCTAAATCTCCACTCGTCAGCGGCGTGTTCAGGAACTCGCTGTAGGCGGGCATGGCGAGCACCTCGGGACTATCCAGGTCATAAAAACCCATTGACCAGTCGGGGAATTCCCGCTCCTCCCGAGACCCCTCCATGAGGGTAATAATCCCGCGATGTCGTTCGTCCTTGGAGATTGTGATCAGGAGTTCTCGCACGACAGCCTCTTCCCCCTCCAGAACCTGCATGAAGTTGCCATCCTTGTACAACAGCATCCCAGTCAAGCCCAGCTTCGTGTTCTTCTCGCGACTTTGGGTCAGCAGTTCCACCAGCTCGGATTGCGAGAACGGTCTTACCGCCGAACTGACATAAACGATAAAAAACATACACTATTCCTCCGTATGTGTTGATCAGAAATCCAGGATGCCGGTGGCTACCTGATCCCAACAGGTCACGGCTTCGTCATGCCAACGGACAAAACGGACGTGGCCATCCTGGGAGATCACGATGACCACCGCATCGTGCAGGGCCATGCAGAGACGATATGCGGAACGGTGGCGGGTCCCCACCCCCTTGGAGGACTCGGGCTCGCGGATGGTTCCCTCCAGATTCAGGGCCTTCTGGATGATGGGGACGCTGTCAAGCCCGCTGTAGATCTCGGCGCCGAAACCCAGGACCTCGAAGCGGTGATTGAGCACCACCGCACCGTCAATGAGGGAAAGCTCGGCCACGAGTTGGGTCATCTCATAGAGAGTTTCGTCCAGTTGGGAGAGGGTGGGATCGGTGCTGGCCACATAGTCATCCCACCCCACCGCTTCTCCCCCCAGCTCCCAGGAGCCGGCAATACGGGCAAATTCATTCATGAGCCTGACGATCTGGGGGTGAATCCGTTGGCGCCCCTCGTCGATGAGAAAGGTGTACTTGATATTGAGGTAAGGATTTTGCTCCTTCAGCTCCTGGGTGCGGGCAGTGGGGACCAGGATGAGGGCTCCGCCATGCCGGTGGTTGCGCACGAGGCTGATGATCCGGCGGAGCAGGTTCTGCCCCAGGATGAGAGGAAATTCGGGAGAAATATCCGCCCATTCCGTGGCGGCCTCCCGTCGGGCATATTCATGCATGACCCAAAGTTCATCCCGGTGAGCCGACGTGAGTTGCTGTAGCCAACCGGCGGCGAAGATCTCCTGGTCAGTTCGGACGACCTGCCCGCCACGGAGTCCCGCAATGAGAGTAGACCCCACCGAGACACTGATTCTTCCTGGCCCGGTAACGAAGATGATGAGCGAATCGGGAAGCGGATTGATCTTCTGTGAGCCGCCACGAAACACCTGGAGCCAGCGGGAGCCCGAATGAACAATCCCCCAGATCCGGGGGACGCCGCCGCCGTCCATGGTTACACCGATGAGGGAGGTGTCGAAATTGGACGCCGGAGAGATCCGGCGGAGTTCATCCTCGGAGAAAAGCTGCGGTTCGGAAAAGGCGAGTCTGTTCAGCCCGTCGGGAGGCCCCTGATCCAGAGGGAACTGCTCAGGGTCCCTGAGGATCAGTCGAAAGCGGACCGGGCGTTCCTCTTCCCGCATGAGGCTTGCCTGGTAACAGGTGGAAATGAGCAGCTCAAGAGTGCCGCCGTCGGGGATCGGGGCACACGCGGGAATGGTCAACTCGGAGAGGAGACGGTGAACCTGATGAGAAAAGTCGTGGGGATAGCAGTGGGACATGGTTAAAAATTAAAAATACTCATAACTCCACCCTGCGCCGGGTCATCGTCCCTTCTCTGCTTTTTTGATCTTTTTTTCCGCTTTCTTTTCCTTGGGGGTTTTGGCCGGATCCTTCTTGACCGCTCTCTTGCTGTCCTCGCCTTTACTCATGACTTTTTCTCCTTTTTACCTGCGATGAGGGAAACAGTACAAGACCACTATACCACGAATGAGCCAAGTAACAACAGTTTCAATTGCACCCTCCCCCATATTTGGGATTGCCGAAACCCAACGAATAATGGTATAAAAACGGAGAGTATGAACCGCAGGGTTTGGCCCTGTGGTTCTTTTATTTTGAAAGGATACAATTCCATGATTTCAGCATCCAACATAACCCTCTCCTACGGCAAACGGATACTCTTCAAAGATGTGAACATCAAGTTCACCCCCGGCAACTGCTACGGCCTCATCGGCGCCAACGGCGCGGGAAAATCCACGTTTCTCAAGATCCTCTCCCGCGAGATCGAAGCGGACAAAGGAACGGTCACCATCGGACCCCGGGAACGTTTGGCGGTGCTCCGACAAGACCAGTTTGCCTTTGATGAAGAAACGGTCTTCAACACCGTCATCAGGGGACATGAGCAACTCTATACGGTCATGATCGAGCGCGAGGCACTCTACGCCAAGCCCGACTTCAACGAGGCCGACGGGGTTCGCTCCGCCGATCTGGAGGCCGAGTTTGCCGAGATGAACGGTTACGAGGCCGAGTCGGAAGCAGCGGTGCTGCTGAACGGTCTCGGAATCCCCGAGGAATTGCGCCACAAAAAGATGAAAGAGCTTGAGGGAGGAGACAAGGTCCGCGTACTGCTGGCCCAGGCGCTCTTCGGCACACCGGACGTGCTCCTCCTGGACGAACCGACCAACAACCTGGATCTCAAATCCATCAAATGGCTGGAGGATTTCCTCTACCGGTTCGCCAACACGGTAATCGTCGTCTCCCACGACCGCCATTTCCTCAACCAGGTCTGCACGCATACGGCCGATATCGACTTCGGCCAAATCCGGGTCTATGTGGGGAATTACGACTTCTGGTACCATGCCAGTCAGTTGACCCTTCGACAGAAGCAGAACGAAAACAGAAAGGTTTCCGACAAGGCCTCGGAGTTGAAGGAATTTATTCAGCGCTTCTCCTCCAACGCTTCCAAGGCCAAACAGGCCACCTCCCGGAAAAAACTGCTGGACAAGCTGACCCTGGAGGATATGCCGGTATCATCTCGTAAATACCCGCATATCATGTTCAAGCCGGAGCGGGCCAGCGGCGATATCATCCTGGAAATTCAAGGGCTTTCCAAGAGCATGGACGGGGTCACGGTGCTTGACAAGTTCGACCTCACCGTCAGGAAGAACGACAAGATAGCCTTCGTGGGGGGGAACAGCCTGGCGAAGACAACGCTGTTCCGGATTCTGGAGAGAGAAGTGGAGCCCGACGCCGGCAGTTTCCGGTGGGGGGTAACCATAACTCATGCACATTTCCCCAAGGAAAACAGCTCTTTTTTCGACAACGACCTGAATCTCATCGAGTGGCTGGGGCAGTACTCCCCCCCCACCGAAGGGGAGACCTTTGCCCGTGGGTTCCTGGGGAGAATGCTCTTTTCCGGAGACGAGGCAACCAAAAAATGTTCCGTCATCTCGGGAGGGGAGCGGGTCCGCTGTATGCTGTCGCGCATGATGCTCACCGGAGCCAATGCCCTGGTTCTGGACGAACCGACCAACCATCTGGACCTGGAATCCATTACCGCCCTCAACGACGGACTTATCGCCTACCCGGAAGTGGTGCTTTTCACCTCCCACGACCATGAGTTTGTTTCCACCGTCGCCAACCGGATCATTGAAATCACCCCCGGTGGGGTCATCGACCGTACCATGGGGTTCGAGGAGTACCTGGAAGATCCGGATGTGGCCAGGGAGCGGGACGACTTCTACCACGGCCATGCGGAACTGCAACTGTAACGGCGCCACCCGCGTGAGACTGCTGCTCGCAGCCCTTCTCCTCCTGCTGTTTTCTCCGGCGGCAGGAGTCGCCGCCCCCCTGTACAGCGTCACAAAGGTTGATGAACGGCTCTATGCCGCCATTGCCGACCCCAGAGGAGAGGCGGCCAGTAACGCATTCATCATCATTACGCCGACCTCCGTTACGGTGGCCGGCGCTCATTTCACCCCGGCTGGGGCAGCCGAGATCACCCGGATTATAGCCGCCATCACCCCGCTCCCGCTTCGCTCCGTGATCCTGACTCATCATCACCAGGAGTCCCCTGCCGTGGATTTCGGCTTCCCACCCACCGTCGAGCTCATTACCTCCGCCCGGAGTTGGAGCAACCTCAAAGGGGAAAAGCAACAGCTGAACAACCAGGTAATTTCCTTTGAAAAGGTGATGACTATTGTCGGCGGGAAACAGACGATCCTGCTCACCGTCATGGAACCGGGGTACACCGCCGGCAACCTGGTGGTATACCTTCCCGAACAGGCGGTACTCTTCGCGTCGGACCTGGCGTACAACAACGTGGCGGGTGTCATGGACGACGGTCACCCCCGCGGGTGGGTGCAGGATCTGCTGCAGTTGGAAAACCTGGTCGTGACCAAGGTGGTGCCAGGGCGGGGAAACGTCACCGACGGCGCGGGTCTCCAACGATTTCGGTTCTTCCTTCAGGATTTTTTTACTGAAATAATGGGACATCTGGAGCGAGGAGAGTCCGCGGAGGAGACGGTGCGGTTATTCCATCTCCCCCCCGAAAAGATCCCCCCCTTGTTCCCCCTCGTTCAAAGAAAGAGCATAGAGTGGGCCTGGCGGGAATTACAGGAACAACGGTAGCGTCAGGGGATGATGGAGGCATAGACGGGGACGGCAATCTCCTTCTTTTGCGGGTGGTCAGTCTGAATCGTCAGATAGCCGCTGAGAAACCGCCCTTCATGCGGCACGGTCACGGTGACGGCGATCTCCTCTCTCTGCCCCGGTTTCACCCTCCTCCCCTTCACCGTCCCGACAATGGAAGCATGGGAAGAGGTGATGGAGGTGACGGTAAACGGCCTGTTTCCCCTGTTTTCCAGCGTCAGCAGAACTTCTTTCCGGGAACCCCTCTTGAGTGATCCCAGGTTGAGGTTGTGGGGAGCAACGGCAATGATCTCCAGAATCTTCCCCTGCATGGTCAGAACCGCCGACGGGTTCCGCGGGTCGTTGCTATCCAGTTGCACCGTCTTGGTCACCTGGTCGGTAAAATTCGAGGAATCAAAGGTTACCCTGACCTCGCCACTACTCCCCGGGAGGATCGTCTTTGTGGAGAGGGTCGCCGCAGTACAACCGCAGGAAGAACGGATCTGGTTGATGGTAAGCGGTTTATCCCCCCTGTTTTTCACGGTGAAGAGATGATCAACCTTCTCTCCCTGGGTAACCGTGCCGAAATCATGGAGCGGCATCTCCACTGCAATCATCGGGGCGGCCAGGGCCGGCGCCGCCGCCAGCAAAAGGAAGCATCCCAAGAGCACTTGTTTCATACGACTCACCTCTCATTGTGGTGGCCAACCTTAGCACAAAGCTCACACCTTGGCCATAACGATTGACACCCGAAAGGCTTTCTGCTATAAAAACTGACACAATATCGAGTGTTTTCATGAAAAAATCAGCCACAGGGACGTAGGGACGACCGTTTTCTCCGTGGACCAGTTCGCCATCGAAGTCAAGAAATCGTGATGAAACGTACAAATTGAGCTAACACGCAAGGGCGGGATTTGCAATGATCGTTCAATGTGACCAGTGTAGCGCCAAGTACAAACTCGACGACAACAAGGTTACCGAGTCTGGGGTCAAGATCCGCTGCAAGCGTTGCCAGCATATCTTCCCGGTGAAAAAAAAGCTTCCCCAGGAAAAACCGGCACGAGAAGAGTCGCTGTTCGATCTTCAAGGATCCGTGGCGGAGCAGGCGACACCGCCACAAGAACCCTCCGCTACTCCGGAACCGGAAGCCCACGAGCCGTCAGGGACAGAGGAGATTCCACCTCCTTTTTTCCTCCCTGAAGAAGAGCCGGCATCAACTCCTACGAAGGATTCCTCCTCCATTCCCCAGGATAGTGTCGAGTTCACGCTCCCCTCGGAGCTCCCCGCGCCGTCGCCGGCCACCGATGCAGCCGATGACGATTTCAGCTTTGCCTTCGAACCGGCAGCACCGGTTTCGCTCCCCTCGGTGAATCAGGAGGAGAGACGCACCTCTCCCGGGGAGGTTTTCCCGGCGCCACCTCAACCCGATGATGTCCTGGAATTTTCCTTTACGAATGAGTCCCTCCGGAACGAAACGGTGGTTCCCCCTCCCCCATCGACAATAACCGAAGAGCCGTCAAAGAGCTCCGGCAAAGCACCCAGGGTAGTAAAATCGGTCAAGGTTGCTCCAAAACGGGAACCGTGGGTTCCGGAACTGGACGATATCAACAGCGTCGACTTTGACACTCTCGTCAACGGACTACCGCCTGAACCGATCCCCCCCATAGCGCTACCTTCTTCTCGTAGGGAAGCCGTTCCCGAGGATGATGGAGCAGTATCAGCGCCGGAGAGTTACACGGAAACCGACGAGGAAGCGCCCTCGGATCTTGCCCAGGATCAGGAGAGCGATGGTGCTTCAGCCGTCATCGACGACGAGTCCCCCCCCAGCGAAGAGCAGACATCGGACGAATCCGTCTGGTCGGAGCTTCCTCCCCCTGATGATGTCGTTACCACCGACCCCTCCGACAACGTGGAGGATGATACGCCGGTACAAACATCACGTCGCCAGGGACCTTCTCCCCTTGCCATCCTCGGCATCTTCCTGGGAGGCCTCCTCCTCCTGTTCGTAGGTGGTGTGGGCGCACTCTACCTGCTGGAAGGTCCCGAGGCGCTGCGAAAGATTGGGCTCGGGAGCCTGGCGCGACTGCTGAACGCCGATGACAAGATTCAGGAGCGGGTTCTGGTAAAAAATCTGGAAGGGAGTTACGTCAACACCCGCGAGGGGAAGGAGCTTTTTGTCCTGAAGGGCGAAGCCCTTAACCTCTACCCCACACCCCATGCCGCCATCCAGGTGCGGGGGCTGATCTACAACTCGGCCGGAACGGTCATCCTTCAGAAAACGACCTACTGCGGTAACCCGCTTACCTCGGAGCAACTGGCTACGCTCCCCTTGGCCAAGATCGAAGAAGCCATGAACAACAAGCTGGGCGCTTCCTACGCCAATATCGGCGTCCCCCCCGGTAAGACAGTCCCCTTCGTCATCGTTTTCCCGGGATTACCCAAAGATGCCGTGGATTTTGGAGTTGAGGTCGCCGCATCCCAGCCGGTTGGCGAACTGATCATCATAAAGTGATTGCCCCCCATGGGACGTAAGGATCTCCAGCGTGAATCAACAGCTACACCAAGTACTGTACGGCGCCGGCAGCATCAACCAAAAGCTGTTTCTCCTGATCAATCACAACTTCTGTAACCGGTTGTTTGACCTGCTCATGCCGCTCCTCACCTATCTGGGGAGTTCGAGAATGGTCTACAGCTACGCTCTCATCCTGGCCGTCTGGGCCGCGATTGACCGGAAACGGATGCCCTGGAGCTACCCGCTGCTACTCATCCTCGGCTCCATCCTGGGGCTGGTCATGGAGGAGGGGCTCAAACAGTTGCTGCAGGTTCCTCGACCGGCGGCGGCGCTGGGCTTGAGCAAGGTTCGGGTGTTGGGGGAGTTGAAGCTGAAGAATTCCCTCCCCTCGGGACACACGGTCTTTGCCGTCATGATGGCCTACACACTGGGGCACGGTCGAGGGTGGGCATGGAATGTTCCGCTCTGGAGTTTCGCCACGGGGGTGGCGTTAAGTCGACTTTACGTGGGAGCGCACTACCCACTGGATGTCCTGGTCGGCGGATTGGTAGGGATCACGGCGGGATTCACCGCCCTGCAGGTGGTGGAGGCAACGGGAAAATTCAGAAAAAAACGTCAATAAAACAAATAGATCGCATCAAGAAAGAAGAAGAGCCATCCCAGCATGGCGGCCAGACCGAAATACCAGAGCGGCTTCTTTTTCATGAGACTTGCAATGGAGGTCATCATGATGGCGATCTGGACAAAAAGTAGACCGTAACCGAAATTCCCCCCCATATGCTGGGCCTTGAGCCTGGTCTCGGCCAGCTCATCCGCCTTGGCCTTGATCTCTTTTTTCTCCGCCTCGTACCGTTTAACCTCCTTGTCGTAATCCCGGATCTTTCCGGTAAATTTGCCCTGAACCTCCGGCGTCATCCCCCTCCCCTGGACCAGCAGTTGCAGCTCCAGCGCCTGTTTCTGCATATCGAAGGTATGCGACTTGATACTCTTGGCCTGGTAATAGGCCCACTGGTTGGTCTCCTGTCCCTGCACGAGCACCGCCTTGGACGAAAACTTCCCCATATACATGGTGGTCACCGCCGAAATGACCGCCATGAAGGCCGTGGACAGCGCCAGCCAACTCAACCACCGTTCCTTGTTCGTCTCCGCCATGACTCCCTCCTTCAAACCCGTCAAATAAGTTCAAGGTTCAAGGTTCAAAGTTTAACCCTGAACCCTGAACCCTGAACCTCGCTCCTCTACCCTCTCGCCTTAGTCAGTCAACATACACCCTCGGCACCCGCTTGCTGATGGTGCAAAAGATCTCATAGGGGATGGTCCCAGCCAGCGCCGCCAGCTCCTCCACCCGGATACTGTTACCCTCCCCATCGCATCCCAGAAGGGTCACCGCGTCCCCCACCATTACCCCGTCAATCCCGGTCACATCCAGCATGATCCAGTCCATGCAGACCGTCCCGGTGACCCGCACCCGCCTCCCCCGCACGATGGCCTCTCCCCGGTTGGTAAAGGCCCGGAGATACCCGTCAGCATATCCCACCGGCACACTGGCGATGAGGGTCCGCTGTTTCGCCACATACCGGCGGGCGTAGCTGATGCTGGTCCCCGGTTCCACCCACTTGAGCATCCCGATCCGGCTCCTCAAGCTCATGACCGGCTGGAGATCCAGCTTCCCCTGGAAATCGGCGGAAGGGAGGGCGCCATAGAGGGTAATTCCCGGGCGAATCAGGTTACAGCAGGCAAGGGGACGATTAATGGCCGCCGCGCTGTTCGCCATATGGAGATAACGCGGGAAAAACCCCAGACGCTTCGCCGTCGCCACCGTGGCGGCAAACCGCTCCTCCTGCTGCGTGGTATACCTCTCGGCATCGTCGTCCAGTTCGTCAGCCGAGGCAAAGTGGGAAAAAATCCCTTCCAACTCCAGATGTTTGAAACCTTTGAGCTCCCGGAAAAATTCCTCTGCCTGATCGTACCGAATACCCAGCCGCCCCATCCCCGTATCTATTTTCAGATGAACCAGCGCCTTGCGAAAGAGTTTGCGGGCGGCAGCATCCAGAGCCCGCGCCTGATCCAGATGAAAGAGCGCCGCGGAGAGGTTGAAACCGACGCACTTCCGCTCCTGTCCCGGGTAGATCCCTCCCAGTACCAGTACCGGACGGTCTATACCGCTTTTCCGGAGCTGAATCCCCTCCGCCAGGAAGGCGACCCCGAAGGCGGTAACCCCCAGTTTTTCCAGCTCCGCAGTGATATCCTTGAAGCCATGGCCATAGGCGTCAGCCTTGACCACAGCCAGAATGCCGCACTCTGCCGGGATACCCTCCCTGATGCGGTCATAGTTGCTGCGAAGCGACCGGAGATTGATCTCCGCTATGGTGGGTCGACTGTCGAACATGATTTGTAGTAGGTATCATGTCATCCCTGGGGTGTAAAGGCAAAATCCGTTGACTATCGGGTAATTTTACTTTACCCTGTCATCCTTGCATCATGCCTGCTGGGGGAGTTCGTTCGAACTGAGATCCGCAATCGGCGGAGACCCTTGGAACCTGATCCGGTTAGCACCGGCGGAGGAAAGCGGCCCGTTCGTCGTCAGAGATGATGACCAGAAAAGCCGCGCCCTGCCGCGGCTTTTCCTCTTTAAAGGACCCCCATGACTTCCCCTGACCAACCACTTCGACTCGTTGTCAGCAAGGAAAAAATTCGTTTCCCCCTCAAGGGACTCTACCTCATCACCGACCAGTCGGACAACCTGCCGGAGCGGGTCTCGGCGGCGCTGAACGGAATGGTCCGGATCGTCCAGTACCGGAACAAGGGGGAGAACGATGATCGTCGCTGGGAACTCGCCGGGGAACTAAAACAGCTCTGCGCTTCGGCCGGGGCGACCTTCATCATCAACGACGATGTGGAAATGGCCAAGGAGCTGGACGCGGACGGCGTACACCTGGGGCAGGACGACGGCGAGGTCGCCGCGGCCCGCAAGCGGCTGGGACCAAAAAAGATCATCGGCGTCTCCACCCATTCCCTGGACGAGGCGATCCGGGCTGAGGCCGACGGCGCCGACTATATCGGCTTCGGCGCCATGTACCCCACCCGGAGCAAGGAGATCACCCACCTCCCCGGTCCTGGGTGTCTGGCAGAGCTCCAGGGGCGGCTGAGCATCCCCATCGTCGCCATCGGTGGGATCACCCGGGACAACGTAGCCACGGTCATCGACGCCGGAGCCGACGCCGTGGCGGTGATCTCGGCGATCCTCTCCGCACCGGACCCGGCCGTGGCGGCTGCGGAATTGTCGCTCCTCTTTAACAGAAAGGCCCCCTGGCCGCGCGGTGTCATCCTCTCCGTGGCGGGGAGCGATTCCAGCGGCGGAGCCGGCATTCAGGCAGACACCAAGACCGGAACGCTTCTGGGGAGCTACGTCGCCACGGCTATTACCGCCCTCACCGCCCAGAATACCAGGGGAGTCAGCAGCATCCACAGTCTCCCCCCCTCCTTCGTGGAGCACCAGATGGAAGCGGTCCTCTCGGACATCCCGGTGGATGTGGTCAAGATCGGCATGCTCAACTCGGCGGAGGTTATCACCTCGGTGGTGGACAAACTGACCGAATTCAATATGAAAATCGTTGTGGTGGACCCGGTGATGGTGGCCAAAGGAGGAACATCGCTCATGGATCGGGACGCGGTGGGAGTGCTTCGCACCACGCTCCTCCCCCTGACCTATCTTCTAACACCCAACATCCCCGAGGCGGAGCGGTTGACCGGCACCATCATCCGGAACGAAGAAGAGATGGCCGTCGCGGCCAGACTCCTTCACGGCATGGGGGCGAAAAATGTCCTGGTCAAGGGGGGACATCTCATGGATGGGGAATCAGTGGACCTCCTCTACGACGGCAAGGGTTTCACCCGTTTTGCCGTCCCCCGCATCCTTAGCAAGAACACCCATGGCACCGGCTGCAGTTTCGCCACCGCCATCGCCACGTATCTGGCCCAGGGAGAGCCGCTCCCGGAGGCGGTGAAACGGGCCAAGGAGTTCATTACCACGGCAATAAAGACGGCCCGCCCCCTGGGACGTGGTCACGGCCCGGTGAACCACTACCTCGCCGCACGAGAAACCAGATAAAATCAGGTGAAGGTTGAGGTCGAGGAAACCCATGTTTGCCTTCCCCTGACCTGAACCTTAACCTTAACCTAGGAGTTACCGTGACCCAGCTCGAATCCGCCCGCCAGGGCATCATCACCGAGACCATGAAAGAGGCAGCCCTCACCGAGGGAGTAGAGGCCGAGTTCATCCGGGCCGGCATCGCCGCCGGGACCATCGTCGTCTGCCGAAACATCAAACGGAAAAACGGCCGCCCTCTGGCCGTAGGTACGGGGCTGAGAACCAAGGTCAACGCCAACATCGGCACCTCCGCCGATGATATGGATATCGCCACGGAGTTGGAAAAGGCCCGGGTCGCCGTAAAATACGGGGCCGACGCCCTCATGGACCTCTCCACGGGAGGCCCGGTGGACGAAATCCGGCGGGCCATCGTGGCGGAGACAGAGGTCTGCATCGGCAGCGTCCCCCTTTACCAGGCAGCGGTGGATACGGTTCGGGTAAAGCAGAAGGCGATGGTGGATATGACCGTGGAGGACATCTTCGAAGGGATCATCAAGCACGCCGAGGATGGGGTGGACTTCATCACCGTCCACTGCGGAGTCACCCGCGCCACGGTGGAGCGGATGAAGAACGAGGGGCGACTCATGGATGTCGTTTCCCGAGGGGGCTCCTTCACCATCGAGTGGATGATTCATAACCGGCAGGAAAATCCCCTCTATGAGCATTTCGACCGACTCCTGGAGATAACCAAACGGTACGATATGGTCCTCTCTCTGGGTGACGGTTTTCGTCCCGGCTGCCTGGCCGACGCCACCGACCGGGCACAGATTTTCGAGTTAATACTCCTGGGAGAACTGACTCAGCGGGCCCAGGACGCCGGGGTTCAGGTGATGATCGAAGGGCCAGGGCATGTCCCCTTGAACCAGATACAGACAAACATCATCCTGCAGAAACGGCTCTGTCACGGAGCCCCCTTTTACGTCCTGGGGCCCCTGGTCACCGACATCGCACCCGGCTACGACCATATCACCTGCGCCATTGGCGGGGCCATCGCCGCCGCCGCAGGGGCCGACTTTCTCTGTTACGTTACCCCCAGTGAACATCTGAGGCTTCCCACCGTGGAAGATGTGCGCGAAGGGGTCATCGCCTCCCGCATTGCAGCCCATGCCGGCGATATCGCCAAGGGGTTGAAGGGAGCCATCGACAAAGATATCGCCATGGCCAAGTGCCGCAAAAGGCTCGACTGGGAGGGTCAGTTCAGCCTGGCCATGGACCCGGAGAAGGCAAGAAAACTCCGGGCCGAATCGGGAGTGGCCGACCATGGCGCCTGTACCATGTGCGGAGCCTTCTGCGCCTACAAAGTCATGGACGGCGCCATGGAGAAGGATAAGACGGACGCGGCACTCAACAGCTAGGTTCTAGGTTCGGGGTTCCAGGTTCAGGGTAAGAATCGGGAGGGGTGCGGGGGAGTCTCACCGTAAAGGTTGCCCCCCGACCCGGCTCGCTCTCCACCAGGATCTCCCCGCCATGCGCCTTGACGATCTCATAGCAGGTGCTGAGTCCAAGGCCGGTCCCCTTCCCCACGTCCCTGGTAGTGAAGAACGGTTCGAAGAGCCGGGAGCGGACCTCGTCCGGAATCCCCTTACCCGAGTCGCTCACCGAGGCGTAGATGTTGGAGAGGTCATGCCAGCAGCGGAGGATGATCTCCCCTGACGCAACAATGGCATGCCCGGCATTGAGGAGGAGATTCAGGAAGACCTGGTTCAACTGCCCCGGACGACAGAACAGCTCGGGAACCGATTGAAATTCCTTACGGATGGTGGTCACATGCTGTAATTCTATCTCGGCCACGGTGAGAGCGCTCTCCAGACAGGAGGTCAACGTAACTGCTTCGAATTCCGGAGCATCCACACGGGAAAAGCTCCTCAAATCCTTGACAATCCGGGTGACCCGCATGGCGCCGGTCATGGATTCGCTGATCATATCAACCCCGTCTGCAAGAATGTAGCCGATATCCAACCCCGCCCTGATCCCGTCTAACTCCGCCGGGGAAAGCGGCGCTGCGTCATCGTCCCGTTGCCGCAGCCGCTGATCGTAGCCGATGATACTGTTGAAATACCGGGCCAGCATCCCCAGATTACCGGTGATGAAACACATCGGGTTGTTAATCTCATGGGCCACGCCGGCCGCCAGCTGACCGATGGCGGCCATCTTTTCGCTGAGCATGAGCGCCTTGTCCTTCTCCCTGCTTCGACGCACCTCCTCCGCCACCCGCGCCTCCAGTTCCCGGTTAAGCTCCTCCAGTTGACGCCGCTCCTCCAACAGCTCCTCCTGGGCCACCCGGCGAGCAGCGACCTCCTCGCGGAGCTGTTCCGTCTGTAGCTGCAGTGCGGCCTCGTCCCTCTTACGCTGGGTGATATCGGTAAAGAACGCCACCAGGTATCCCTTACCCTGCAGGGTCATGAGACTGCCGGTAACGTTGACGTAAAACAGGGTCCCGTCGCGCCGGGCACAGGGGAGATCCACCGAATGCGTATACCTGCCACTGCAAAGCGCCTCAAAATCGGCTTGAACCTCCTGAAAGGAGTCCGGAGGATGCATATCCGCCACCGAAAGACGAAGAAATTCGGCCTCTTCATAGCCGAACAGGGCGCAGAGTGCCGGATTGACCATGAGAATCGATCCGTCCCGCAGATCATGGACGATGATTCCCTCGGTGGAACTCTCGAAGATGACGCGAAACCGCTCCTCGAAGGCTTGCTGCACCTCCTGGGCCTGCTTCCGCTCCGTGATATCTTGAAGCATCCCGAAGACCCGCTTGGGCCGACCGGAGGGGTCATGCTCAATCTCCGCCATACCATGCACCCATTTGAGCTCCCCACCGACAATGATGCGATGTTCGATGTCAAAGGGAGCGCCGGTGTGAAAGGTCTGCGCCATGGCCTGATCCATGGAAGGGCTGTCGTCCGGGTGAACGATGGCCTGAAAGCTCTCCAGAGGGACCGAGTGAGTCGGCATCCCGGTTATCCGACTCGCTTCGGGTGAGTTACTGCACATACCGGTGGTCAGATCCACACTCCACCCGCCGATTCTGGCCAACGCCTGGGTATGAGCCAACTGATTCTCTGCCTCCGCTCTCCGTTCCTCCGTGGCGGTGAATTCCAGGGCAAAGCCTATGTCGGCAGTTATTTCATTGAGGAGTTCCTCCACCTCAGTGGAGAAGAAATCGCACTCGGTGGAGAAGAGGGTAAGGCCGCCAAGGTCGCCGGAGGGGAGCCGCACCGGAAAAGAACCGCTGGAGTTGACTCCAGCCCGAACGATCTGGTCGCGCCACTGCCCCATGGCGGCGTTGGTGGCGATGTCGTTGATGATGACGGGACGCCTCTCCCGGATGGCGGTCCCCGTCGGGCCACGCCCTTCGGGTATATCATGGATGGAGATCCGGACATCCTCAAGGTGTGCCGGTACGATGCCGTAGGTTGCCTCGAAGAGGAGCCACCCGTCGACGTCAGGAACCCCGAAGCCTGCCGATCGAAACTCTCCCACCTCCACCAGTATCCGGCAGATCTCCGGCAACAACTCGTCTCTCCCCAGCTTCCGGATGATGGTACGGTTGACGGCGCTGAGGACGGCGTAGAGCCTGTTGGTGTGTTGGTAGCGTCGCACCTGTTCCGGGGAGAGGGTGAGCTGAGCACCCCCACTCTTCGAGGCTATGAACGTTTCGGCAATTCCTGTCATGGGGAGAACCCTCCAGTTTCGGCTAGACATTATGTCTAGTGTCATCTTATCACGGCGTGTCTGACCACGGTAAGGCGGCCCATGAAAGCCAGCATATCAGAACTGACGCAGTCGGACACTGAAAATTATTGCTTTACGCCGTCGTTATCGGTAGCATCGCGGGGATGAAAACAGCGAAAACAAAAGTACTTGATGATGTACGGAGAAACCGGATAGAGTCGTGGCGGATCTTGGGAGGAGGCATCCTCGGGATGATGGTGGCCATGGGGATCGGCCGTTTCGCCTATACCCCCATTCTCCCCCTCATGGAACGGGATCTGGGGCTCTCCCACGCCGAGACCGGCTCCCTGGCCTCCTTCAACTATGTGGGGTACCTGCTGGGGGCTCTCCTCTGCGCGTTCTTCCCCCGGCTTCTCGGTCGGGTACCGCTGAACGTGGGGGCGCTGGCGGCCAGCATCGCCACGACGCTACTCATGGGACTCTTCGCCTCCCCCCTCTGGTGGGGAACACTGCGCCTGGCGGGGGGGATCGCCAGTGCGATTCTTTTCGTCGTCATCGCCGTGGAGGTCACCGAGGCCCTGGCCAAACGGGGCGAGACCGGCATCGGCGGGGCGCTCTACGGCGGCATCGGCCTGGGAATAGCCCTGAGCGGTCTCATGGTACCGCAACTGGATGCGCTGGGGGGGTGGCGTGGCTGCTGGCTGGGGATGGGAGTAATCGCCCTGGCGCTGGCATTGGCGGGAATTCTCCTGGCTCAGAAAAGGAACGCCGCTCCTCCCACGGAGCATATCCAGGGAGCGATACGTGAAGGCAACTCCGGTATACGTCGTCTCGCCGTGGCCTACACCTGCGAGGGATTCGGCTACGTTATCAGCGCCACCTTCATCGTGGCCATGGTGGGACGAACCCCCGGACTGGAGCAGTACGCCTCCCTCAGCTGGGTAGCGGTGGGGCTGGCCGCAGCTCCCTCAACGGTGATCTGGCAGCAGGTGTCGCGCAGATTCGGGGTGAAACGGGCGGCGCTCCTTGCCTACGCCATCCAGGCCGCCGGCATTCTTCTGAGCATTCAGGCACGGAATCCGCTGATGGCGGCCCTGGCGGCAATCAGCTTCGGCGGGACATTCCTGGGTATCGTCACTCTGGTCATGTCCGAGGGGTACCGTCGTGCAGGAAACAACGGGAGGGTAGCGGCGGCCATCCTCACCGCCTGTTTCAGCGCCGGCCAGGTCGTCGGCCCAACCCTGGCGGGCCTCGTCGCCGACCGGGGGGGCTTCGCCATCCCCCTGATGTTGGCGGCAGCGACGGTGTTTCTGGGGGGGATCATCATCGCCGCGGACAAAGGATTTGGAAGATGAGATTCGAACCGCCCCTCACCCTGTCCCTCTCCCCGTTTGTGGGAGAGGGACAGGGTGAGGGGACACTACACGCTGTATACCTCTGAGTAAAGTTATCTCAGCATTATTTCAACAATTTGACTGAGTTGATGACAACCGGGGTTTCCGGCGCATCGCGGAATCCCTTCTTGATCCCCGTCTTGGTGGCGGCGATCTTGTCCACCACCTCCATTCCCTTTACTACCTTGCCGAAAACCGAGTAACCGTAGCCGTCGGGGCTGGGACGATTGAGATTGTTGTTATCCACCAGATTGACAAAGAACTGCGAGGTGGCGCTGTCCGGATCACCAGTGCGAGCCATGGAGAGGGTTCCCCGATCATTCTTGAGTCCATTGGCCGCCTCGTTCTTGACGGGAGGAGCCGTTGGCTTGGGGATCATCTCGGCAGTCAGCCCCCCCCCCTGGATCATGAAACCGGCAATGACCCGATGAAAGACGGTGCCGCTGTAATGCCCCTTCTCCGCGTACTCCAGGAAATTTTTCACCGAGAGGGGCGCTTCCTTGGCGAAGAGCTCCACCGTGATCTTTCCCATGTTTGTGTCGATCTCCACCGCCGGATTCTTGCCGGTGGCAGCATGCGCATCCTTGGCCAGGACGGGGCTTGCGCAGAGAAGCGCGAGAGTCAGGGTTACCAGTAACTTCTTGAACATGGTTGAGCTCCTTGAGGTGCTGTTTTCCACCTATATATGCTAAAACACCTGGTGCGTCAACCTCCGTAAGGGCATCCGGCCGTGCCCCCCAACGGCCGTGCATGACGCCGGTGATATTTGTTTGACTCCGGCACAAAAAAAAAGTACTTTACATCGGTTATCCTGACGGAGTCTTTCATGTGGAGAGCGTTGTTTTTCTTTGTTTTTTTTGCACCGCTCACCGGAGGGTGCAGCATCGTCGCCATCATCGGGACCCTGTTCGACGCCAGCGGGGCCTTCGCCCACGGCTGCGCCCGCTTCTGGAGCCGGACCTCCCTGGCCATGAACCGGGTCAAGGTGACTGCGGTGGGGACGGAACATATCCCTCTGGAGGGCCCGGTCATCTACATGGGGAACCATCAGAGCAACTTCGATATCCTGGCGTTGACGGTCGCCATCCCCCGACGTTTTTCCTGGTTGGCCAAGGAGGAACTCTTCCGGGTCCCGTTTTTCGGAGGGGCCATGCAACGAGCCGGCTATATTCCCCTGGATCGAAGCGATGGCCGTCAGGCGCTGAAGAGTATCGAAGAGGCAGCCCGGAGAATCCATGACGGGGTCAGCGTGGTACTCTTTCCGGAAGGAACCCGGACTCATGACGGGAGCCTCCTCCCCTTCAAGAAAGGTGGGTTCATCCTGGCTTCCCGGGCCGCCGTCCCGGTGGTCCCCTTTACCATCAACGGTAGCAGGGAGGTCAACCCCCGTAACCGGTTCGCACTCTACCCGGGGGGAATCAGCATCACCTTCGGTCCGCCGCTGCTGCCGGAAGGAACGGGTAATGCGGCCCGCGAACTCCTGCGAGAGCAGGTCCGAAACGCCGTGGAGAGGGGTTTGAAACAGAGATGAACAACCTGTACCTGATCATGGCAGCAGCCGGGGCAGTAACGGCGGGGTGGGGACTCCGGGCCGCCCACACGTTCAAGTCACCATGGGACAGCGCCGCGGCATTATCTGCGGTGGCCGGACTCGTCGCCTTCATCATCGGGATACTCCTTTCGGTACTCCCCGACTTCTTCATCACCTGAGATTATGGAACAGTTCAAGAGCATAGTCACCAATTGCGCGATCATCGCGGCCATCTCCCTGATCCTGCTGGCCGGGAACACCCAGTACCGACAATGGAGCCAGTTCGCCAAGGGTGAAGCGGCCGAGAGGAGTGGTGACCTTAACCAGGCCACGGCCGGCTACGAAGCGGCGATCCATATGTATACCCCCTTCAGTCCGCTGGTGTCAAAGGCTGCCCAGTCTCTCTGGCGCATAGCCGAGAGCGCCCGGCAGCGGGGTGACAAGGAACGGGAACTCATGGTCTACCGGGCGCTCCGGAGTTCATTTTATTCGGCGTCCTGGCTGCTGCAACCGGGCAAGGAGTGGATCGATCGTTGCGACGAGCGGATAGCGGCAATCGTACACAAAGGAAGAAGGTGAAAGGTGAAAGATAACTCCGGACTGAAGATCATCCCCCTGGGCGGAGTGGGGGAGATCGGGATGAACATGACCGTACTTCAGTACGGCGACGACATCATCGTGGTGGACTGCGGTCTCATGTTTCCCGAATCATATATGCTGGGGATCGACATCGTCATCCCCGACATCTCCTATCTCCGTGAAAACCGTGAGAAAATCCGCGGCATCGTCTTCACCCACGGCCACGAAGATCACATCGGCGCCCTCCCGTATATCCTTCGGGACATCACCCCCCCCCTCTTCGGCACGGCCCTCACCCTGGGCTTCATCCGGGAAAAGCTCAAGGAGTTCGACCTGGAGCGTTCCGTGGCGTTCGGCGTGGTGAAGCCCCGGGATGTCGTCACGCTGGGGGAGTTCCAGGTGGAATTCATCCGGGTCACCCACTCCATCGTGGACGGCTGCGGCCTAGCCATCCGGACCCCCGAGGGGGTGGTGATCCACACCGGCGACTTCAAGCTGGACCAGACCCCGGTGGACGGAGAGCTCACCGATCTGGCCACCTTCGCCCGCTACGGCGAAGAAGGGGTGCTGGCGCTGTTGGCCGATTCCACCAACATCGAGACGAGTGGTTTCACCCTCTCGGAAAAGTACGTGGGAGAGGCTTTTGACGAGATCTTCCCCAAATGTCCGGGACGGATCGTGGTGGCGGCCTTCTCCAGCAACATCCACCGGGTGCAGCAGGTGGTGAATAGCGCGGTCCGCTTCAAGCGAAAAGTCCTCCTCAACGGACGCTCCATGATCGCCAACGTCCAGATCGCCCGGGAGCTGGGGTATCTGAAGATTCCCGACGGGGTCATGATCGACCTGCGGGAGATGAACCGACTGGCGCCCCAGGAGATCTGCATGATCACCACCGGGAGCCAGGGGGAGCCCATGAGCGCCCTCTCCCGCATCGCCATGGGGGACCATAAGCAGATCAAGCTGGGCCCCGGTGACACGGTAATCCTCTCCTCGAAATTCATCCCCGGCAACGAAAGGACCATCTCGGCGCTTATTAACAACCTGTACAAGATCGGTGTGGAGGTCTACTACGAGAAGGTCTCCGAGGTCCATGTCTCGGGGCACGCCAGTCGCCAGGAACTGAAGATCATGCACAACCTGGTCCGCCCCCGCTTCTTCATTCCGGTCCACGGCGAATACCGTCATCTGGTCCGACACCGGAGCCTTGCCCTCCGGCTGGGGATGCCACCGGAGAACTGTATCGTCATCGAAAACGGCGATGTGGTCTGTTTCAGTGACGGCGAGATGAGTGTGGTGGACAAGATCGAGACCGGTCGGGTCTTCGTGGACGGCAAGGGGGTGGGGGATGTGGGGAACATCGTCCTCAAGGACCGGAAGCATATGTCCGAGGATGGCATGGTTGTGGTGATCATCGTCATCAACCAGGCATCCGGGGAGATCATCTACGGGCCGGACATCCTTTCCCGCGGCTTCGTCTTCGAAGATGAAAGTCAGGAGTATCTGAGTGAGGCGAAGAAGCTGGTTCTGGACACCCTGTCGGCGCTGAATACCACCGTCATGTCAGACTGGGGCGAGGTGAAACTGGAAGTCCGCCGGGTACTCCGGAGATTCTTCAACAAGACCATCGAGCGTCGCCCGGTGATCCTCCCCATGATCATCGAAATGTAGAACCTATGAATAACGACACACCACCACTGATAAACGAGGTCAAGGGATTCGGCCTGGGCGCCCTGGGACTGTTTCTGGGGATGGCGCTGATCACGGTTAACTCCTCAGACCGGACCGCCAACACCTGGTCATCCCAGGCGGGGTTCAAGAACCTGGGGGGATGGGTCGGCGCCCAGACGGCGGACCTCCTCCTCTCGGGATTCGGAATTGCCGCCTACCTGATCCCCCTGGCGCTCCTCTACGTGGCCTATCGCTTCCTCCGCTTCAAAACAGTCATCTGGAAGGGGTACAAGTTCGGCGCCTTTCTCGGGCTCCTGGTCTCCGTTGCGACCCTCTTCGGCTTCAATTTTCCAATGACCCTGTTCCTCGGCCAGCAACTCCCCACCGGAGGACTTTTCGGGTTCGGATTGGCCGTTTTCCTGAAGCGATCCCTGGGGGCGCCGGGAGCGCTGCTCTTCATCGTACCCATACTGGCCGCCTGCATCATGATCCTTGCCCAGTTTTCCTTCACCCTCTATGCCGACTGGTGCCTTCAAGCGTTCCGGCAGAAATGGGAACGCCGCCGGCAGTTGGCGGCGCTGAGGAAAAATGCCGAGGCAGAGTCCCCGCCACCCGGCGCCACCCCCAACATAAAGAAGGTCCCGGTTCCGACGCCGCTCCCTGACGCCATCATCCGGAAGGAAAAGAAGAAGGAGAAGGGGAAGGAGACCCCGATACAGGAGGCCTTCGACTTCATCAAGTCCGAGGGGGCTTATACGACCCCCCCCCTGTCGCTGCTTGATGTCCCCCCGGCAACGGATAAGAAGGTCGACAAAGATGTGCTGGAACTGAACGCCCGTCTTCTGGTGAAGAAACTGGCCGACTTCGGCGTGGATGGCGAGGTGGTGGAGATCTGCCCCGGCCCGGTCATCACCATGTACGAATTCTTCCCCGGACCCGGCATCAAGGTGAGCCGCATCGCCGGGCTCTCCGACGATCTCTCCATGGCGCTGCAGGCCCTCTCCATCCGGATCGTCGCCCCCATCCCCGGCAAGGGGGTGGTGGGGATAGAAATCCCCAACCGGAACCGTGAGACGGTCTTTCTCCGGGAGATCTTCAACTGCGAAGATTTCCATAAACACAAGATGAAACTCCCCATGGCGCTGGGAAAAGACACCGCCGGTTTCCCCGTCGTCACCGACTTGGCCCGGGCGCCCCATCTCCTGGTGGCCGGGGCCACCGGCTCAGGCAAATCGGTATCCATCAACACCATCATTCTCTCCCTCCTCTACACAGCTACCCCCAAGGATGTCCGGGTCATCATGGTGGATCCCAAGATGCTGGAGCTCTCCATCTACGAGGGGATACCCCACCTCCTCCTCCCCGTGGTGACCAATCCCAAGAAGGCGGCTTTGGCTCTCAAGTGGGCGGTCAGGGAGATGGAGCGGCGCTACCGGCTCATGTCGGACAAAGGGGTCCGGAACATCGACTCTTATAACAAAAAAATCGAGCGGGAGGAGAAGGAAGCCGAAGAGCACGACGCCAATCGGACCGTGACGGTCGACGAGATCGAGGAATCCTTCGACGACCCCATTGACGAGTTCACGGAGGAGTTCACCGCCGTGGCCGAACCGCTGGAGCACGGCCACCTCCCCTACATCGTGGTCATCGTGGACGAGTTGGCCGACCTGATGATGGTGGCAGGACGCGAGCTTGAGGAGTATATCGCCCGGCTGGCCCAGATGGCCCGGGCTGCGGGGATCCACCTGATCCTGGCCACCCAACGCCCCTCCGTAGATGTCATCACCGGTCTCATCAAGGCCAACTTCCCGGCCCGACTCTCCTTCCAGGTCTCGTCCAAGACCGACTCCCGGACCATCCTGGACTGCAACGGCGCCGAGACCCTCCTGGGGATGGGGGATATGCTCTTCCTCCCACCAGGTACCTCCCGCCTTCAGCGGCTTCACGGCGCCTTCGTCTCCGACGCCGAAGTCCAGCGGGTGGTGGATTTCCTTAAAAAACAGGGTAAACCGGTCTACGACAAGTCGATCATGGCCATGAAGCCGGGGGATGACAAGGTCTCCGGTGATGAAGACGAGGTCATTGACGACCGGTATGACGACGCCGTAGCCCTGGTGGCGGAGGCCAAACAGGCATCCATCTCCATGGTCCAGCGCCGCCTGCGCATCGGCTATAACCGGGCCGCCCGGATTATCGAGAAGATGGAACAGGAAGGGATCGTGGGGCCCAGTGACGGGACCAGTAAACCGAGAGAGGTGTTCATCAACAAGATCTGAGCTGCTCGGCGGTTCAGGCATTCCTTACGGTTATCGGAAAATCGATGTCAATTATCTTTCCTCTGAGGAAATACCATGAGCAAAAATATTCATGAACTTCGTGATCCAATTCATGTATTTGCCTACTTCGACTCCGACGAACGCTCCGTAATCAATTCCCGACCGTTTCAGCGGTTACGTTACATTCACCAACTCGCGTTGACGTATCTGGTCTATCCGGGCGCAACCCACAGGCGATTCGAGCACTCCATCGGCGTTATGGAGCTGGCCGATCGTGTCTTTTCAGTTGTTACGAATCCGTTCAATGTTCATCAGAAAGTTGCTGGGATCATTCCCCAGAGAGACGACTTACGTTCCTACTGGCGTAAGGTCCTCCGAATGGCCGCTCTCTGCCATGACCTGGGGCACCTTCCTTTTTCACATGCTGCAGAAAAGGAACTCCTGCCAAAAGGGTGGAACCACGAACGACTTACGGTGGAACTGCTCCGCAGCCCGGAAATGCGGTACATCTTCAGCAACATGACACCTCCGATCAAGGTTGAGGATGTCGTCAAACTATCGGTAGGCGAAAAGGAACTTTCAAAGTTCGAGAAGGTAACATATACTCCGTGGGGCACTTAATCCCCAGGAATCGGCCGCGCGCAATAATCTGTCCAATATCCTCAAAGACCTGGGAGAGTTCGGTCAATCCGAGCAGCAGTTGCGGGCAGCTCTGGCCCAAGATGCCCAGTGGCCTGGTTGGTTGGGTCGTCTGGGCGAAGTGCTTAAAATGCAGGGGCGAGTTGGCGAGGCTCTCTCGGCGCTCCGGTCTGTGGTGCTGATTCGCCCCGAAGACGCACGCACCCATAGCATGGTGCTGTT
>CAIUUR010000093.1 GCA_903902345.1 uncultured Geobacteraceae bacterium | reverse complement strand
TTTTTACTATCACGTCCTTCACCGCGGCCACCACATCCTGGGCATCCTCATCCGTCATCTGGGGAAAAAGGGGGAGGGAGAGTATCCGGTCCGAGGCGTAATCGGCGTTGGGAAGAGCACCCGGCGAAAGATGCAGATGTTCCCGGTACCAGGCATGATGATGAATCGCCTTGTAGTGAAGTCCGGAACCGATGTTGCGCCCCTTCAGTTCCGCCATGAATTGGTCACGATCTATGTTCAAAGTCTCGATCCGAACCAGAGGGGTGTAGAGGTGCCAGGCATGGCGCTGTTCGTAGGATGCCAGTTTCGGCAGAGTCAGTTCCGCCAGGTCGGCAAACTCATGGTTGTAGAACTCGGCAATCTCCGTCCTGCGACGGATGAAACCGTCCAGCTTGGGGAGTTGATGGATCCCCAACGCCGCCTGGATATCCATCATGTTGTACTTGAAACCGGGAAGGACGATGTCGTAACCGGGGGTGCCGCTGGCGGCAAACCGCTTCCACGCCTCCCGGTTCATACCGTGAAACTTGAGGAGGCTGATCTGCTCGGCCAGATCTTCATCGGGGGTGCAGAGCATCCCCCCCTCCCCCGTGGTCATGTTCTTGTTGGGGTGAAAGGAGAAGATGGAGACGCTCTCCAGGGAGCCGATCTTGCCCACCTTGTATTCGGCGCCGGCGGCATGGGCGGCATCCTCGATGACAACTAAGTTGAACTCCTTCGCCAAGGCGAAGATCGGCTCCAGGTCGCACGACTGGCCGGCAAAGTGCACCGGAACGATGGCTCTGGTGCGGGAGGTGATCTTCTCCCGGATCTTCGTAACGTCGATGTTGAGGGTTCCCGGTTCGATATCCACCAAAACCGGAGTCGCTCCGGCCAGAACGATGGTGCTCACCGTGGAGGCGAAGGTCATGGGGGTGGTGATCACCTCGTCACCGGCGCCGATCTTCAGGGCGAGCATGATGAGATGCTGCCCGGCGGTGGCCGAACTGAGCGGCACCGCAAAATCGGCCCCCACGTAGGCCCGAAACTCCTCCTCAAACCGTTTCACTTTGGGTCCGGTGGTGATCCAACCGGAGCGGAGGGAATCCACGACTTCGTTGATCTCGGCATCTTCAATGGTTGGGGTGGAAAAAGGGAGAAACTCTGAACGCACCGCGTACCTCCGGCAATGAAGTGGCAATTCTTTTTTATCTCACAAATGGGCGGCGGCTGCAAAGGGTTTCCGCACCCTGTTCCCAATCAGCGATTGACGATGAGCTGTCGCTTCCCGTTTTCCCGGAGAATATGCACGGGATTTCGGACCATTAACCTCAATCCAGCAAGATCGCCCCTGTTGATCACCAGATAGACCGGCCTGGCGGAGTCCCAGAGTGTGACAAGTTCCGGATAGCCGATGAACCACTTTTTGTGGTCCCCCTGCTGGCTGCCGAACTCCAGTTCGCCGACTCCTCCCAGGATCACCACCCTCCGTTTTGCATAGAACGAGAGTCCCTGAAGAACCCCCTGGCTTACCACCACGGCATCGGGAGGGGCATGAAGGAGCAGCTCCTCCCCGAACCCCCGTAGCTGCTTGTGCTCTGCCACCTTGTCCAGTACCAGAGGAGCTCCCGCCACCATCAGAAGCAGGGAGGTCATGACCACCCCCGTCACCAGAAGCTTCGGCTCATTCCTCCGGAGCGAAAGATAGACAATCATCCCCTGAACCAGGAAAAGCGTGCCGATGAGTGCCCCGGCGGCGGTGGAGAGAACCCCATCGGGGACATAGGGGGGGGCGATGACGCCGGCAACCCCGAGAATCGTCATGATCCCGGCCATAATCCAGGCGGAGAGCCGGAACGGGGGGATCTCTCCATCAATGATCCGAACGATGGCATCCCCCACCAGGAGCGCCGCCGCCGGATAGACGGGGAGAATATAGGGGATGAGCTTGGAGTTTGACTTGGAGAAGAAGAGAAAGATCAGGATGAACCAGATCGCCAGATAAAGACGGGACTCCCCCTCCGCCCCTCGGCGCTCCTTCCAGACTCTCCGAAGTGATACCGGAATCAGAATCGACCAGGGGAGCATCCCCGCCAGGAGGACCGGGATGAAAAACCAGATTGGCTGATACCGGCCATGGACCTTGGTCAAAAACCGTTCAAAATGTTCGTGGATAAAGAAAAATCGTGCAAATTCGGGATTTCTCAGGGAAACGAGGATAAACCAGGGAGCTCCCACCGAGAAGAAGAGAAGCAGACCGGTGGGGAGGCGCATCTCCCGGAGGAGCCGCCAACGCCGGGTCAGAAGAAGATGAAAGAAGATCACCCCTCCGGGGAGGACCATGCCGATGAGTCCCTTGGCCAGCACCGCCAGGGCGGCAAAAAGATAGAATAGGTAGTAGTAGGCAGCGGCCCGACGCTCCCCCCCCCGGGAAGCCAGGACGAAGCAGCCCAAGGCCGCAGTGAGACAGAAGGTCACCGGAATGTCGGTGAGGATCATCCGGTTCTGGATCATGAAACCGGCGGAGCTTCCCAGAACCAGCGCCGCCACCAGCCCTTGCCTGCGACCGAAGAGGTTTCTCCCCAGATGATAGACAAAAAGGATAGTGAGAACCCCGCAGAGGGCGCTGGGGAGACGGGCC
>CAIUUR010000092.1 GCA_903902345.1 uncultured Geobacteraceae bacterium | reverse complement strand
GGTATGTTCTTTGTCGCGAATCACCTTACGCCCGCGAGATGAACCGCCCGTCACGGGTGTCCACCTTGATCCGCTCCCCCGACTCCAGATAGGGAGGAACCTGAAGTTTGAGACCGGTCTCCAGGATCGCCTCCTTGGTCTGGGCCGTGGCCGTGGCGTTGCGCAGCGCCGGAGCAGTCTCCACCACATTCAGCTCCACGGTGTTGGGAGGCTCCACCGTGATCATCCGCCCCTGGAAGAGCCCTAACTGCACTTCGGCTCCATCCACCAGAAAGGGGGAGACGGTGGCGAACTGGTCCGCCTCCTGCTCGAACTGTTCATAGTTTTCCATGTCCATGAAGACCCCTCTATCACCGTCGGTGTAGAGGAACTGCCCCTTGTGGCGCTCGAAGTCGGCCTCGTCCATCTTGTCCCCGGAGCGAAAGGTCTTTTCCAGCACCTGCCCGGTGATGAGATTTTTGTACTTCGTCTTGACCATCGTGTTGGCGCCCCGCGCCGAGGGAGACTGGAAGGCGACATCCACGATGGAGCAGGGAGCGCCGTCGATCTGGATGACAAGCCCCCGTTTGAAATCTGATGTGGTGACCATGATATTCCTTTCCCGCAAAAATTTCCTCTCTCTCTATCAGATAATCATGCTAAATTCAACCTGAAGTACGACAAACCGGGAAAGGTGATCCATGAAAATCGATGGCGACCATATAAAACTGGACAGTTTCCTCAAGGCCGTGAACGCGGTCTCCTCCGGTGGAGAGGCGAAACTCCTCATCCGTGACGGCCAGGTTCGGGTCAACGACGATACGGAGCTCCGGCGTGGACGAAAACTTCGGCCGGGGGACAGGGTTACCTTCGACGGCAACTCGTTTCAGGTGGAATGATTCCCCCCCTCCCCTCCCCACTCCCCATCTCCCTCCAGGAAGCTCAATCCCGCGGCTGGGATGAACTGGATATCGTCTTCGTCTCCGGTGACGCCTACATCGATCACCCCTCCTTCGGGGTGCCGCTCCTGGCGCGTTTACTGGAGGCCAAAGGCTTCCGCGTGGGGATTATCCCCCAGCCTGACTGGCGCTCCCCCCAGTCGTTCCGGGTGCTGGGGCGTCCCCGACTCTTCTTCGCCGTGGCCAGCGGTGCCATGGACTCCATGGTGGCCCACTACACCCCCCTGAAAAAAATTCGCCGGGATGACGCCTACACCCCCGGCAATCGCCACGGCAGCCGCCCCAATCGGGCGGTCATCGTCTACACCTCCTGCTGCCGGGCCGCCTACAAGGATGTCCCGGTGGTAATCGGGGGGATAGAGGCATCCCTGCGCCGCTTCGCTCAGTACGACTACTGGGAAGACGCGGTGCGACGCTCCATCCTCCTGGACGCCAAGGCCGACCTCCTGATCTACGGCATGGGGGAACATCCCCTGGTGGAACTGGCCCGGCGACTCCAAGAGGGCGAAGCTTTCAACGAGATCAGAGACATCCGGGGGACGGCGTATATTTCCCGGACGGCGCCGGATAACGGGGTGGAAATACCCTCCTACGAAGAGGTTGCCGCCGATAAGGTAAAGTACGCCCAGGCATTTAAACTGGTGGACGGTGAACAGAACCCCCACTGCGGGAAAACCATGATCCAACGCCATGGCCAACGGTTCCTGCTCTGCAATCCCCCTTCTCTGCCCCTCTCCACACAGGAACTTGATGCCGTCTACGCTCTCCCCTTCACCAAGGGGCCTCACCCGTCGTACACGGAACCGGTCCCCGCGTGGGAGCAGATCCGCTGCTCCATCACCACCCACCGGGGCTGCTTCGGCGGCTGCGCCTTCTGCGCCATCACCCACCACCAGGGGAAGTTCATCCAGTCACGCAGCGAGGCGTCGGTCCTGGAGGAGCTGCGGCGGTTCACCGGCTACCCCTGGTTCAAGGGGAGCGTCAGCGATCTGGGAGGCCCCACTGCCAACATGTACGGGCTCGCCTGCGGCAACCAGGCCGCCGGGGAGCAGTGCCGGCGAGGAAGCTGCCTGTACCCCACCCCCTGCCGTAACCTGGTAACCTCGGGGAAAAAAGGAGCAAAACTCCTGAGAGCGGCCCGCTCCCTCCCGGGAATCAAACATCTGACGGTCACCTCGGGGGTCCGCTACGACCTTCTGGAAAAGCAACCGGAATACAGCACCGAACTCCTGGCTCATCACGTGGGGGGGCTCCTGAAGGTGGCGCCGGAGCATCTGGTTGACAGGGTCACGGCGGTCATGCGCAAGCCGGGTGGCGAGAGTTTCCTCCGGTTTCTCTCCTTTTTTCGCCAGGAAAACATCCGTCTGGGGAAGCGGCAGGCGCTGGTCCCCTACTTCATCTCCGGCCACCCCGGCTGCACCCTGGGGGACATGGTGGAGTTGGCCCTTTTTCTGAAACGAAACGGTCTTCGGGTGGAGCAGGTGCAGGATTTCACCCCCACGCCGGGAAGCCTGGCCACCTGCATCTACCACACCGGCATGGACCCTCTCACCGGCAAGGAGCTCTACGTCCCCCGGGGCGAGAAGGAGAAGAATCTCCAGAAATCGCTCCTCCTGTTCCACCTCCCGGAACAGCGGCGGCTGATCATGGAAGCGTTGAAAGCATGCGGCAGGGAGGATGCGGCGCGGGAACTGCTAGGTGGAAGCACGCTCCCTCCCCGGACGGGTAAAGCCGTTCGTAGACGCTAGCAACGTACCTCCGAGATTGGCGCTATTGGGGCGCGACCACCAAAATACGATAAAAAACCTCGTTCTAAAAATCTTGACTTCCTCCCCCCTACCGTGATACGAGATACCGCTACATCCGAGTTTAATTAACCACTTAACCGGGCTCATACCGGTATGCAGGAGAATGTTCATGGCAGAGTTTATCGAGTTGACCATTGGCGGGTTGTTGGACAATATTGCAGGGCGCTACCCCGACCGGGATGCACTGGTCTACAATGACCGGGATATCCGCTATTCCTGGCGGGAATTCAACGAGATCTCCCGCCGACTGGCCAAGGGGCTCATCAAACTGGGGGTGAAGAAGGGGGACAATGTGGCCATCTGGGCCTATAACGTCCCGGAGTGGGTCATCCTCTCCTTCGCGTCCGCCAAGATCGGCGCGGTCCTGGTGACGGTGAATACCGCCTACAAGTCGGCGGAGCTGGATTACCTTCTCAACCAGTCCGATTCCGGCACCCTCTTCATGGTCAAATCATGGAAGGACACCGATTACGTGGCCACCTTGAACGAGGTCGTGCCGGAACTGGCCTCCGCGGCGCCGGGTCACCTCACCAGCGCCAAGCTTCCTTTTCTGAAGAACGTAGTATTCATCGGCAGTGAGACTCCGGCGGGAATGCTCAATTTTCGGGAGATCACGGCCATGGGGGAAGAGGTGACGGACGGCGAACTGGCCGCGGTGGAGTCGACCCTGGACCGCCACGATGTCATCAATATGCAGTACACCTCCGGCACCACCGGCTTTCCCAAGGGGGTCATGCTGACCCACCATAACCTGATAAACAACGGCTTTCAGATCGGCGAGTGCATGAAGTTCACCGAACAGGACCGCCTCTGCATCCCGGTCCCCTTCTTTCACTGCTTCGGTTCGGTGCTGGCGATCATGGCCAGCGTCAGCCACGGCGCCGCCATGATCCCGGTGGAACTGTTTGATCCGTTGAAGGTTCTCCAGACCATCCAGCAGGAAAAATGCACCGCCGTCCACGGCGTCCCCACCATGTTCATCGCCGAACTGGAGCATCCGGAGTTCCACAAATTCGACCTCTCCACACTCCGGACAGGAATCATGGCCGGTTCCGTCTGCCCCATAGAAGTCATGAAACGGGTGGTAAAGGATATGCACCTCACCGAAATCACCAGCGTCTTCGGCCAGACCGAATCCTCACCCGGCATAACCCAGAGTCAAACAGATGATCCCCTGGAGCTCCGGGTTGCCACCGTGGGGCGGGCACTCCCCGGCGCGGAAGTGAAGATCGTCGATATCGAGTCCGGCGCCACCCTCCCTCCAGGAAAACAGGGAGAACTCTGCGCCCGGGGATATATGGTGATGAAGGGGTACTACAAGATGCCGGAGGAGACGGCCAAGGTCATCGACAGCGACGGGTGGCTCCACACCGGCGACCTGGCGGTCATGGACGAAAACGGCTACTGCAAGATCACCGGCCGGATCAAGCAGATGATCATCCGCGGTGGGGAGAATATCTACCCCAAGGAGATCGAAGAGTACCTCTACACCCACCCCAAGATCTCCGATGTGCAGATCTACGGGGTGCCGGACCGGAAATACGGCGAGCAGGTCATGGCGGCGGTCATCCTGAAGAAGGGGGTGGAGATGACCGAAGAGGAGGTCAGGGAATTTTGCAAGGGGAAGATCGCCAACTACAAGATCCCGAAATACGTCAAATTCGTAGAAGGGTACCCCATGACCGCTTCCGGCAAGATCCAGAAGTTCAAACTCCGGGACATGGCCATCCTGGAACTGCACCTGGAAGATGCAGCAGAGTAAGCGTCACCGTCAGAGGAGTGCGTCGATGGCGGCAAAATCGATGTGCCGCTCGGCGTGCCCCTTGATCCAGGCGATCTTCTCGTCGTCCACGGAGGTAATCTTGGAAACATCTTCCATGAGGGTCGTAAAGACCGTTGAGGTGGTCTCGGGGAGACGGATGTAGGGAATCCCGCTGTCATCCAGGATTTGCTGGCTCACCTTGGCCACGGGATAGCGGCCGGCAACGATGAGCCCCACGATCTTCTCGCGAAAAGCGGGAATATGGTAAAGGGAGGAGAGGGTGACGATGAGTTCGTCCCGGGAACTGGTGACGATAAGGAGCGTTGACTCCCGGAGTTCGTCGATGACCTTCTGGGCCGACGCCGCACCCAGCTGGATATGATGGATGATCCGTCGTCGGGCGGATTGATCCCCGGTGATGGGAATCTTCAGGAGGGCGGAGACATGCTCCAGTGTCGGATTGGCCAGGATAGGGGAGTGGTCGAAGCCGCCGAAAACGGCGATGTCATGGGGAGTGAAGGCATCCCGAAGGCTGGAGAGGGCCATCTCCCGTTTGGCGGGAAGAAGCCGGTTGATCAGCACCATCTTCATCCGGGCCTGTTCCTGGCGATACAGGGCGACATTAAGCTGAACTGCGTCGATGGCGCTGCCGATCCCGCCGCTGGTGATGATCATCACCGGCGCATCAAAGAGGGCGGCAGCCTGGGCGTTATTGATTCCGATGACGGAACCGACCCCGCCGTGCCCCGCCCCTTCGATAACCAGAAAATCGTAACGCTTTTCCAGTTCATCACGGGCTTGCAGCACCCGTCGGTAGATCTCCTCCCGGGTAATCTTGCCCGCCAGAAATTGCCGGGTAAAGTCACGATGGAACGCCAGGGGAGACATGAGGTCGAACTCTTCTCCCAGATCGAAGACGCGGGCCATGAGGATCGCATCCATATCCACGGCCTTTCCTGCGACCATTTCCACCTTGGGGCCGATGGGTTTGACATAGCCGACCCGTGCGTACTTCATCCGCGCCAGATGCATGAGTGCGATGCTCACCGTGGACTTCCCCGAATGCTGCTGCGTCCCCGCGATAAAGATCTTTCGGCACATCAGCCCCCCCTCCAGTCGTGATTGCCACGCATCATACCGTCAAAGGGATCTCATTGCCATAAAAAGGATGCGGAGTCGTGCCGCGACGGGCTCATTTTACCTTGATTTCGGAAGCGGTTTACGCTAGAAGAGCAACAGTTCCCCCTGCGGCGACAAAGGAGCACCCCATGACCACCATCCAACTGAAAGCCCCCTGCAAGGTCAATTACCGTCTCGACGTACTCCGCCGCCGTCCCGACGGGTATCACGATCTCCGGATGATCATGCAGCGAGTCGATCTCTGCGACACCATCACCCTGACTACCACCGCTATTCCCGGCATCAGGGTGACCTGCGGGAGCGCCGGAGTACCCGATGGACCGGACAACATCGCCTGGCGTGCCGCCGACGCCCTGCTGCAACGGAGCAACTCCGGTCGCGGGATAGAGATTACTATCGACAAGAAGATCCCGGTGGCTGCCGGCCTGGGGGGGGGGAGCAGTGATGCCGCCACGGTCCTCATGGGAGTGAACAGTCTGCTGGAACTGGGGCTGTCGGACGTGGAACTGATGGCCATCGGGGTTACGTTGGGGGCCGATGTCCCTTTCTTCATTTTCAAGAATACCGCCCTGGCGGGAGGGATCGGCGATCTCCTCACCCCCCTGGATGCGGTTCCTCCCGCCTGGCTCCTCCTGGTGAATCCCCGGGTTCCGGTCTCCACCGCCTGGGTCTATCAAAATTTGGAGTTGACAAACCGCGAGGCGATTTCTATAATCCCACGTTCTTACGAATCGATTCAGGATCTCTGCGCTGTTCTGGCCAACGATCTCGAAGGGGTGACCATACGGCGGTACCCCATCATCCGGGAGATCAAGGAGCTGTTGGTTCGAGAGGGAGCTGCCGGTGCCCTCATGTCGGGAAGCGGTCCCACGGTCTTCGGCATCTTCGAAAGCGAAGAGAGTGCTCGGTCCTGCTCAAAAAAACTGGCGGCAGAATATGGCTGGTTCTGCGCTGCAGTCAAGACCCTGTAAGCATCGGATAGTTTTTTTTCACTCTTTACATTTTTATTGGGGTATCGCCAAGCGGTAAGGCACCGGATTTTGATTCCGGCATTCCCAGGTTCAAATCCTGGTACCCCAGCCAATTTAAAAAAGACTTAGGCAATCTGCCTGAGTCTTTTTTTTGTTTCTAATTTCTTATAATTATCAACTTTATAACTATTAGTAGATGTGATATTCCTCAGATGGATGATGCTGGCCTGAGTTGCGGCAAGCGACTTTGTTGACTTCTTCTTAATTATTCAGATTTATAGACTTATTTCCACGGGGGTTAGGGGTATGCCCATTACGATTCACACGTCAAACAGAATGGAAATACTTCTTGAACATCTGACCCAGGTTCTCAACGAACCGGTAGGACCGGTATTGTCTCGGGAAATCACTATAGTGCAAAGTCGGGGGATGTCTCGCTGGATTTCAATGGAGTTGGCTAAAAAATTCGGCGTTTGGGGAAATGGCGACTTCCCGTTCCCCAATAAATTCATGAAAGATCTTTTTGCCGCAACGATGCCGGATGTGGATAAATCCGACTTATTCGAAACCGAAGTCTTAACCTGGCGAGTTATCGGTCAGTTGGAGCAGTTGTTGGATAAACCGGAATTCAATGAGTTGCAGGTATACCTCACCGGCCACAGTCGTGGTTTAAAGATGTACCAGTTGGCGGAGAAGATCGCCGATACCTTTGACCAGTACACCTTATATCGAGGCGATATCCTGAAACTCTGGGAAACCGGCTCCGATGCCGACTGGCAGGCAATCCTCTGGAGGGAACTTGCCGCAGATGACAAGGAATTCCATCGGAGCAGATTAAAAACTGAATTTCTCCATCGTCTTAAAAACGGTGACATCAACATCTCTACCTTGCCACCCCGGGTTCTTGTCTTTGGTCTGTCATATATGCCTGCCTTTCACATGGAGGTATTGGCTGCCATCGCGACGGTTACAGATGTTCATATGTTTACCTTAAGTCCCTGCCGGGAATACTGGGGAGATATTTTAGCGGAAAAAGTGCTGGCAAAAAAGAGCAGGGAGTTTAAACAAGTAGCCGAGGAAGGCAACGCTCTTCTGGCGTCACTGGGCAGACTGGGTAGGAACTTCAGTAATCTTATCCTTGAAAGCGGCGCCCCGTTTGGCCTCGAACAGGATGAATACACCGCATCCGCCAGTGACACCCTGTTGTCATCTCTTCAAAACGGTATCCTCAACCTCGTCAATGCAGACCCTGGAAATAAAATTGCAGTTGCCGTTGAGGACAGGTCCATTGCCGTGCATTCGTGTCATAGCCCCCTGCGGGAAGTGGAAGTACTCCACGATCAACTGCTGGACCTGTTTGCCACGATGAACGGGCTTGCCCCACGTGACATTATTGTCATGACCCCCGACATTGAAAGCTATTCATCATACATCTCCGCGGTATTTTCAGGGCATCAGGACCCGAAACGACGTATCCCGTTCACCATTGCCGACCGTTCACTCCGCAGCGAGGGGAGTGTCGGGGAATCCCTGTTGGCTCTACTAGCTCTTCCCGGCAGTCGTTTTACTGCTCCGGAAGTCATTGACATACTGTCGTCGGGATCCGTCTGCAGCCGTTTCGATATTTCCGGTAGTGACATTGATCTCATAAAAAAATGGCTTAAGGAGACACGTATTACCTGGGGGATGAACGCTGAAGAGCGGACCGCATTAGGGTTGCCTGGTTATACCGACGGAAGCTGGATGGCCGGTCTTCAGCGGCTTGTTTTCGGCTACGCTCTTTCTTCAGACGACACCGTACTGGTTGATGGCGTACTCCCCTTTGACGACATGGAGGGTGAGGCGGCGACGGTTCTAGGCCGTTTCGTCCATTTTGTCAGTTCGCTCCATGCGTCAACCTTGGATCTTGGCAAGCCCCGGACTTTGGCGCAATGGCGGGAAACACTGAGTACGTTACAAAAGAACTTCTTCACATCATCTAAAGCGGTCGTTCGGGAATATAATTCCCTTGAAAAGGTGATCGACTCGCTGGGAAATAGTGGCGAAATCTCCGGCTACCCCCATGAAGTCGGCCTGGATGTCATCCGCGTATGGCTTCGCAAGCGGTTGGACAGCGAAGGGGCAGGGGCAGGATTTCTTTCCGGTAAGGTTACCTTCTGCGCCATGTTACCCATGAGAAGCATCCCAGTGAAAGTGGTTGCCCTTCTCGGCATGAATGACGGCTCGTTTCCCCGCCAAAGCCGTTCTCCAGGGTTTGACCTTATGTCGGCGAATCCGAGGCCTGGTGACCGGTCATTGCGCGATGAGGATCGCTATCTCTTTCTGGAAGCGCTACTCTCGGCGCGAGAACGACTCTACATCAGCTATACAGGCCTCAGTATCCGTGACAACAGCATCATCCCGCCATCGGTCCTGGTCAGTGAATTGCTTGATTTTCTTGATCGTGGCTATAGGAGAGTTTCCGTGGATGCCCCCTGCGACGGCAGTGATGCTTTTCATCAAAGCCTCCTGACGCAGCATCGTCTTCAGCCCTTCAGTGCGGCATATTTCAATGGTCAGCACAAAGAACTCTTCAGCTACTCGGCGCAAAATCTGAATGCCGCGGTAGCACTTCTGTCTGCCGGGAGTAAACGCCCGCGATTTTTCAGTGAGCCGGTTTCACCACCTCATGAACGGTTTCACGAAGTTCGAATTGCAGAGCTGCTCAAGTTTTTTGAAAACAGTTCCGCCTACATTTTACGGCACAGGCTTGGCATAAAGCCCGAAGAGAAGTCATCTCCCCTTGAAGAGCGTGAACTGTTCGCAGTTGACAACCTTCAAGCGTATGCTATCAAAAAAGAACTACTCGCTCATGTCATAGCAGGTAAAAATGCGCAAGAGCTCCACCCGGTAATTCGTGCCAGGGGGGTTCTGCCTCCAGCCGGTCAGGGTGACAACATATTTAATAAACTTGCCACTGAAGCGACTGAATTTGCCGGGCAGGTGCTGCAAACGATTAATGGGCAGCAATTCCTGCCACCGCTTGATGTCGATATTACCATTGACGAATTCAGGGTATATGGGCGAATCAGCTCTATTCTGCCGGAACAGCTGCTGCGCTACCGCAGCTCAAAACTTTCAGCAAAGGATCAGGTAAAATTGTGGGTTGAGCACCTCATCCTCAATTTTGTCGCTGCGGAAAAGTACCCGAAGCAAAGTACGCTGATCATGCTCGACGGGAGTGTCGTACTGTCGCCGGTCACTGAGAGTAAAGCTCTCCTCGAACAGTTGTTACAGCGCTACTGGCAGGGATTGACAAAGCCTCTACACTTTTTTCCGCGCTCATCTCTTGCCTATGCAACGAAAGGAAAACTGTCGTCTGCTGAAACTCAGTGGAATAACGATAAATATCCTGAAAGCGCCGACCCTGCCTACAAGCTCTGCTTTGGCGATGATTCTCCACTTGACGGGGAATTCGAGGAAGTTTCCATGGACATATTTAAGGCGTACCTTGACTCTGCGGGGGTGGAACAATGACCGCAATGATACCTTTTAACAGCCTCGAAATAGACCCGTCAGGGTGCAACCTCATCGAAGCCAGTGCCGGCACGGGGAAGACGTACGCCATTGCCTCACTTTACGTGCGACTCGTGATTGAAAATGAACAATTTAGACCGGAGAATATACTGGTTGTAACGTTTACCGAGGCCGCCACAAAGGAGTTACGTGATCGAATCCGGAAAAGGTTGCGTGAAGCTCGGGATGCGGCGAGCGGCCTAGGAGCACGTGATCCGTTCATGACTGAATTGATGTCATCAGATCATCCGGGATGGCCGGGAACTGACGTAGCACTTGCTCGTCTCGATCTTGCCCTGCAGACATTTGATTGTGCCGCTATTTCCACCATTCATGGCTTTTGCAGCAGAGCTCTCCAGGAAAATGCTTTTGAAAGCGGCTCGCTCTTTGACACCGAACTGGTAACGAACCAGAAGCCGCTGATCAACCAGATTGTCGATGATTTCTGGCGCTCCAGTTTTTTTGCCGCAGACGCCCCGCTACTCCCTCTTGCAGAAGCAATGAAATGGTCACCGGACGTTTTTGCCCGGTTTCTCGCGGGAAAGATCACCAATCCGGTGCTCAAAATTGTCCCTGAATTCAGTGCCGGCGAAATAGATGTAATCAGAACTGATTGTAAAAACGCATATGACACCATTTGCACCTTGTGGCTGACGAAACGAGCGGAACTTGAGCAGATACTCCTGGAGCATCCCGGCTTGAGCAGAAGCCGGACGAACTACCACCCGATTGATGTTATCCCGGAGTTGATTGAAGGAATGAGTTCCTTTGCAAGCCAGGGGACGCCATTCGCCTTTTTTGCCGGCTACAAGAAGCTGACTTTAAGCTACATGAATATTAGTGGTAATTTTATAAAAAAACATGGACCGCCGGAACATCCGTTTTTTACGCTCTGGGATGTACTGGTAACCCTTGTAAACAAGATGGCTATCACGGTGTACAGTGATTTAATCGGATTTGCCAAAAAACGCCTTCCGGAACAGAAAAACAGTCTGAATGTGCGCTTTTTTGACGACTTGCTGGCCGATCTCCATCGTGCCCTTACCGGTCCAAGCGGCCAGGTTCTGGCCGAACGGATGCGTGGGAAGTACCGGGCGGCATTGATTGATGAATTTCAGGACACGGACCAGATCCAGTACAAAATATTTCAAAACGTGTTCAGAAAAGATTCCCTTCCGCTTTTCCTGATTGGTGATCCGAAACAGGCTATCTACAGTTTCCGTGGTGCGGATATTTACGCATATCTTGAGGCTAAGAAGGATGTGGAGAAACAGCACACCATGACGTTGAACTGGCGCTCATCCGCGGAGTTGGTTGAAGCTGTCAATCATCTTTTCTCTCTGAACAAGGATTTTCCGTTAGTTATTGGAGATCTACCCTATCCGAACGTCACGGTACCGGAAGTTACCGAGGGTGAAAGAAAGGAGCTGTTCGTTGAAAACAGGGATACCTCTCCCCTGCAGGTCTGGTTTTTTTCCCGAGGGGAGAAAGAGAAAAAATGTATCCCTCAGAACAGATCCGTTCCAACCATAGTAAACGCTGTCACTGACGAGATAGTTTCCCTGCTCAAGGATGCTTCTGAAGGAAAAGTCGCTATCGGCACGAGACTGCACACCAAGCCCGTTGTTCCCGGTGATATCGCCGTCATCGTACGCGGCCATAAGCAGGCCAGGCTGATCTATGATTCACTGCAACTGAGGGGCGTACCCGCTGTCGTCAGGAGTGATCAGAGCATATTTCAGACTCAGGAGGCGATGGAACTCTGTACCATCCTCGGCGCTGCTTCTGAACCGGGGCAAGAAGCGAGGGTGAGAGCTTCCTTGGCAACGTCTGTTATGGGAGCAGCAGCCCGCGACATTGCCCGGACCTTTAATCCGGACGGTGAAGCTGATTGGGAAAAACGCCTTAATTCATTCCGAGAG
>CAIUUR010000091.1 GCA_903902345.1 uncultured Geobacteraceae bacterium | reverse complement strand
GGTTCATCCAGCAGGAGGACGTTGGCCTCGGACTTGAGCATCTGCGCCAGATGGACCCGGTTTCTCTCCCCACCGGAAAGCATCCCCACCTTCTTCTGCTGATCGGCGCCGGAAAAGTTGAACCGGGAAACATAAGCCCGGGAGTTCACCGAAAGTTTACCCAGCTGAAGCGTATCCTGCCCCCCGGAAATAAGCTCCCAGATATTCTTCTCCGGGTCCAGTGAGTCGCGGCTCTGGTCCACATAGGCCAGCTTCACCGTCTCCCCTACCCTGAGAGTTCCCCCATCGGGGCTCTCCTGCCCGGTGATCATCCGGAAGAGAGTCGTTTTGCCGGCGCCGTTGGGGCCGATGATCCCGACGATTCCCCCCCGGGGGAGCCGGAAGGTCATGTTTTCCACCAGGAGGTTGTCGCCATATCCCTTGGCGACTCCCGTCGCCTCCACCACCAGATCCCCCAGTCGCGGCCCCGGCGGAATGTAGATCTCCAGCCCCTTGGCGCTCCGCTCACTTTCCTGGGAGACGAGTTGCTCATAGGCGGTGATCCGGGCCTGAGACTTGGCATGCCGACCCTTGGGGGACATCCTGATCCACTCAAGTTCCCGCTCCAGGGTCTTGCGCCGTTCACTCTCCTGTTTCTCCTCAACGGCCAGCTTCTTCTCTTTCTGCTCCAGCCATGACGAGTAGTTTCCTTTCCAGGGAATTCCCTCACCCCGGTCCAGTTCCAGTATCCAGCCTGCCACGTTATCCAGAAAATAGCGATCGTGGGTCACGGCAATGACCGTCCCCTCGTACTGCTGGAGATGCTTCTCCAGCCAGGCCACGGTCTCGGCGTCCAGGTGGTTGGTGGGCTCATCCAGAAGGAGGATATCCGGTTTCTGGAGAAGAAGTCGGCAAAGAGCCACCCGTCGTTTCTCTCCGCCGGAAAGAACCTTGATGAAAGCGTCTGCCGGTGGGCAGCGGAGGGCGTCCATAGCCATCTCCAGCCGCGAATCAAGGTTCCAGGCATCCTGATGATCCAGCTTTTCCTGGAGAACCGCCTGACGATCGCAGAGCTTTTCAAAATCAGCGTCGGGCTCGGAAAACTTGTCGGTAATATCGTTGAATTCCTTGAGAAGCGCTACGGTCTCGGCAGCCCCCTCCTCCACGGTCTGACGGACCGTCTTCCCATCGTCCAGCTTAGGTTCCTGCTCCAGAAACCCCACGCTGTAACCGGCGGAGAGAACCGCCTGACCGTTGAACTCCTTGTCCACTCCGGCCATGATCCGCAGGAGTGAACTCTTGCCGGAGCCGTTGAGCCCGAGGACACCGATCTTGGCGCCATAGAAGTAGGAAAGGGAGATATCCTTGATAACCGGCTTTTTGTCGTATAATTTCGACACCCGCATCATGGAGTAGATGATCTTCTGACTGTCAACGCTCATACCAGCTCCTTCGTGGAAAAATGAAACAAACCATACCAGCAAACCGCCGCCAATGCAAGAGGCGGAAAAGACGGAGAGTGGTGACTGGTGATTGGTGATTGGTGATTGGTGCGAGGAGGGGTGGTGGTGAAAGGTGAGGCAGGGCGGCGCCGTGAGCGTGGTCGAAGGATGAGAGCAGAAAGACGGTAAACGGTGAACGGTGAACGGCCGTTACGCCATCAGCAAGCCGACGATCTTTTTCGCCAGGGGGTGGACGACGGCGTAGTGCACCTCCACGCCGTCACGGGTCCCCACGATGATCCCCTTGTTCTTAAGGAGCGCCAGATGCTGGGAGACGGTGGCCTGGGGGAGGCCAAGACATTCCCAGATATACTTGACGTTACACTCCTTGGTGCAGAGACCGGCCACGATCTTCAACCGCACCGGATGTCCCAACACCTTGAGAACCTCCGCTTCATCGATAAAAACCCTGCTCTTGTCAAATTCCATGAAATATTCCTGTATATTGATATGCTTGAATATATAGTTATTGACTATAAAAGTCAACAAAAAGGAGTTTCACCGGAACAGCTTCAAACTGAGATGACAGGCGGCCCACTGCCCCGGCTCCTTTTCCTCCAGAGTGGGGAGTTCCCGGGAGCAGATGGCCTCGGCATGGATGCAGCGGGGATGAAACGGACATCCCGATGGAGGGGAGAGGGGCGAAGGGAGATCCCCTCTCAGGATGATCCTCGCCCCTTTTTCCATCGGCGACAGCTTGGGAATTGCGGAGATCAAGGCCTCCGTATAGGGGTGGAGAAAACGGTGAAAAACGGCATCTCTACTTCCCCGCTCCACGATCCTCCCCAGATACATGATGGCGATGGAGCTGCTCAAATGGCGGACCACCGACAGGTCGTGGGCGATGAAAACCATGGAGAGTCCGAAATCCCGGCGGAGTTCCTGAAGCAGGTTTATGATCTGGGCCTGGATGGATATATCGAGAGCCGAGACCGGTTCATCGGCAATGAGGATTTTCGGTTGCACCGCCAGCGCCCGGGCGATGCCGATCCGTTGGCGTTGCCCCCCGGAGAACTCGTGGGGGTAGCGGTGAATATGCCCCTCATGGAGCCCCACCCGGCGCATGAGTTCCAGCACCCGGTCATGGTACTCTCCCGGGGCGGACAGACGATGAATCTTCAGCGGTTCACCGATGATGTCCCCCACCCTCATCCGGGGGTTGAGCGACGCCTGGGGGTCCTGGAAGATCATCTGGACCTGGCGCCGGAAGGCGAAGAGCTCACTCTTCCCCAGAGAATCAAGGCGGCCTCCCCGAAAGGAGACCGCCCCCTCCGAGGGAGGAAGCAGATTCATGAGTAATTTTGCCACCGTTGACTTACCGCATCCCGATTCCCCGGCCAGTCCCAGCGTCTCTCCCTCTTCAAGCCGGAGGTCGACCCCGTCCACGGCCCGCAGGAACCTCTGTTCACCCAGCAGACCCCGGCGAACAGGAAACAGTTTCGTCAGACCTACAGCCTCCAGGAGTGGTGTAGTCATGAGCAGCTCACACAGCGAACCAGGTGCCCGGGGCGGAGCTCCCGCAGTTCCGGAAGCGCCACCCTGCAGGCTGCATCCTGTCGTGGGCAGCGGGGGGCAAAGGGGCAGCCGGCGAGCAGCTCCCCCGGTGTGGGGAGGTAGCCGGAGATGACCTGAAGCGGCTCCCCTGGAACCCCCTGCTGAGGCAGAGAGGCCAGCAGCAGCGCCGTGTAGGGATGAAGCGGCTCACGGAAGAGATCGATGGTGGATGCGTACTCCACAAGACTCCCGGCGTACATCACCGCCGTATGGGCGGCGTGCTCCGCCACGATTCCCAGGTCATGGGTAATGAGAATAAGCCCCATCTCCTGCTGTTCCCGGAGAGAGTCGATAAGGTCGAGGATCTGTGCCTGAATGGTCACATCCAGGGCGGTGGTCGGCTCATCGGCGATGAGAAGCCGTGGCCGGCAGGCCAGAGCCATGGCGATCATGACCCGCTGGCGCATCCCTCCCGAGAGCTGATGGGGATAATCGTCATAGCGCTGTTCCGGTGAAGGGATACTGACTTTTCGGAGAAGCTCCGTCGCTTCATCCCGCGCCTGACGTTTATCCAACCGGCGGTGGAGCATGATCCCCTCGGCCACCTGGTCCCCCACCCGGAACACCGGGTTGAGAGAGGTCATCGGCTCCTGAAAGATCATGGAAATGCTGTTGCCTCGCACGGCGCGCATTCCGCTTGGGGGCAACCCCAGGAGATCCACCCCCTGGAAGAGTATCCGTCCGGAAACGATTCTTCCGGGAAACGGAACAAGCCTCAGGATGGAGAGGGCGGTAATACTCTTGCCGCACCCCGACTCCCCCACGATGGCCAGGGTTTCGGTCCCCTGGAGGGAGAGGTTCAGGTCGTTCACCGCCGCCACCGGTCCGGATGTGGTATCGAACTGCGTGGTCAGGTTTTGGATGGAGATGAGCGGCGTCACGGTGCGGATATCCCCTGAAGCAGCGGTAATAAACAGGTCATGGCTGACTCTTATACACCAAATACCGGCCTGCGGCAAACGGTATTGGCCGAAGAGCCGGCAACGGCAGGTTCAGCCGGAAGGGAAAACGGTTTTTCCCTTGACACGGAAGCAAATATTGTATAGAAGAGCAGGACGTTTTGAAACAGTCCCTTCGGCGGTGTAGCTCAGCTGGCTAGAGCAAGCGACTCATATTCGCTCGGTCCGGGGTTCGAGTCCCTGCACCGCCACCAATACTAAAGAAAAGCCCTGTAATCCATTGTAGATACAGGGCTTTTTTTTTAGTTGCCGTCCCATGCCGATCTTTGTTCCCCATAGACGCAACACGCCAATAACTTAGCATGACAGCCGTACGCCACCCAACGTTCCCCGCTTTTAAATTGTTACAACAAACCAATCATGGGCTGCCCAACTAGTAGGCAAACCGCTCTCCCCCACCATCTCACGGTATGTTAACCTCCTTATCAAGGAGTTATCCACAATGTTATCCACAGGCAATGTGGAAACAGCATCCAAACAGTTGTTTTCGTTCAAATACAAGCTATATATCAGCTACTTGCAGATCCGGACAGTTATAAAGACAAAGTGGATAAGTACCGGAAAACAGCAAGTTATCAACTTCATTACGAGTATCTTAACATAACCTTCACAATCCTCGCAGCACCAAAAAACCGCAAAGCAGACACCCACCCCGGTATCTCCCATCAGAAGCAGCGTTCCTGACGCTCCAACCATACCCCTAGAAGCGCTCTCTTTGCCCTGCAAGAAAATTTATCAACGTACCCCCTGGATGCGCTTTCGACAACGTGCCCCACTCTGCTCATTAAGAAAGCGGCAGAGCCTTCCGACGATCCCACCACAATTACGATCCCCCCGGCAGATTGCCCAATGAGTATGCAATCTGCTATCCTCGTCGATCTCTCCGCAGGTTAACAACCTTTTCCAGAAGTTATCCGAAAAGGTATCTTCATGGTGGACGCCAGCAGCGGCTACCTCAAGGACGGCAACAAGAACCGTCTGCGTGACTGCGACAACGGCATCGCCGTGGGGGTGCTTGAACTGAAGAACAGCCGGACCTCCATCGGCGACGGCATCCGCCAGAATCGCTCCAATCAGCGACCGGAGTTCAATCAGTGGTTTTTCAGCACGGTACAGTTCATCTTCGCGGGAAACGATTCCGAAGGGTTGCAGTACGGGACCATTGAGACGGAAGAGAAGTTTTTCCTGAAATGGAAAGAGGACGAGACGGACGACAGCCGCTTCAAGCTGGACAAGTACCTGCTCAAGATCTGCGCCAAGGAGCGGTTCATTGAGTTGCTGCACGACTTCGTGCTGTTCGACGGCGGGGTCAAGAAACTGCCACGGGTGCATCAGTATTTCGGCATTAAGGCAGCCCAGGCGTTCATCCACCGCCGCCGGTCATCCCATGAGCCGCGCCCGTGATGGCCGTGATCTGATGACTGTGCTGGGGAACGCTACCCCGCGTCTCCTCTGTTCCCTGGTGCATAAGTTCGGACGAAAAGGGGTGGATGATTTTGATCCTGTAGGGGCGAATAATATTCGCCCGGATAATATTCGCCAGGATAATATTCGACCGGAATCGGGTGTTCGCCAGGACCTGGGCGTATGTCATACGCCCCTACAAAATCAACCCTGTCAGACGGTGGGGGAAATTTTCGTCTTCGTGGACGAATGTCACCGGACTCAGAGCGGCAAACTCCACCGAACCATGAAGGCGCTCATGCCCCATGCCGTCTTCATCGGCTTCACCGGCACCCCGCTGCTCCATCAGGACAAGGTCACCAGCATGGAGTTGTTCGGCGGCTACATCCATACCTACAAGTTCAGCGAGGCGGTGGCAGACAGGGTGGTGCTGGATCTCATCTATGAGGCTCGCGACATCGATCAGCATCTGGGCTCCGAAGAGCGGATCGACGCCTGGTTCGACGCCAAGACCAAGGGGCTCAACGACTGGCAGAAGGCTGCCCTGCGCGAACAGTGGGGGATCATGCAGAATGTCCTCAGCTCACGCTCCCGCATGGAGCGGGTGACGGAAGACATCATCTTCGATTTCAGCGTAAAGCCCCGCCTTTCCAACCATAAAGGCACCGCAATCCTCGTTGCAGCCAGCATCTACGAGGCGTGCAAGTATATCGAGCTGTTCCAGAAAACGGTTTTCAAGGGAAAGTGCGCCATCGTCACCTCCTACAACCCCCAGACCAGAGACATCACCCTGGAGGATACCGGCGCCAATACGGAGACGGACAAGGAGTTCATCTACAACTGCTATAAAATGATGCTCAAGAGCAGTGGCATCCTCACCGCCGAGCTCTACGAGGAGCATGCCAAGAAGCTGTTCAAGGAGCAGCCGGCCGCCATGAAGCTGCTGGTAGTGGTTGACAAACTCCTCACCGGCTTCGATGCCCCCAGCTGCACCTACCTCTAACTGGTCAATAACGAGTTGGACTAATAAATGGAAAGAACAATAGCAAGAATAATTTTAGATGCTTTCTTCGCCTGCATTTTGGTTGCAGGCATTTATCTCGTTTGGGTCTTGCGCGGGCGTCCTGGATCATTTAAGATCGAGTTCAATGAAGCAAACAAGCGCAGAAACGGGATGGTTTTCCTGATTTTACTCACAGTGGTCATTGCGGCATTCATCTACATAAACAACCGATGACAACGGAATTAGTCCCAAAATATAGCCTTGACAATATATAGCTTGTAAGCTATTTTTTATTTACGGAAATGAAATATGGTGTGGAAAATAGTTACGGTTGAATACTTCGATGATTGGTTTCTAGGCTTGGATGCTTCGGAGCAGCAAGACGTGTTGGCCGCCATATTGGTTCTTGAGCAATACGGCCCTATGTTAGGCAGGCCGCACGTTGATAGTCTCAAAGGAACTGACAAGGTAAAGAACCTGAAAGAACTCCGCGTACAACACAAAGGCAAACCGTACCGGGTATTTTTTGCCTTTGATCCTCTCCGTCAGGCTGTGATGCTGTGTGGCGGAGACAAAACCGGAAATAAACATTTTTACGCAACCATGATCCCTATTGCAGAGCGTGAATTCCTGAATTATCTGCAAGAACTGGAGTAAGCTATGGCAAAGCAACTTTCTGAATTAATTAAAAAAATAGACCCTTCTGTCGTAACGGCTGCACGTGCTCAGGCAGATCAAGAAATTTTTGAACTCCGCCTTGGTCAATTACGTCAAAGTGTGGAGATGTCGCAACATGATCTGGCGGCTGCACTTGGAATATCGCAACCCTCCGTCGCCAATCTGGAAAAGCGCGGCCATGAGGTTAAGATTTCTTCTCTCAAACGGTACATCGAGGCACTTGGCGGTAAGTTGTCTCTGGATGTTGAACTAGCGGATGGTCGTCACATCGGCATAAACGTCTAGCACTTCTTCTGCACAATGTTATGAACAGATTAAAAGGTCGTGAGTCCTCTTCTAAAATATCGAGGATGGCAAACGACTTTTTCATTTTCAAAAGGTGAATGCCCAACAATCCGCACGACCGGGCCTAAAACCCGCCCAGTCAGCCTCATAGCCGTTGAACTATGAAATGTGAACACAAAACACCAAAAGAGATTCAAGGAACCGAAAAAGTCATCTCTACTTTTGGACATTGGCCATGCTTCCATGACGCGGAGGTGATTTCCTTTTCAGCCGAACGTGAACTGCCGGTACGCAAGGGAGGGACGATTGCGCGGCTACCCGGAGGCGCTTCTAGATATCGGAAGGGAACAGCGCGGCAAGGCGGTATGAACGGTGACACAATCCAGGAACGCCTCTCCGGTCCCGTCGAGCGCGTCACCTTCCACAGTGAGGAATCCGGCTTTTGCGTTCTACGGGTCAAGGTTAAAGGGCGCCATGAGCTGACTACCGTCATCGGTTCGGCCGC
>CAIUUR010000090.1 GCA_903902345.1 uncultured Geobacteraceae bacterium | reverse complement strand
TACAGATTGTCATCCTGAGCGACAGCGAAGGATCCGCTTCTGCTTGATTCAACAGCAGATCTTCACTTCATTCAGGATGACAGACGGAGGGCGGCGGGTTCAGGCCTCCAAGATTCCAAGTTGAAGACGCGCGGGACGGGTGGGGAACTTCACTTGTTCACTTCCCACTTTAAAGCGGTACTACTGCGTTAAAGATGAAGTCTGCGTTGCTTTTTTCACTTCCTATCCAAGCTTTCCAACAGACGAATATAATCTCTCTGACTTTCCCATACACAGCAGGATATAAATGCGATGAACGGCTGGTTATCACCCTTGTTGGAATCCCGCAGGGCGGAAATATAATCACCACGTATTAGGGGTGGAATGATGGTGATAGGGTAACCTGCTTGCAACAAAACAAGATTCATCAGCAGTCGTGCGGTTCTGCCATTGCCGTCAATGAATGGATGAATAGTTACCAAGTTAAGATGCAGCATGGCGGCATATTCCACAGGGTTAAGCCGCCGTAGCGATGACAAGTTACCCAAAAGTTCCTGCATGGCGAGCGGAACTGTCGCTGGTGGCGGTGATGTGAAGTCGGTACCGGTAATGATGACATTGCGCTCCCGGTACTTTCCAGCGACTTCAGATTCAATCCGGTAATAGAAAAGGCGGTGCAATCCAAGGATGTCGTCTTCCGTGATATCCTGACTGTCAGCCAGCTTGCAGAGAAGGTCAAATGCTTCACTGTGCCCGACAGCCTCAAAGTGGTCTTTCAGAGGCTTTCCGCCTATGGTGATACCATCCTCAAGAACAACCTTGGTTTCGCTTTCGGTAAGACTGTTCCCTTCAAGGGCGTTACTGGACCACGTGAGACCGATACGGTGGTACTCTTTCAACTGCTTTACTTCATAGGCATCAAGCGGGCGGTGTGCCCGAATAAGTTCCTGGAGTTTGTCGTTGTCGACCAGTCGATTTTGGTATTTCATGCCCCCCCCCCTTGATGATTGGAGGGAGTCCAGCGTCTGCTCCCACGCCCCCGGTGAACCGCGTACGCAAACAAGAGTACAAGCTGTAGCGTCCCCAATCATCTCTCTGCATCTTTTATTGATATATAATTTACGTTAAAAGGCGGGGCATAGCAACTGCATTAGGGATGAGATCGAAGGTGATTCATAACGAAGGCGATACCTTGACAATTTCCAAAAGATGTCATTCTGAGCGACTTGTGCTGAGCGTGGTCCCCGAGCGGAGTCGAGGGGTAGTCGAAGCATAGCAAAGAATCTGCTTCTGTTGGACAAGCAGATCCTTCGCGTCGCTCAGGATGACAGACGGTTGGTATATTTTTGTCGCATAACACCTAAGCGAAGGGGCATTTACGTGTGGGACTGGAGCGGAGCAGAAAACAGGAAAGTGGCATTAGTTGACTACTACTCGTCTCAGTTGGCCTCTTGCCGACATGAAGCCAACTTCTCGCCCCGCCGCTGGGCGAAACGCAAGCCGGCTATGACCGACAGAGCGATGAAGAGGAGCAGGTAGGTGCCGGGCTCGGGAATGGCGTTGGAGACGGCGAAGGCGCCTATGCTGAAGGATCCATACAGGGAATCAACATCAAATATATTGTCCAGAAATACGTCATTAGTGTCGATGCTATATTGACTTACATCTTGTCCCGTTGAGTTCCATGCCGGCGTACCGCTCCACCGGACGGTGTTATAGGTATTATCGCCGTTACCGGTATCGACACTTGCAGTATTGTAAAAACCATTGATCACGGTAGTGTAGGCAAGTATTGGATTGAGAGAATAATCAACTCCCCCGGCAGCGGAGTTCAGCAGGGCATCAAAATCCGCTCGCGACGCCATGTGCCAGGCGTAGACACTGGATGCACCCTGGTCGGCTATGACAAGGTGCTCAATACTTGTCGACTGAGTGGTGTAGTCGGCAATGGTGGGGATGGGGGTGGACGGAGTCGTGTTGTCAGGTACCTGGGTCGCGTAGTAGTACCAGTACCGTTGACTCACACTGTCGAAAACGGCAGGTTGCGCACCGACGGTTGTTTGCGTGACCAGCAGAGCCTCTGATCTGACGGGGATCAAGAAAGTGGTCGCCACAATGGCGATACCTACAAGAAAGACAGTTATTTTTTTCATATCACGTGTCTCCTGTTTGGGTATGTAGTCCCAGGTTCAAGTTTTTTATTCTCGTCATGCCGCTGATCCAATTACGTCGGCACAACACGATTACTTCCTTCAGGCCTTAATCCATTCATAGTTTACGGAAAAAAGCAGATCATTGCAACCACCTTAATGAAGTGATCGGTTAAATTTAGCACTAAACGATAGACCTACATTAGAGATAAAATAAAAATAGAATTACTAATACGGTTTTCGGAGCGTGGCTACGGGGAGAGAAGCTGCGGCAATTTTACGGAACAACTGATAAAAACCACCTTTTCCGTACTGGCTAAAAGCAGCTGTTCATTCACTCCGTTCAGGGTGGCCGGTAGAACGATCCGTAGAATTGGATTCCATCCGGCCCCCCCGGGGGACGAATGCCGGAAGATGAATCCCGAACCCAATAGTATCCGGAAGAGGGTTTGCCTGATGACGCGGAATGTGATAGAAAGGTGGAACTCTATTTATTCCAAAGGAGAGCTATATGTCCAACATGAGAGATACGGAAGCGACACTGTTAGCCTTTGTCGCCGGCGCCGCCCTGGGCGCCGGCATGGCCCTGCTCCTCACCCCCAAATCGGGAAAAGAGGTCCGGGACAAACTGGGTGACGTCACCGACGGCGCGGTACAGAAGATACGGGACAGCGCCCGCGAGGCAAAATTCAAGATCTCCCGCAAGACCGATGTGGACGCCTTCAGTTACGACGGCGGCGACTCCTTCGTCTGAGGTAATTCGCGACAATAAACATACCACTCCTGCACACCTTACAAACGGTCGAACCACCCCCCGCCCCCCTCCTTAGCCAAGGAGGGGGAGTGTTTGGTCGGGGTTAGCTCCCCTCCTATTTTAGGAGGGGTTGGGGGTGGTAAGGTTTGCAGGTATACTCTTTGTCGCTCATCACCCAAGTTCCGGGCTCGGCGGAAGGAGGTCCTTCGCTTCGTTAAGGATGACCATGACGGGGAATGCTCAGTGGCATCTACCCGACTCACGTTTTTCCAGGTACTGCTGGTGATACTCTTCCGCCCGCCAGAAGGCTGACGCCGGGAGAATCTCGGTAACGATCCGTTTCCGGTGGCGACCCGACCGATCCTCCAACTCCCGCGAGGCGATAGCCGCCGTTTCCTGCTCCGGGGAGTGACAGTAGATGACGGAGCGGTACTGGCTCCCGCAATCGGGCCCCTGCCGGTTGAACTGGGTGGGGTCATGACAACCCCAGAATAGCGCCAGCAGGTCGTCATAGCTCACCTGGGCCGGATCATAGGTCACTTCCACTACCTCGGCATGACCGGTGTCGCCTGAGCAGACCTCCTGGTAAGCGGGGTGCGCCGTCCCCCCCCCTTCATATCCCACCTGGGTGGAGAGCACCCCCTGCACACAGTGAAACGCAGCCTCCACCCCCCAGAAACAACCCCCACCAAATGTCGCCTTTTCCATACTCACTCCTTATAATCCCAAAAAGCGTTCACCACAGAGTCACAGAGATCACAGAGAAACGGCACAAACCTGAGCATGTTCCTATTGGGACCCAAGCATCCTGCCCAGCTTGCAGTTTCGTGGTCCGCACCACAACGTTTAAGTTCGTGCTGTTTGCGGAAAAAGGGACCTGCCGCAGGTTTCCTCTGCGCCCCTCTGCGTCCTCTGCGTTATAAAAAGATTTTTACCGCAGAGGAGACGGAGGTACGCAGAGGAAAACAGTATCGCAAATGAACGGCACCAAACCGGCGGATGAATATTTCTCCGTCTCCTCAGTGACTCTGTGGTGAGTGTACCGTTTTACGCCGGTGCATCCAGAAACCCCGCCGCGGCCTCGTCACCGAAGCCGTCAAACTGCCCATGAACTACCTCGGCACGATGCAGAGCGGATCGGATGTTGGGCAGGATGTTCCTGGCCCCCATGGTCTTGGGGAGGGGTGACGTGTAGATGAATCGCTTGGGTTCGCCCCGGACACCACAGAGGAGAAGGGTGCGCCCCGATTTGTGAATCTTTTCGTAAAACTGCTCGATGGCATGAAGGCCGGTGGCGTCGATGGCGGTCATGTACCGAAGGCGGAGGATGACAATGGGCTGCAACTGATCGATGGCGGTGGCGATGTCGTTAACCTTCTCCGCCGCCCCGAAGAGGAGCGGCCCCTGCACATGAAACATACTCACGTAGGTGGGAATATTATGATCCTGAACAAGGTGAGCCTTGGCGTTCTCGATTACCTCGGAGGTCAGAGGCGCCACGACGGTGGTGCGGGAGACCTGATAGATATAGAGGAGGGCCGCCAGCATCATCCCCACCTCCACGGCAATGGTCAGGTCGGCCACCACCGTGAGAACAAAGGTAATGAGCCAGACGGAGATATCCTTGATATCCAACCGGAGGATCATGGGGATCTCCCGCCACTCCCCCATATTATAGGCGACGACGAAGAGGACGGCGGCCAGGGTCCCCAGCGGAATGAACCGGGCCAGCGGCGCGGCGAAGAGAATCACACAAAGGAGAACCAGGGCGTGGATCATCCCGGAAACGGGAGTGCGCGCCCCGGAGCGGATATTGGTGGCGGTGCGGGCGATGGCGCCGGTGACCGGAATGCCGCCAAAGAGGGGGACCGTCAGGTTGGCGATCCCCTGGGCCACCAGCTCCACATTGGAGTTATGCCGGTCACCGCTCATGGAGTCGGCCACCACCGCGGAGAGGAGGCTCTCGATGGCGGCTAGGAGCGCCACGGTGAACGCCGAAGGGAGGAGCGGCACGATGAGGTTCAGCCTGAGCTCGGGAAGATGAAATTCGGGAAGCCCCAGGGGGATGCCGCCGAACTTGCTCCCGATGGTCTCCACGGGGAGCCCCAGAAAGCCGACGCAGGCGGTTCCCAGCACCAGGGCGACGATGGAGCCGGGGATCTTCCTGGTCAGCCGGGGCATGAGGAGGATGACCGCCAGAGACAGAAACGCCAGGAGGATGGTCGCGCCATGGGAGCTCCCCATGTTACGGTAAAGGTACGCCATCTTGTCGAAGAATTCGCTGGGGACCGCTCCACCGGCGCTGATCCCCAGGAAATCCCTGATCTGGGTGGTGGCGATGAGGATCGCGATGCCGTTGGTGAAACCGATGATGACCGGCCGCGGGATGTATTTTACCGCGTTCCCCAGGCCGGTGACCCCCAGGAATATCAGGAAGGCGCCGGCCATCATGGTAACCATGAGGAGTCCGGAGAGACCGTGATTGGCGATGATGGCGGCGACGACGACAACGAAGGCTCCGGTGGGCCCGCCGACCTGACAGCGGGAGCCCCCCAGGGCGGAGATGAGAAACCCGGCGATGACGGCGGTGTAGATGCCGGCCTGGGGGGTGACTCCGGAGGCGATGCCGAAGGCCATCGCCAGGGGGAGCGCCACCAGGCCGACGGTGACGCCGCTGGTGAGGTCGGCGACAAGGTCGGACTTTGTGTAGTTCCCGAGACATTCCACCGATTTGGGAAGCCATCGGGAAAGCAGCTCTTTTTTCATGGCTTTTGTCTCAGAGACGTCACACTTTCTCCACCGATCCCCCAGTTGTCCGTTTCCACTTCGTCGATGACAACCACAGTGGTGGCCGGGTTCTTGCCGAGCACATCCACCAGGAGCTGGGTCGCCCCCCTGATCAGCTCGGCTTTCTGTTGGGGGGTGGCCCCCTCTCTGGTAATCCTTATGTTCACATACGGCATTGGCGGAATCTCCTAGCGTGCGGTTGAACTCAAAATATCAACTCTACCCTTCTTGCCGCCGGTTTCACAGATATTTTTGCCGATAGTGAAATATTTTACATTCGGCCTCCCCCACCCCCTGCCCCCCTTCCGCAAGGGGCGGGGGATTTGGAGGCTGAAAACACCTTGCCTGTCACCGGCCGGTCATGATACCTTCACCCCCCACGGAAATGAGCGAGGTAGAGGATGAAGGCGATTATTCTCGGGAGCGGCACCTCCACCGGAGTCCCCATGGTCGGCTGCAGCTGTCGGGTCTGCAGATCAAGGGATCGGCGTGACCACCGGACACGCACCTCGCTGCTGATCCGGGGGGATAGGGGAGAAAACATCCTCATCGATACCTCCACCGACCTCCGCCACCAGATGATCCGCCACCGCATCGACGAAATCCATGCGGTCCTCTATACCCATAGCCACGCCGACCATGTCAACGGCATCGACGACCTGCGGGGCTTTCACTACATCCACAAGCGGCTCGTCCCCTGCTATGGCTCCGTGGAAACCATCCGTCACCTCCAGGCGACGTTCCCCTACATCTTCAAAGGGCTGGAGCGCCCCGGCTACGCGCCGCTCCTGGAGGCGCAGGTCATGGGGCCCGACTTCGACCTCTTCGGCTGCCGGATCACTCCGGTGCCGCTCCTCCATGGTCCCATCGGGAGCACCGGCTACCGGATCAACGACCTGGCCTACCTCACCGACTGCAGCGCCATCCCCGACTCCTCCTCCCCGCTCCTCCAGGGAATTGACACCCTGATCATCGACGCGCTCCGTTACTCCCCTCACCCCGGACATTTCAACATCACCGGCGCCCTGGAAGTTATCCAACGCCTCAACCCCCGCCGCGCAATCCTGACCCACCTGACCCACGAGGTCTCCCACCGGGACTCCGCCCGCCTCCCCCCGGGAGTTGAGTTGGCCTACGATGGAATGCAGTTGATAATTGACAATTCAAAAGGTCCCCATGTTTCATGAGCAGATTGCCCGTCTCACCCAGAAGATCGTTGCCTATGACAAGGAAAATCTCGACGAAATGCTCTTCGCGGCGGGTGAAGGGGTGCGTCTCATCGCCGACACGGATAACGTCCGGATTTACCTGGAAGACCTGACCCGTGGAGCACTTTCCTGCGTCTACGCCTCCGGCCCCTTTGCCTCGGAGATCCGGGAAGAGACCTTTCCCATCATCTCCCGGCAATCCCTGGTCTCCCGGGTCCTGATGAGCGGTAAGCCGGATGGGTTCAGCGACAGCCGCCATGAACCTCTCCAGATGGATAAGGAGTTCACCCAACGGTTCAGCGTCATCGCCTCGTTCCTCGTCCCCATCATCCAGGGGGGGCGGACCTTCGGCGTCGTCTGCATCGATCGGGATCGACCGGGAGAAGCCGTCCAACCACGCCAGCGCGAACTCCTGGGGGAATTCATCGACGCCGTAGCCGAAAATCTGAATCAGGCGCGCAAATACCATCAACAGCTCCTTCTTGCCCGGCGGGTGGACGAATACAAGAAACGAGAGGCGGCAACACTCATGGTGCAATCGGCGGTGCGACTCATCGAACCGCTGGCGCTGGCTTCGGTACTGGTCCCTTCCGAGCCCCGCACCGGGGGGAGGGCGCTGGAGATCCTGGCCAGTCACGCGAAAGAGTCCGCCGTGAAGGAGCTCTACGACCGGCAGGGGAGCATCGCGCTGCGCAAGGGGGGCTCTCTCATCGCGGAATTCGTGGGAGACGATGCCGTCATCACCGACGACCGCCTCCTGGCGCCCCTTTATATCCCCGACCTCACCCGCCATTTCCTCCAGAAGAAGGCCCTCACCGAGCAGATGGAGCTCACCTCCCTGTATCTGGTACCCCGCTACGAACGGAACAGCCGCAAGGTTATCTGTCTCGTCAACTACTTCACCCGTGGAGTACACCGGTTCACCGAATTCGAGCAGGGGCTCCTGCAGACCCACGCCGAGATGGTGGAGCGGGTCATCACCGAGATCGGGGGAGAACATCTGGAGATCAAGATCCTCGCCGAGATCAACGACCTGCTCCATGAAAGGAATGAGGCGCTCACCCCCTTTCTCACCAAGGTCCTCTCCAAGGCCACCGAACTCATCGGCGCCGACACCGGGAGTATCGCCATCGTTTCGGAACGGGAGGGGGAGAAGTGGCTATTAGTGGAGGACGATCAGGGGACCATCGTCGGGGCCAAGAACAAGGAGTGGCTGAAGAAACATATCCCCCCCTTCCGGGTGGGGGGGGCGGAGCTACCGCTGCAGGAACGGAGTCTCACCGGGTATGTTGCCTGGTCCAAACAGTCCCGGATCATCGCCGATGTGCATGACGAAGGTCAGCACGAAGGGTTTCACCGCTCCATGAGCGACCTGATCCGGAGTGAAATCGCCGTACCGGTGGTCAGTGACGATGAGGTCATAGCCGTCATCTGCCTCAACTCCCTGAGAACTGCCTACTTCACCGAGGAGCACCGGCGGATACTCCAGATCATCCAGCGCCTCACCTCGCGCCAGATCTCCGACATCCAGCGGATCGAACGGCTCCAGAAGGAGGTGACCCGCCTCGCCACCGACGTGGCCTACAAGGATCCCCAGGTTTCCTCCTACCGTCTGGGCAACATCATCGGCAACAGCCGAAAAGCCCAGGAGCTCGTCGATTTTATCAACACCGTCTCCCCTCCCCTCTTCAACCGGATCAGCCTCTGGCACAATAACGTTATCCAGGAAGCGACCATCGGCCTCCCCTCCATCCTGGTCCTGGGGCAGACCGGAGCAGGCAAGGAGTTTTTTTTCAACAACCTCTACAATCAGTTGAACGGATTGTACCGGAGCAGGATCAATCCCACGGGCGAACTCCCGGTGAACAAGACCAACATCGCCGCCTACAGCGGGGAGTTGACCTACTCGGAACTGTTCGGCCACAAGAAGGGGGCCTTTACCGGCGCCTACAGCGACCGAAAGGGGATTCTCGAAGAGGCGGGAGGGGGGATCGTCTTCCTGGACGAGATCGGCGACGCCGATCCCAAGACGCAGGTGCAGCTGCTCCGGTTTCTGGACAACGGCGGGTTTGTCCGGTTGGGGGACAATCAACAGCGCTTCAGCCGGGTCCTCCTCATCGCCGCCACCAATCGTGATCTGATGGAGGAAATCCGGAAGGGAAATTTCCGTGAAGACCTGTTTCACCGGTTGTCCGAACTCTCCGTGCGGGTCCCGTCACTGAACGACCGGCGAGAAGACATTCCCGATCTGGCCGTCCACTTTCTGGGAAAACTCTTCCGGACCTACCGGGGAGAGAACGATCCCCTGGAGGATACGCCGGTGCTCAGCTCCGAGGCGCAACGGATGCTGGTCAATCACACCTTCAAGGGGAACATCCGGGAGTTGCGAAGCATCCTGCTTCGGGCGCTCTTCTTCCGGAAGGGGAAGGTCATCGAAGGGGAAGAGATCAGCCGGGCCATTCGCGACGGCGCCTGGGAAGCCCCCCCCTCCGCGGCGGGGGAACTGAACGAGCAGATCTCCCAGGAGATCATGAACGTCATCGGCAGCAAGCGGGGTGATTTCTGGAGCGAACTCTATGAACCGTACACCGCCAGCGCCATCTCCCGGGAGGTCATCAGGATGGTGGTGGAGAGAAGCCGCACGGCGGCCGGCCGGACCATGCCCGAGATCGCCCGCTATCTGGGCGCGGTGGAGGGGGACCTTCAGGGGGATGAGGTTCAGCGGAAGAAATTTTACAAGTTCAAGAATTTCCTGTACAAGACGGTTAAGGTTTGACCATCACCCGGCGACGAGCTGCTCCAGCGCCGGCCCTATCTTGGCAAGGGGGAGGATGGAATCGGCAATACCGCCATCGATGCAGGCCTTGGGCATACCGTAGACCGTGGAGGTCGCCTGATCCTGAACCAGGGTCACCCCTCCCCGGCTTTTCACCTGCTGCATCCCCTTGTAGCCATCGGCGCCCATCCCGGTGAGGATTATCCCGAGAACGGCGCCATTGGCCGATTCAGCCAGCGAACTCATCAGGAGATCCACCGACGGGATGTAGACACCCGATGGAGCGGTTGCCGGAGAGAGTTTGACAGCTATTCCTCCCCCGCTTCTGACCAGTGTCGTGTGCTGCCCGCCCGGAGCAATGAGCACCGTGCCGCTCCTGAGGAGTTCGCCGTCCTGCGCCACCCGAACGGTAATGCTGCATTTGGCGTTAAGACGTTCGGCAAAAGGTCCGGTGAAAGCCTTGGGCATATGCACGGCAACGATTACGGGGCAGGAAAACGACGCAGGAAGACAGGAGATGACTTCCTGCACCGCCACAGGCCCACCCGTGGAGGCTCCAATCCCGATGTACTCTATCCGTCTCTTCGCCCCGGCGCCGTGATGCACCGGTTCAACGCCGTCAATGACGATCGGTGTGGCATGGTGGGGATGGAGCGTACCTGCTGAGGCCGTACAGGGAACCTTATGGAGCAGCTCCTCTTTGAATTGAGCCTGTGCCGTTGAATTCTCCGCCGAGGGTTTCAGGATATAGTCGACGGCGCCGGCATCCAGCGCATCAAATGTTGCGGTCGCCCCCTCGCTGGTCATGGCCGAAACCATGATGATTCGACAGGGAGCCACCGACATTATTTTTTTAACCGAGGCGATGCCGTCCATGCGCGGCATCTCCACGTCCATGGTGATGACATCCGGCCTGAGCTCAACCGCCTGCTCTACCCCCTCCAGACCATCCGAGGCAATTCCGACAACATCAATACCGGGATCTGTCGTGAGGATGCGGCGAATAGCCATCCGCATGAATGGTGAGTCATCCACAATCAGCACCCGCGTCCGACGTACCATGCTCCCTCCTAAAATATCAGCAACCTAACCCATAAAAAGATCATTCACAAGTTTCCGTATTCCGGGCATCTCTTCTTCCAGTTCAAAGGCAAATCTCTCCGGGTCAAAGTCGTCCAGAGCAGGGAGGGACTTTCGCATGACAAACCATGCAGGCTCTTCGGTGAGATTGGAACTTGTCCAACCGCTATCCTCATCCATCCCCAGGCAGGTAGTGTAGAAAATATCCGCGAGATTTACCAGCGCCACCGGCAACTGATTGCGCGGGGCGTTCGCCGGAGCGTGGTGGTATGCGATGACATGGCAGTACTCTTCCGGGAAATTCCACTGTCTGGCCAGGCAGAGACCGATCTCGCAATGGGTCGTTCCCATCGTTTTTATTTCCGCATCCAGAAAGGTGCACCCCTTTTCCTCTACGAGACGGATTATCCTGGCCCATTCGGGCTTCAGGTAGGAGCAGAGAAAAACTTTCCCGATATTATGGAGTAATCCGTAGACATAAACCTTTTCCCGTTCGGGATACGCAAGGAGTTGGGCCATTTTCCCGGCGATAATGCCGACACCGAAAGAATGTTGCCAAAACGTCCTGAGGTCGAAGCCGGCATCCCCATCCTCGAAAGCTTGGATGAGGGAGCAGGAAAGTACGATTTCATTAATCCGGCGCAAGCCGAGGTAGACAAGCGCATGCCGCAGCGAGGTGATTTCGTGCAACGGCCTGAACAGAGGTGAATTGACGATCTTCACGACCCGGGCCGTCAGAACCTGATCCGATAGGATGAGGTCCGCCACCTTCTGAAGATCCACGGTGGGACTATCCAGAAGGGTGGAGACCCGGAGGCAAATTGCGGGAATGGTGGGGAGAGTGGCGATCCCCCGCACCAGGCGTTGCGCTTTTTCCACCAGCAGTATGTCGTTATTCACGGGGCCTCTATTCCGGTCATTTCGTGTAGACAAAACCTCCGGGAAAATGGATGGGCTTGAACCTGTCGTTAACCCCATGGAGCGATTCCGCCTGGCCTATGAAAAAATAGCCGTACGGCTGCAAATTATTGTAGAAATGTTGGACTATTTTACACTTCGCACTGTTGTCGAAATAGATGAGAACATTGGCGCAGACGATAAAATCGAAGGTCTTCAGAAAAAGCATCTTGGAATCATCGTAGAGGTTCACGTTGGAAAAGGTGACGTACTTTTTAATCTCAGGCGCCAGGACAAATTGATCCGCTACCTTGGTGAAATATTTTCGTCGGTACATTTCCGGAACATTTCTCACGGAGTAGGGAGAATAGACCCCCTCCCGGGCCTGAGCAAGGATCCGTTCGTTAATGTCCGTACCGACTATATCGAAACTCCACTCCTTCAGCAGGGTAGTCCGGTTCTCCAGAAGCAGCATGGCGAGAGTATAGGCCTCTTCTCCCGACGAAGAGCCTGCACTCCAGATCCTCAGTTTCCGGCAACCAATTTTTTCTTTTACTTTGATGAGTTCAGGCAGGAGGTGCAACTCGAAGGCTTTCAGCTGAGCGGCGTTGCGGAAAAAACAGGTTTCGTTGGTGGTGACCTCATCCAGCAACCGCTTCAGTTCCTCCCTCCCCTGAGTTCCACTCCTGAGGAGATCAATGTAATCACCGGCCACCTTGCAGTTCACTGCCGCCATCCGGCGGGAGACACGGTTATCCAGGAAATATTTCTTGTTCACATGGAAATATATTCCACATACCGAATAGATAAAATCCCTCAGTTTACAAAACTCGTTATCGGAAATATTCACAGCATGGACCGTTTCCTCAAAAAATCACTCTCAGTGATGGCGATGGCGTAAGCCGCCCCTCACCTCGCCAAATTCTATGAGTTTTGCCGGGTCAATGATGAGAGCAACCCGACCGTCACCCATGATAGTCGACCCGGCAATCCCCGGGACATTGGAGAGAGAAGCACCCAGAGATTTTATCGCCACCTCCTGCTGCCCCAGCAACCTGGTTACCAGCAGACCCAGTCTTTTTTCGGCAGCCCCCACGACTACCACGTAACAATATTCCCGGTCCGTCACCTCATCGGCAACGGCAAACGCCTGGGCAAGGTTCAGAAGCGGAAGCGCGGCGTGCCGTTGTGGGAGAACCTTTCTCCCCCCGATGGTATGAAACTCGTCCTGCCTGACCCGGAGGGTTTCAATGATTGCCGAAAGGGGGATCGAATAGGTTTCGCCGCTGACATCGACCAAAAGGGATTGTATGATGGCAAGAGTCAGCGGCAGCTTGAGAATGAATTCGGATCCGGTCCCCTTGGCGCTCTTGATTTCTATGATACCGTTCAGCTTCTTTATATTTGTCCTGACCACATCCATCCCCACGCCACGACCGGACAGATCCGACGCGGAATCCCTCGTGGAAAAACCGGGAAGGAAGATGAGATCAAAAATCTCCTGCTGACTTATCCCTGCAAGCTGTTCCTGGGTAATGAGCCCTTTTTCCAGGGCCTTTGCCGCGACCCGCTCCGTATCTATTCCCCGGCCATCGTCTTTGAGGCTGATGATGATCCGGTTTCCTTCATGACGGGCCGAAAGGACAATGGTCCCACCCGGTTGCTTCCCTGCGGCCAACCGCTCATCGGGGAGTTCCAGTCCGTGGTCCAACGCATTGCGAATGAGATGGGTAAGTGGATCGCTGATTTCATCGACGACCGAGCGATCAAGCTCCGTATCTTCTCCGAAAATCTGAAGATTAACCAGTTTACCCAGATCCCGGGAAAGATTTCGGACAATGCGTGGAAACTTCTTGAAGACGTTTCCCACCGGAATGAGACGCATCTTGAGAACCTGCGCCTGCAATTCCGAGGTGACGAAATTGATTCTCTTGGCGAGTTTGGCAAATTCCTCGTCGAAAGCGCTGTTGTCCAGGCCATTCTGATATTCGGTATGAAGTTGCAGCATCCGATTGCGCTCAAGCACCAATTCACCCACCTGGTTTATGAGATCATCAATCCGCTTGACATCAACCCGCACCGTCGATTTATCCGTGGGCTCGTCGGGGGAGGTTTCACCTGCGGGGGGAGCCTTCCGTACCGGCTCGGAAGTTACCGCCTTCGGGAGTTCCGGCGCGAAGCCGGGAGCCGATTCCGTTTCAACGACTCTCACCACCGACGGAGCGGGAGCTCCGGTTTCCATGTCGGGAGGAGAGGGGTCGGACGATGACGGCGGAGGAGCCAACGCAACCAGGATCTCCGCCAGACGGGTAATGGTCCCCTCGATGGGGCGGTCCTGTATCTCCTCGCGCTTGATGTCACGAAGAAGCACCTTCACCAACCCCACCGCCTCCATGATCACATCCATGACTTCGGGGGTAAGAAGCAACTCCTCCTTCCGGAGCCTGTTGAGAACATCCTCGGTCTTGTGCGTAATCGCAACCAGCAGCTCGAAGTCAAGGAAACTGGCATTCCCTTTCACCGAATGGATGGCGCGGAAGACCCTGTTCAATAGTTCCAGGTTTCCGGGATCTTTCTCGAGAGTGATTAAATCGTCGTCCACATTATCAAGGAGATCCGTGGCTTCCGCCAAGAACTCTTCCAACAGTTCCTTATCTTCACATAATTGGGACACGAAGCTCTCCATGCATGCTAATGATTTACAGCATCACCCGATTTCAACGTATAACAGTTGAGCAACATGTCAAGACTCAGGAGGATGAGCAACCGCTCGCCACGATTCACCAGACCGGAAAACAAGCTGCCGTTGTTGTCCTGTGCCGTCCCTTCCGGGGCCGGCTGGATATCTTCCGAGGTTATCCGGATAACCTCCGCCACCGAATCGACGATGATCCCGGTGAGATCATTATCCAGATCTATGACTATGATTCTCGTATTGCTGTCATAGGCCACCAGGGGGAGCGCCAAACGTTTCCGCAGAGAGATGATGGGGATCACCTTGCCTCGCAGGTTGAAGACACCATCCACGAAATCGGGCGCGTTGGGAACTCTGGTCACATCCGTCATCCGGATGATTTCCCTTACCTTCAGCACCTCGACGCCATACTCCTCGTTATCGACTAAAAAATTCACGAGCTGGATTACGGCGCCGGCGCCATAGCCCCCCTGCTTGGTTGTCATCGTGCTCGTCATGCCGGTATCCTTCATGTAGGTAGTTGACGTAACGTTCCCCTGCGACGCAGTATGTTTCTATGCGACTGTACTTATTGGGATTATCGGCTTTTCACCGTAACACTTTAGGTTGACAAGTAATTAAAATAACCTTATAAGCAATAAAACAGTTTTCTCCACAGTAAAATCGGAGCCGGGATTATCCACCATACAATCTTTCCTTGGTTGTTGGCAAGTAATCTGAGCAAGATTCTTCGGTATGCTCTAGAATGACAATCTCACATTCACCGACTTGTGGCGAATCACCTACCGGGACATTCATGAAAAACCTGCGCCTGCTACTCATCGAAGATTCGGAAGAAGATGCCCAACTCCTCCTGAACACCCTCCTCAAGGGAGGATACACCCTGGAGTGGCAGCGGATCCGGACGATGCCCGACATGCGGTCGGCTCTCGCCGGTCAGGAATGGGATCTCATTATTTTCGACTACGATCTGCCGGACTTTTCCGCTCCGGCAGCGCTGGAAATCCTGAAGGAGTCTGCTCTGGACCTCCCGTTCATTATTGTTTCCGGAAAAAACGGTGAGGAGAAACTCGTGGACGCCATGCGCTCGGGAGCCCACGATTATCTCATGAAAGAAAACCTCTCCCGTCTGCTTCCCACCGTTCACCGGGAACTCCGGGAAGCGGAAAAACGGCGGGCCTATCGACAGGCGGAGCGGGCGATTCGACGGGGAAAGATGGAATGGGAGGCGGCCTTTGACTCAGTCTCGGATATCATCATCCTCACCGATTCCCGGGGAAACATCATCCGCTGTAACAAGAAACTCATCGACTACTTCCGGACTTCCTACAACGACGTCCTGGGGGTAGAGCTCACCGAGCTTTTCTACGGAGCAAAAGGGGACGACAGAAGTATCTTTACCCCACCCCGGGTATGCAGCAGCAACCGGGAAGATGTCCGCTTTCCGCTCCTTCCCGGGTGGTACAACGCCGCCTGCTACCCCATACGGCCGACGGAGGGAGAGCACGGATACGTACAGATCATCACCGATGTCACCACGAGGAAGAGAATGGAGGAGGAGAAAAGAATCACCGACCGGGAACTCCTCACCCTGTATGCCGTTGCATCCCGCCTCAACTCCCGTCGCACCCCCCGACGGATCATGACTGACCTCCTGGCCCAGCTCCACCGGATGCTCCCCATCGATGTTTCCTGCATCCTGCTCCTGGAGCAGGGAGCCCTCAAGCTCACCGCCGGGCTCGGCCTTTCCCGGGAATTCAGAGACTCCTGTGGAGAACGGAACAGGGATGCGGAGTGGGTCAAGGAGGTTCTTCTGGGGAAGCTCCTGACATCGGTGAATGAGACCAACGGTTTCACCGATGAGGGTATCAGGGGAAAGATGGGAAGGTGGTGCGCCATTCCGCTGAGAGTCGGCTCGGGAGTAATCGGCATCCTTCTCGTCGCACACGTCTCGGACGGAGGCTACACCGATCGGGAGATAAATCTCCTTTCCTCCATCGCCAACCAGATGGCCATCCTCATCGAAAACCATACTCTTTACGACCGGATGAAGGATAAAAATGAAACGCTCAATAAAAAGAGAAGGCTTTTGAAGGAACATCTGGATGAAGTTGAGCAAGCCAACAGGGAACTGGGAACTCTCAACGCCGCCAAGAATCTGTTCATCGGCATGGCCTCCCACGAGCTCAAGACCCCCCTCACCTCCATCAAGGGGGGGCTCCAGTTTCTCCTCCAGTACAGCGAACTGGCCGCGACCCCCCAGCAGAAAAAGTTGCTGGAAGGGGTCTACGAGGGGGTGGATCAGCTCAAGGGGATCGTGGACGATCTCCTCTGCCTTTCCCGCATGGAGGCGAAGGGATTCCTCCTGCAGAAGCGACAGGTAAACCTCCCCTCCATCGGTGAGCAGGTGCGGCAGAGTCTCACCCTCCCCATGGCGGAACGGGAGATCACGGTGACGGTGGCCGCCGACTCCACCCTCATCAACGCTGACGAGGGATACTGCCGACTCGTGCTGCGCAACCTGCTGGAGAACGCCATCAAATTCACCCCCGCCGGCGGCAGGATCACCATGGGTGGGGGGGTGGTCGCCCGTGACGAGCTCCTTGCCCAGGGCGAACTCCTCCGCCGCTTTTACGGTGAGTTCCCGGCCAACCTGGAGGGGAGTCCATGGTTCTACCGTTTCCATATCGCCGATAACGGCGTCGGTATTCCGGAGCAGGAGCGGGTCAGAATCTTCGACAAATTTTACGGAATGGGGGGTATGGCCGACGTCTCATGGGGGGGAAGCAGCTACCTCTCCAAGGGAACGGGACTCGGCCTCTCCATCGTCAAGGGGATACTGGATGCCCACGGCGGCATGGTCTGGGTCGAACCGGGTGCAGAGGGGGTGGGGAGCGTCTTCTTCCTGCTCTTCCCGATGCATCATCCGGACGATTCAACCTGAAAACGGCTACTAATCACGCGGAGATCGCGGAGAGATTTAAAACGTGACACTACATGGTGCCTGCACCAGTCAGGCGAATGACGATCGCGCCGTAATTGCCTTGTTTTACCCAGCTTTCTCCGCGTCTCCGCGTGCAACTGTTTTTTTAAGGTTTTGGTTTTAACCCGAAAGCTTGATTTTGCTTAATCAGCCGTTATCCGTACCTATCCGTGTCATCCGTGTGAAAGCTCTTTTGTTTTTTTTGTTCTTATTTCTTCCCGGAATGACCGTACGCGGAGAGGAGAGGCACGACGCTTACCATCCCGTCAAACAGTCCCCGGTAACTTTCTTCACTTCTCCGCAACGCCGCCCCCGCCTCTAGCTTTCTCCGCGTCTCCGCGTGCAACTGTTTTTTTAAGGTTTTGGTTTTAACCCGAAAGCTTGATTTTGCTTAATCAGCCGTTATCCGTACCTATCCGTGTCATCCGTGTGAAAGCTC
>CAIUUR010000089.1 GCA_903902345.1 uncultured Geobacteraceae bacterium | reverse complement strand
GATCTAGGGTGGCCAGATGGGGGGCCAGCGCCTTGGCGTAGCTACCCGCCGCAGCGGCGGCTTCTTCCCCCGAGTCGAAGGAGGCCTCCGAGTATGCCTCCATCAGAACGGTCGTTGCCGGCGGTTGGGGCGCATACACCAGATCACACTCCCGGCAGCGGACCAGACGCAGACACATGAACTCCGGCTCCTTGCGTGAAGCGTAGGTGAAACCGGAGAGCCTACCCGGGTCGATCCGCTCGGAGGCAAAGCCTGCGGTGGAGCTCCCCCCGCAGGCCGGGCAGGCCCGCTCCTCCCCTCCACCGATGAATGTCTGCATACTCGTACCCTGTCCACTTTATGATTTACCGAGTTTTGCTCTGCGAACTCTGCGAGAGACAGCTTTTTGGGGATTAATGGTCACCGAATGGCGGAAACGTACGTTCCTCACGGCTTCCCCCATCCCCTAACCCCCTCCCGCAAGGGGCGGGGGAATTTATAGACCACACGCAAAAAACTAACAGGACAACCATGAGTTTACCTCAAAAAAGGCCTTTTCTTTCCGGTTCCTTTGCGTCTTGGCGCTGAAAATATTTTCGCTTTTCGCTCGGGCTCTTCAGGGTTCATACCGAACATTCAAGCGGGAGGGGTACTCTGCTCCGCCGAACGAATCTCCCCACGGAGGATCAGGTTGCGGCGGATAAACGCCGGTCGCGCCTTGGTCTCCTCGAAAATCTTGCCGATGTACTCTCCCAGAAGCCCGATCCCCAGAATGGAGAGTGAGCCGAAAAACATCACCAGGAGAGAGAGAAAAGTGATCCCTTTGGGGGTCGATTGAGGGTGGAGGAGGCGAATGATGATGCTCATCGTGGCCAAACCCACCGTACCGACGGAGGCGATTCCACCCACCGCGGTGAGCAGGTGCAGCGGTATCCGCGAAAAGGAGAAGATCCCCTTCTTCGCCCAGCCGATATTCTTGATCCAGCTGTTGGTCGTCACGCCGAACATCCGCTCGGGCCGGACATAATCCACTCCCACCTGTTTGAAACCGACGAAGGCGCGTAACCCCCGCAGAAAGGCATCCCGCTCCCGACACTGCAGTATCCAGTAGACAACCGACCGGTCCATGAGGGAGAAATCACCCGCGTCCCTGGGAATGGGGACTTCGCTCATGGCCGCGAAGAGTCTATAGAAAGCGCGGTAACAGGCCTCAAGAAGGATCGGCATCTCACGCTTGACCCGCCGACCGTACACCACGTCGGCCCCTCCCCGCCACTCTCGCACAAACTCCTGAATAAGCTCCGGGGGGTCCTGCAGGTCCCCGTCCAAAAGGACGCAGGCCTCCTTGCTGCTCAGCTCCATCCCGCTCCGGAAAGCCGCCTGAGAGCCGAAATTCCGCGTATGCGTGACGCCGATGACGTGGGGATCCTCCGCGCTTATGGTTCTGATAATTTCGGCGGAATCATCGGGAGAGCAGTCGTTGACGAAGATGATCTCGTAATCGATCCCCAAATCAGTGAAGACATCCGCCAACCGCCGGTGCATGATGGGAATCGCCAGGCCGTCCTTATAACAGGCGACGATGGCGGAAACCGAATTTTTCTCCCGACAGGGCTGCTGTTTCTTGGACAGTTTTCCGAAATCAGCGTGGATCAGATACTTTTCCCACCACTCCCGGGTACGCAGCAGCCCCTCCTCCAACCCGATCTTCGCCCTCCAACCAAGTATTTTCCCGGCTTTTTCCGGGTTCGCATGCCAGTCGTCAACATCCCAGGCGCGCCCGGCGGCGGGGCTGAACCGAGGTTCATCGGGTATGCCGAAAATAGTTCCCGCCAGGGCGGCCAGCTGGGAGAGGGGAGTCCGGGTACCCGTTCCGATATTGAAGGATTCCCCGGCGGTCTCCGGAGAGATCTGCAACGCCGCATGAACGAAGGCCGCCACCACATCATCCACATGGATAAAATCTCTGGCGACATCCCGACGGGCGAAGAGGGGGAGCGTCCCCCGCAGAGTACTCTCGCAGAGAACCGGGATCAGGCGTGAGCTGTCTTCATAGGGGCCGTATACCGAGTAGAGGCGGAGGTTGACCACGGGGACACCCCGTACCTTGCCATAGTAGGAGATGGCATGGCTGGTGGCGGCCTTGCTGACGGCGTAGTGACTGTTGGGGAGAAGAATACCTGTTTCGTCGGGGGCGGCCGCATTGAGGCCGTATTCGGAGGAGCTGCCGGCATGGATGTAGGCGGAGAGACCGAGTTCCGCCACCTCTTCCATCACCTGCACAAAGCTCAGATAATTGGTGACATGAATCCGATGAAAATCCTGCTCGAAGGAGTAGGCGCCAAAGGAGGAACAGTCGAATACCGTCCGGGGACGAACCCGGTTAAGCAGAGAACGGACGCTGACGGGGTCCTGAAGGTTCAGAAACGCCACATTGGCCGCCGGAATTTCATGGAGCCGCCAGGAATCTCCGGAAAAGACGGTGCCGACGACATCATCGCGG
>CAIUUR010000088.1 GCA_903902345.1 uncultured Geobacteraceae bacterium | reverse complement strand
GCTCCGCCAGAAGGTCGCTGGTAAGCGGCCCGGAGGCGACCACCACAATCCCGGAAGGAAGCTCCGTCACCTCCTTCCGAACCAGGTTAATGAGAGGGTGCTGTTCAATCTTTTCCGTGACGGCCCGTGCGAAGAGTCCACGGTCCACGGCCACCGCTCCACCAGCCGGAACCCGCGTCCCGTCCGCAGCCGCCATGAAGAGGCTCCCCAGACGACGCAACTCGTCCTTGAGAAGTCCCACGGCGTTTTCCAGAGACTCTCCCCGAAAGGAGTTGGAGCATACCAGCTCCGCCAGGTCGGGATTTTCGTGAGCCGGCGAATAGTGGTGCGGTTTCATTTCGCACAGGGTCACGGCCACGCCGCGTTCTGCCGCCTGCCAAGCGGCTTCGCAGCCGGCCAAGCCTCCGCCGATAATGGTAATAGTGGGTGATATCGTCACAAGTTTCCTTCCCAGGTGCTGGAGTTGGGGCGACGATACGCCATGTCGCCCGATTAATCAAGTAGGGGTATGCATCTCTACGAGCAAGACAGCGCCCGCGCCAATGCCGCGGGCTCAAGGGGAAGTTCTTGCTGCTCGCCGCTGGCCATTTCCTTGAGCTTCCCGCGTCGGGAAACGAGCTCATCTTCACCGAGAACAAGGGTATAACGTGCCCCCAGTTTGTCGGCCCGCCGCATCTGACTCTTGAGACTCTTCCCCTCATACTCCAACTCCACGCGGAGCCCCTCCCCCTGGAGCAAGATCATGAGCCGAAAAGCCTCATCTCCTGCGGCCTCACCATGGGCGGCAATGAAGAGGTCGGGGCGCCGGGCCAATCCCTCGTCGGAAAGGAGAAGCGCCACCCGCTCTACCCCCATGGCAAAGCCGATACCGGGAAGTTTCGGCCCTCCCAACTCCTGAATGAGTCCGTCATAACGCCCTCCGGCGGCCACGGCGCTCTGGGAGCCCAGGAGCCCGGTAACCAGTTCGAAGGTTGTCCGGGTATAGTAATCCAACCCCCTAACCATACGGTGATTAACGGAGTAAGACGTGCCCGTGGCATCCAGGTGACGGCGTACCGAAGCAAAATGTTCATCACACCCCGAACAGAGGTGCTGGAGGACAGATGGAGCTTCCGCCGTCGCCTCGCCACAACCGATGACCTTGCAGTCCAACGCCCGAAGGGGATTGGTATCGATCCGTCGGCGACAATCATCGCAGAGACTTTCCCGGCGCATCTCCAGGTACTCCTTCAATGCGGCCCGATACGCCGGTCGACACTCCGGGCACCCCAGGGAATTGATCTGGAGGGTTGGCTCGGTTATCCCCAACTCGGCGAAAAAACGACAGAGCATGACCAGTATCTGGGCATCGATTCTTGGATTCGTGATCCCCGTCACCTCGGCCCCAATCTGGTGGAACTGTCGGTAACGCCCCTTCTGGGGACGCTCAGAGCGAAACATGGGTCCCATATAGTACAGCTTGGCCACCGGGTCTTGTGCGTGCAGTTTCTGTTCTATGAAAGAACGGATCACCCCGGCGGTCCCCTCGGGGCGGAGGGTCACCCGGTTATCCCCTTTGTCCACGAAGGAGTACATCTCTTTTTCCACGATATCGGTGGCATCACCGATGGAACGGGCAAAGAGCTCGGTTTTTTCCATGATGGGAACCCGGATCTCGGAGAATCCGCAGTTCTCGAAAACCCGTCGCGCCGTCGCCTCAATCCTCTGCCATTTTTCCACTTCTCCGGGGAGGATATCGTTAAATCCCTTGATACCGGTTATTGCCACAGTCATCTCCTTATAATGATACAATAATTAATATTTCCCATCCGTAATGGTCTCCCCATGATCGCTATGGCGACAAGATTTGCAAAGCAGATGATCCCGGTCCCGCCACGGCATGACCGCCCCACAGCGGGAACAAATATACTTCTTGCCATGTTGACATGCCAGACAAACGCCCTCACATTCCAGGGAGTTCAACTGAATTCCGCAAATCTCGCACTCTCGATTCATTCTGCGTTCTCCCTGACTATCGATCATGTTCCTCCATCCTTATACACCCGTTTCCATATTCGACGCCACTGCTTACTTTCAATGGCACAAAAACATTGCATTTCTCCACCATCATGCAATATATTGCCATTTTTTGTCTCATTACGGAAACAAAATACCGTCAATTATTATCTCACATTTATTTTACTGTCATTTAATACCGTATACATAGTCGATTCCATAGTGTCAAACTCGAAATTAGGGGGAACTC
>CAIUUR010000087.1 GCA_903902345.1 uncultured Geobacteraceae bacterium | reverse complement strand
CTTTTCGATCCGGCGCTCATTTCGGCGGCCAACGTCGCCATCAAGAAGATTTCGCTGAATACATCCGTGAGCAAGGAAAACAACTGATAAGTGGTTGCACGCCCGAAAAGTTGGTACAAAAAATGCAAATAGAGTTAAAAAGTCCGTCATCCCGAATTCTTCTATCGGGGATCCATGTTTTTTCAACATCTGGATTCCCGATTACACCCTCGGGAATGACAACCTTTTACGGCAGACACCGAAAAAATAAGCCGGACATGGTATTAGTGGGAGTCAGGGGACGTAGTTGATCAGTTGATTATGGGGCAAAAAAGCAAAGCATAGTCAACAGATCAACTGCGTCCCTTTATGTTCCTATTTTGCCTTGGAGCCGAGTCCAGCTTAATAGCATTCGGGTTTTCGGTCCAGGAAACAGGGAATCTGAAGTCGCCAGCTCTCCATGGTCTCAAAATCGAGAGTAGCAATCAACTCGGTGTTCTCGTATCCCGCCTCTGCCAGGATCTCCCCCTTGGGACCGATGATCATGCTCTCGCCGAAGAAATCCAGCTTTGCCTGGACGCCGCAGCAGTTGGCCGCCACGACGAAGAGCTGATTCTCGATGGCCCGGGCCTTCAGGAGGGTCCGCCAATGCTCCTGCCGGGGCTTGGGCCACTCGGCCGGGACCACCAGTATGTCAGCCCCCTCCACCGCCAGGCGTCGCGTCAACTCGGGAAAACGGAGGTCGTAGCAGATGACGACCCCGATTCGCCCCACGGAGGTCTCGGCCAAGAGCCAGGAGTCGCCGCCGTGCAGTGACCGGTCCTCACCCATCATGGAGAAGAGGTGAATCTTCCGGTATTTCCCGGCCAGTTCCCCCCGGTCCAGCAGGTAGGCGGTGTTGCAGACCTTGTCGCCATGGGGTTCCGGAAGAGTCCCGACGATGACCATGCCGTACTCCCGGGAAAGCCGCCCCAGCTCTTCCACTATCTCCGGGGTACGCTGCGCCAGTTTGTTCAGGTTCCGATAGGAGTAGCCGGTGCTCCACATCTCCGGCAGCAGGGCCAGATTGCACCCCTGAGCCGCGACCCGGGCCAGGGCCCCCCGCACATGGGCCAGATTGGCATCAGTATCCCCGACCACCAGATTGAACTGCACTGCTGCGACCTTCAGTAATCGTTTCACAAAAACATCCTCCCTGTGTGAACTCTTATACTTGACAGTCACTCTACTATTTCTCGCAGCAGCATTCAAGCCGGAGTTTACTTTTTGTTTGGCCAACGCCACGATTCTGCTATAGTACCGAATCCGGCGTGGGGTGTTGGCGCTCTCGTCATGAATGACATGAATCGGGGTTAAGCATGGAACTATTTGATCTGACCATACATGAGCTGAGCGATAAGCTGCGGCGTCGGGAGCTCTCCTCCGTGGAGGCGACCAAGGGGGCGCTGGCCCGCATCCAGGATACGGAGAGCAAGGTTAACGCCTTCATCACCGTCACCCCCCAGGTGGCTCTGGCCGCCGCCGAAGCCGCGGACAAGCGGATCGCCGCCGGAGAAGGGGATGTCTTCACCGGTATACCCCTGGCGCTGAAGGATATCTTCCTGACGGAGGGGATCAGGACCACCTGTGCCTCCCATATCCTGGAGAACTTCATACCACCCTACAGCGCCACCGCCTGGGAGAAACTGAAGGATAAGGGCGCCGTGCTTCTGGGGAAGCTGAACCAGGATGAGTTCGCCATGGGTTCCTCCTCCGAATCCAGCGCCTTCGGGGTGACGCGGAATCCGTGGGATCTGGAGCGGATCCCCGGCGGCTCTTCCGGCGGCTCGGCCGCGGCCATCGCGGCCCGGCAGGTTACGGCGACCCTGGGGACCGATACGGGGGGCTCCATCCGCCAGCCCGCTTCACACTGCGGCTGCGTCGGTTTGAAGCCGACCTACGGCCGGGTCTCCCGGTACGGGGTCATTGCCTACGCCTCCTCCCTGGACCAGGTGGGTCCGTTGACCCGGGATGTGAGAGACTCCGCCCTCCTCCTGGGGGCGGTGGCGGGACATGATCCCAAGGATTCCACCAGCGTCGACCTCCCTGTCCCGGATTATACGGCTTACCTTGCCGGAGGGGTTAAAGGGCTGAAGATCGGTCTCCCCGGGGAGTACTTCATCGAAGGGCTGGATCCCGATGTCAGGAAGGGAATGGACGAAGCCATTGCCACCTATCTGAGCCTCGGCGCGAATATCGTTGATATCTCCCTTCCCCATACAAACTACGCCGTGGCCTGTTACTACCTTCTGGCCACCG
>CAIUUR010000086.1 GCA_903902345.1 uncultured Geobacteraceae bacterium | reverse complement strand
AGGGAGGATTGGAGACGATGTAATCGAAGGTCATCAGCTTGTCGCCGGACTTGTGGTATGGCGCCAGCATGGTGTTCCCCTGAATGATGTTCTGAATGGAATGGACCAGGTTGTTCAGAATCAGGTTCAGCCGGAGCATGCTGGAGGATTTCTGGGAAATATCCTGGGAGGTGGTGGCGTAAAACGCCCCCTGGATCGGCTCAATGGATTCCTGGTCATATTCCATGTTGTTGGAAAAAATCAGCAACTGGGAAATATTGATGAACTTGCGGAACTTTTTGTTCCGGAACCGTTTCTTCATCCGGTCCCGTTCTTCCAGGATACCTCCATGGTTGTTGGGCTTCTTGACTTCGATAAAGGCCAGCGGCATACCGTTAATGAGGAGGGTGATGTCCGGGCGAAACAGGTCATCGCCGTTTTTATAGGGGAGTTCCGTCACCACGTGGAAGCTGTTGTTGTTCACGTCGTCGAAGTCCAGCAGCTTCACCCCGGAACGGGCGGTGAGCATCCGGTAAAAAGCCTCACCCAGATCTTCATTATCCAGAGCCAGGGAGATATCTTCCAGCGCTCTCCTGATTTCCCCCTCCTCCAGCTCAGGATTGATCCGACCGATGCTCTCGGCAAAGATGTCGGTGAAAATATTCGTACTTTCATCGCGGGTGGTCCCGGGCAGGGGAAGGTAGACATAGCCCAGACGACACAAGTGGAGTAGAGCGGGGATTTTTACCCGGCTGTTTTCGTTGAAGCTCATAGGATATGCCTGCTCATGTTGCCGTCCTCCCCCCCCCCGCGTTCATGAAAGAACAAATAGCGCAACAGGAACGCCTCTCATGAGCGATCGGGATTTACGAATCAATTGATAATTGAAAATGGTGTGAAGACGCGAATGGTGAATTGTGTTCGAATTTTGCGGGAAGTTGGGCGTCAATATGTCCTGACGGAGGTGTTGCGATGTCGCACATCCAGGTGACATTGAGTGCGCTTAAGGTGATCCGCGGTAATAACTACACCACAAATTTTGGACATGGTATCGCAGGGGCACCCCTTGCGGGCGCCCGGCTGTAGGTAGTAATGACGGTCGGATAACCGCAAAACAGGCGCAAAACGGGCGACCGCAAGGGATCGCCCCTACAATAACGGGTAAACGAGTTGAATTGAGTAGCGTACTTCGTGGGGTAAACCCCGGATGTTTCCGCGCGTTTTAGCTCTCGTAGGCCCGGCCGTCGCGCATCTCGATACGTCTTCCTCCGAGTCTGGCCAGGTCGGGGTTATGTGACACCATGATGATGGTGAGGGCTCCGTTACGATTGAGCTCCTGAAGGATATCCCCGATCTCCTCCGACCGTTTGGTATCCAGATTTCCCGTCGGCTCATCGGCCAGGAGTATTTCCGGCCGGTTCACCAACGCCCGCGCGATGGCGACCCGCTGCATCTCCCCTCCGGAAATCTGCCCCGGCAGGTGGTCCATCCGATGCTCCATCCCCAGCATCTTCAGCAGACGCTCCACCTCGTCCTCTACTCCCGCTTTGCGATAGAACGCCAGGGGGAGCGCCACGTTCTCCCGGACGGTGAGGGTATGAATCAGATAGAAATTCTGAAAGATATAGCCGAAGAGTTCCCGCCTCACCCGGGTGAGATCCCGCTCGCCCAGGGGTTTGCCCTCACCGAAGATCTTTCTCCCCGCAAGGTCAAGTTCCCCCCCCGTGGGGTTATCCAGGCACCCCAGAAGGTTTACCAGAGTGGTCTTGCCGGAACCGGATCGCCCCATGAAGGAGACGAACTCCCCTCGCCGGATGGTGAGGGAGACGCCATCCACCGCCCGGATCGCCTCGCTTCCTCGGGTATAGAGTCGGGTAAGATCCCGAGCCTCCAGCAGTACGTCGGACACCGTCATTATCCTTCCCTCCGGATCGATTCCAGCGGGCGGACCCGCCCCGCTCTCCATGCCGGATAGAGGCCGCTGAGGAGACCAACGGCAACAATGGTTCCCAGCGTCAGTAGTGACATCCGTGCGTTAATGGCCACCAGGCCTCCGCCGGGGGCGTAGGGGAGTATCCGGCGCACCAGGATATCGGTGACCCGGGCGAAGAGGAGGGCGAAGCCGATCCCGGCGATGCCGCCGACGCTGCAGATGATAAGAGTCTCGGTCCAGACCAGGAGGAAAATATCCCCCGGCATGGCTCCCATGGTCTTGAGGATGCCGATCTCCTGCACCCGCTCCAGAACCGACATGAGGACGGTATTGATTACCCCCACCATGGCGATGAGGATGGCGACGATGGCGATGGAGAGAACCATGACCCGGGCGGTGGCGATGAGCTTCAGGATCGTCTGCTTGACCTGGCTGAAGCTGACCACCTGCACATCCTTGAGTTGGTAGAGCTTGGTTTCCAGCTTGGCCATATCGGCGTCTTTTTTTACCTTGATGCCCACCGTGGTGATCTTGTCGGTACCGGCTATCTGCTGCAGTTTCTTCAGGGGGACGAAGATCGTACCGTCATCCTGGGTGCCGGTCCGCTCCAGTATCCCCACGACCTTGAGCTGAACGTTTTTTTCCGGCACCAGCGTCAGGTCCCCCACCTCCCGCTGTTCCAGTTCCGCCGCTTCATACCCCATGACGACTTCAGCAGCAGCCGGGTCATGGAACCATCCTCCCGCACGGAAGCGAAAAAACGGTTTCATGGCCGGGTAGGAGGCGGGGTCGACTCCGAAATAGCCGGCGATTCCACCGCTCTCTCCCTTGTTGGGATCGAAGTACGCCTGCATCAGGATCGGGGTGACCTTCTCCACCTCCGGCTCCTTGATGATGTCATTCACCATGGACTGCTCCATGTAGCGCAACCCTTTCCCCCCCTGGAGCATCATGGTGGCGGCCTCATAGGGGCACCCCTTGGCCATGACCATGAGCTGGTACCCCATGTTTTCAATGTCCCGGTTCAGGGCCTTCTCGTACCCCTCGTTGAAGCCGAAGAGACTCACCATGACCCAGGTGGAGAGCATGATCCCCACCAGGGTGAGGCAGGTGCGGACTTTTTTGCGCAGCAGATTCTTACAGGCGATCTGAAAGGGGGTAATCACGGTTTCCCACGCTCCGAGGTAAAGACGAATTCATTCATGAGGACCAGGTTTTTCTTGAGACCGCGCAGCACGCCGTAGAAATCGGTCTCCATCTCCGGTGCGGGGTTGGGTATTTCGGCGATTTTCCCACTCCCCTTGCCGCTGACCGGGTCATAGCTGTCGAAATCTTTCAGAGAAATTCCGACAAATTTTTTCACAAAGGCGGCCTCGCGAAATTTTCCGGCGGATTTACCGCTGATTTTCTGAATGTAGAAGCTCTTGACCTTGCCGGCCAGATCCTGAGCCATGAAAATCTGGATCCCGCCGAACTGTCCCTTCTGGTTTACGCCATGGATGTAACCGACCTTTTCCTTGTTACGGTAGATTTCGTAGAGGGTGTAGGGGACATCGATGGGGGCGTAAAGCTGGAGGTACGCGGAGCCCAGGCGATTTTCTATCCGTTTCAGGAGGGGGGCTCCGCCACGCTCCCCAATGGAAACGTAGACGACCTTGTAGCTGGTGGATTCCCGAAAAAGACGGGGGACGTCCCGGTCGGCGTCGTTGAGATCGCAGGCCACCGCAGCCAGCACGACCGACGCCGCAGCCAGGGAGAGCACCAACGCCAGGAGGATAACTTTCACCGATGTTATCATTGGCTATCCCAACTGCTTTTCTTGACCAGTTCCGGGTCGGCGCCATGGGTTAGTTGCACGATGTGGCATCCCTTGGCCGCGTAGCGACTCCCCGTGCCGAAGCTGACCCGACCGTATAAAGGATACTGCTGGTCGGCCATCATCCCCATGGTATCCAGGAGGTTGTCGCGATAATAATTTCCCTTCAGCTCGATTAACAGCGGGAAAAAGAGTTGCGTCAGGGATTTGGTCAGAGTCGCGGTCTGCTGGAGTTCGTCCATCAAGGGGACTTCACTCCGGCGCAAACTCTTTTTCAGGTCCACCGGTATCTTCTGGGCAGCCATGCCGCTCCTGGGGGTGTAGGGGGAAAAGAAGAAGGGGTAGGTGAGAAATACCTCATCACGCAGCGACTCGGGGAGGTTCCAGATCTTCTCCCCAAGGTAGCGGGCGGAGAGGATTACCGTGCCCGGTCGGCCGTCACGACGGCTCACCGACTCCAGCGTCGGGATGACTCCGGCGTTGTCCCAGAGGAGGAGGGTCTCCGGCTGCTCCTTGTCCAGTAACCTCGTTAAAAACTCCCGGTCCACCGCCGTCCCCGACGGCAGTTGGACCTTCACCGGAGCCCGGTGGCCCAACGCCTGCCATGTCTGTTGAAATCCCGCCGAGAGGGCTTCACCCTCGGGGGAGGAACGGACCAGCTGGAGAACTCCCCCGGGGAGCTCTCCCCTGTCGTGCAGGTAACGGGCGGCGCTCTCCCCCTCCTGGTAATATCCCCGGGAGAGGTAGAGTGTATACCAGTCAACGTCGGAGATAACCGGTAGCTCTGTAAGGGGGAAGAAGGAGGGAATCCCGTTATCCTCGCAGAAACGGTGGACGGGTTGCCACGATCCCTCCACCATCCCGCCCAGGAGCGCAAAGGGAGGTTCTTTCCGGTTATACTCCTCCAGTTGGCGACGCCAACTATCCGGAGGGCCGGTAAGCGTCCAGTGGGAAAGGGAGAAACTTCTCCCCGCCAGAACCGAGCCCATCATGTTTTGCGCCATCAGGCGGGATCGGGGGTCCGAAGCGGCCTGAAACCGGCTGTTTTGATTTTTGATGAACTGCTCCAGAACGCCCAGCATCGCTTCGCTTTTCTTCGAATTGACCCCGTCGGAAATGACCGTGGCGAAATGGAGATTCTGCTCCACCACTCCCGGAGAAAAGTGGGAGGAGAGCGACCGGAGGTAGCTCACCAGGAGTCGGGCATCGCTATCCTTCAGCGGGTAGCGGGGCATCCCGTCCCCCAGGACGCGACCGCCCGGTCCCTTGCCGCTGCGCAGTACCTCAATGAGTGAGTCATCGGTGTAGGCCGGGCGGAGCGGTTCCACGATATCAATGCTCAGTTCATTACCCTTGAACATTCTGGGGAGGGGGCGAAAGAGCTTTGCTCCATTGATGGGGGGGGTATAGATCCCTTCGTCAAAAGCGCCGAGACCGCTTCGCAGATGGCAGCTGATGCAGGCAAAGGTCAACCCTGGAGCGGCGTGACCGCTTGTGGCGGAAGCGCGCAACGGTTCACCCGAGGGGAGAATCCCTTCCCGGTAGATCCGTTCTCCCAGGCGGAGCGCTTCCCGGGAAGCGTCGGAAAGCTCCGGGGATGCTGCCCGGGAGAGGGGGGCGCAGAGAAGGAGCGCCAACGTCATGGCGAAGATGGCGGCGATGGCGGGTGGTCGCAACGAGCTGTTGTTCATGGAGTGGGAGGCCTCAGAGGTTGAACCGGTAGGAACCGCGATGGAGGGGCTTGCCGCTCTTGAGGAAGGTGAATCTGATCTCCCAATCCCCCGGCATGACCAACTGCACGGGAAGGAGGTAGACCCCCTTCGTGGAGAGAGAAAAATCCGTGTCACCGGAGGAGTGGGCGCCCCGCATGGAGGGCATATCCGCGCTCCCCTTGACGACGAAGGAGGTGTCCCGTTTGCCGTTACGACTGAAGATTTCCACCCGCATGACGGTGGCGCCGAGCTTCGGCTGTTTGTCGAAGCCGTAGATAAAGTAGTGATCGGCGTCGATGGTGGCTTTCGCACCCGGCTTGGGGAGCGGCTGGTACGCGACCTGTTCGGCTGCGGAGGGGGTGGCGAGTCCGGCCCATGATACTACGAGAGTGGAAAGGAGCAGGGGCAGACACCAAATAATGAATTTTTTCATGACGAGTTATCCTCCTATATTCATTTATATCAGTATTTGCATGGATATGCACCAGATATTTCAAGCAAGTGAAAGGTTACACTGCAACGGATACCAGCGCCGGTTGTAACAGACGGATGAGCTCCTTGGGATCAAGTCCCACCAGGTACCCCCGCTTGCCGCCGTTGAGATAGATTCCGGGAAGATCAAGAATCGTTGCCTCAAGGTAGACCGGCATCTTTTTTTTGGCGCCGAAAGGGGAGGTTCCCCCCACAAGATAGCCCGAATGTTTCTGGGCTACCTCCGGGGTGCAGGGGGTTATACTCCGTGCTCCCATCTGCCGGGCCAGTTCCCTGGTGGAGACCTGCCGGTCGCCATGCATCAGGACGATGAGCGGATTCTTCCGCTCGTCTTCCATGATCAGGGTCTTCACCACGGTATGCTCGTCAACCCCCAGTTCCCGGGCTGAAGTAGCGGTCCCTCCCTTTTCCTCGTAGGGATACAGGTGGTCGGTAAATATGACTTTCGCTTCCCTCAGCTCCCGAACCGCCGGCGTAACCGGCGTTTTCTCCTTTGCCATGCCGTTATAACTCCCTCTTGAATCTGTAATGCACCCTGTCATACGAGGTGTGCAGAAACGGATGTTCTTCGTAAAACGGTGTGTCCTTCGTGGATAGATGCTTTTTAGGATCAATCTTCGCCCGGAGTGGTGTCGAGAGGGTATGGGCGATCTCCTCCTCGGTGGCGCCGGCCCTGCGCGCCCGTCGTGCATGGCTTTTTTTTTCGTATTTTTAGATCGGTCATGAAACTTATTTGTACCAGAAACCGGTGGCTCATTT
>CAIUUR010000085.1 GCA_903902345.1 uncultured Geobacteraceae bacterium | reverse complement strand
TTCTACAAAGACCACCTCCAGACCTACAAGAGACGCCCAATCTACTGGCTCTTCTCCAGCGGCAAGGAAAAAAGCGTTCGAGTGCCTGGTCTACCTGCACCGCTACAACGAAGCCACCCTCTCCCGGATGCGCAACGAATACCTCACCCCGCTCATCGGCAAATTCTCGGCCCGGGAAACGTATCTCGCCGAAGCCGTAACCTCCGCCACGTCAACCGCCGAACGCAACCGACTCCAGAAGGAACTCACCTCCCTCAAGAAGAAACAAGCGGAGTTGGCGGTGTTCGATGAAAAGCTCCGACACTTCTCCGACCTGCGGATCGCTCTCGATCTGGATGATGGGGTAAAGGTAAATTACGGCAAATTCGGCACGTTACTGGCTGAGGTAAAAGCTGTGACGGGCGGCGTGGAGTAAGGATAAAAGCTTTAAGGTGCTTTGTGATAAAGAGTATGCCCACAAACCTTACCACCCCCAACCCCCTCCTAACATAGGAGGGGAGCTAAACCCGACCGAACACTCCCCCTCCTTGGCTAAGGAGGGGGTCGGGGGGTGGTTCGACAGTTTGTAGACGGGTGTACACGGGTCCATGGAGAACAAAATGAATTACGAAAATCGTCTGGCCGACAACGACAAACTTCAGGAAATGATTCGTGCGCACCGACCGCTGGATGCCTATGAAATCAAGCAACTGAAGGAGTATTATCGCATCGGTTTGACCTACTCCAGTAACGCCCTTGAAGGGAACAGCCTCACCGAGAGCGAAACCAAGGTGGTTCTGGAAGACGGAATCACCATCGGCGGGAAACCTCTCAAAGACCATTTTGAGGCTATCGGTCATAGTGACGCCTTCGACCTGCTCTACAACCTGGCGGATAGTCAGGAAATAACGGAAAACGATATCCTCGGATTGCACCGATTATTCTATTACCGAATCGACACTGAATCTGCCGGTAAGTACCGGGAGCGCAACGTCATCATCACCGGAACCGACTTCACCCCGCCGACTCCAACTGAAATTCCACACGCCATGCAGGAGTTTATCGGCAGCATGCCTTCACTGCGGCAACTTCACCCGGTGGAGTATGCCGCCCTGCTGCACCTGAAGCTGGCAACTATCCACCCGTTTATTGACGGCAATGGCAGAACGGCACGGTTGCTGATGAATCTTGCACTGTTGCAGGCAGGATTCACCATCACCATCATTCCCCCCATTATCCGGGGAGACTATATCTCTGCCTTGCGGGATTCAAACAAGGGGAACGACCAGCCGTTTATCAGCTTCATCTCCTGTTGTATCTGGGAAAGCCAGAAAGAATATCTGCGACTGCTGAAGAGCCTGGACAGGAAGTAAGAAAGGATACGGCATGACCACACAGGAACTGTCCCAGAGCATCAAACGAGTTTTCTCGGAAGAAAACCAACGGCTGGTGTTCTGGTACGACACTGACCGGGAGTTCGAAGAGCGGCTGGACGAGCTGGATCTTGCCGACGTGACTCTCATTCACCTTAAAAAGAGTGCGGCCCTGGAGGTGAAGATTCTTCTGGAGATGACCGACACCACCGGCCGTTACCTCATCTATGCGCCGTACGCGGAGCCACCGCCGGCGGAAAACTGGTTGCTGGATATCGGCCTCTACAGCCGAACCTTCCACGCCGACCAGGCATCCATCGTGCTGAAGGAACTGGGACTCAACCAGAAATCCCTACGGCAGTTCCTGATCGACCATGCCCCCTTCTTCCGCAACCAGGAACGACTGACTCGACTCAAGAAGTGGGTCACGCCCGATGATGGCGATGCCGACCTGGAACTCAAGATGCTGGCGGTGCTGGCCCGGGCCGAACATCCGGAGATCTTCCAGATCCTGATGAAGCTGCTGGTGGAACTTTCCGCGACTGAAGGCGCTACGCTTATTTCATCACAACCTGCTTGGGATGAACTACGAAAGTACGGCCTGGAAGAACCGTTCTGGCGCTGGATGGCGCTCCGTTTCGGCTATTGCGAGAAGGAACCCTCCCTACGGGACCTGCTCATCCGGATACTGGTGACCGACTTCTCCCTGGCGGTGAAAGGAGAGCTGCCGCCGACGCTTCGTCATTTCGTCCTCCCCAACCGAAACCTGGCGCCCACCGCCGCCGTCTTTGCCGACCAATGGCGTTGCAACACCCACCACTTCCCCGCCTATAATCTGCTGTCAACGTCCATTGCCAAACAGCTCAACCTGGAAAAGGTTCTCGACAGCCATGACGATACGGCTCTACTGGATGTCATGACCTTTGAGGCGGTGGAACGGCAGATCATCAGAAGCCTCAAGGGAAAGGTCATCACGACCGGCGACGACACCGAATCGTTACGCACCAGCATCGTGCAGCGTCAGAACGGCCACTGGGCCGCCACCAGCGCCGGTAAGACCGAGTATGACTACCACGGCATCCATGACGCTCTCCTGGCGGCGGCCCGGTTCTTTGCTCTCCGGAGCAGACATGCAGCCGGACTCAGCTTCGCCACTATCAAGAGCATCCATAACGCCTACATCACCGGCCTGTACGGGTTCGACCAGCAGTACCGCCTGTTTCTGGAAGCCGCCGACCAGGCAAAGCTTGACGGATCGGACGTTCTCAAGGAGTTGCGTGAAAAGGTGGAAGAGTGTTACGACAACTGGTACCTGGACCGGTTGGCTTTGGCCTGGGGCGGCTTCATGGCGCCGGCGTCCGGTGAGGGTCTGCTGCAACAGTGGCGCATGGAAGAAATTCCCAATCAGCAGAATTTTTACAGTGAGTTCGTCACCCCCGCAATGGCGGCCTATCCCCAGGGAAGAATCTACGTGGTCATCAGTGACGCCCTGCGGTATGAGGTGGGTGCGGAGCTGGCTGATCTTTTCCGGGAGAACAAGAGATTCGACACGACGCTGCGCAATCAGCTGGGGGTTCTTCCCAGCTACACGGCCCTGGGAATGGCGGCGCTTCTCCCCCACGAACAACTCAGTTACAAGGATAACGGCAACGTGGAAGTCGACCATCTGCCGGCGGACACCCTGGATCAGCGGGCCGCCATTCTGGGGAAGGTCAACGGTACCGCTCTCAAGTCAACGGAACTGCTGGCCATGAGTCGGGACAAGGGGCGCGAGGCGGTCAAGCCGTATCGAATCGTTTATATCTACCATAACGAGATCGACGCCACCGGCGATTCAGCCCAATCTGAACCCAAAACCTTTGCCGCCGCTCGCAACGCCATCCGCGAGCTGGACGCCATCACC
>CAIUUR010000084.1 GCA_903902345.1 uncultured Geobacteraceae bacterium | reverse complement strand
GGTGATGGCGTCTTTCGCCAGGTAGGCGGTGAGATTCTTGTACGCCTGATTTTCCAACTCGATCCGGTCCACGAGAAAGAGCACCCGGTCGGCGTTGCCGGAGCGGATGAAGAGCTTGATGATGGCGGCGCTGAGGAGAGTCTTGCCGGTGCCGGTGGCCATTTCATAAAGAAAGCGCCGCTTTCCCTGGAGATACCCCTTCTGAAGAGCCTTCGCCGCCTCCACTTGGTAGCCGCGCAACAACCGGACTCCTTTGTTCACGAGAGCATCATTTCGCTCCGCCTGGGAGTAGCCGGGCCAGTGCGCGTCCTGAGAAAGCGCGATGTACTCCGTTGTTACCGCTATCTCCCTCATCTTTTCCGGGTTGGGCTGCCAGCGTCCGGCTTCATCCAGCTGTTTCAGGGAGAAGAAACGAGAAATAACCGTCGGGTTTCCCTGCTCCAGGTCCCAGTAGTAATGAACATTGCCGTTGGAGAGAAAGATATGGCGGATATTCTGACCGCGAGCATACGCCCGAGCCTGATCCTTGGCGGTGAGCGGATCGATACTCTCCCGTTTCGCCTCCACCAGGGCGACCGGTCGGCTCTGTTCGTTCAGGAGCAGATAATCCATGAAGCCGTCCGGCGCGTGTTCCAGGTCATTGCCCATCTTGTCGTTGGCGAATTTCCCCTTCTTCGTCCGGTGCTCCAGGGAAATGTTTGCCTTCCCGTCCGGAGAATCAAAGAAGCGCCAGCCGGACTGTCCCAGGAGTAAATCGATCTTGATGCGGGCTTTGGCTTCCTTGCTGCTCATGGCTCATGTCCGTTGTTGTGGTTAATTAACATAAGGAGGTACACTCTCCCGCGCCGGCTGTCAATGGGAAAGGGGGTTCACGTTGGCATGATTCCCTTGACACGCTCCGTTGAAAGGAAGTAGCTTATGACCCTGTAGTCTGGAAGAAACAGGGGGATCGGTCCCACGGGCCGGGTCGGCCGCAGCCGGGGTGGAGGATAACCATGAAAACGACGTCATCGCGAAAACTGATCACGTTTGACTGGGCCATGAAGCGTCTTCTCAGGAGCAAGGCGAACTTCGAAATTCTTGAGGGGTTCCTTAGCGAACTGCTCAAGGAAGATATCGTTATCCTGGAACTACTGGAAAGCGAGAGCAATAAAGAGAGCGCTGACGATAAGTTCAACCGGGTCGATCTGAAGGTGAGAAGCAGCATCGGAGAGATAATCATCATCGAAGTTCAGTATGAACGGGAATATGACTACCTGCAGCGGATGCTCTACGGCGCCTCCCGCGCCATAACGGAACATCAACGGGAAGGAGAACCGTTTTCCTCTCTGGTGAAAGTCATCTCCGTCAACATTCTCTATTTCGATCTGGGGCACGGCAGCGACTACATCTATCGCGGTTTCACCAGTTTTACCGGCATTCACGATAACGACCGCCTCCAACTCAGCAGCAGGCAGCAACAACTCTACGGCAAGGAGCAGATTCATCACCTCTTCCCCGAATACTACCTGCTCAGGATAAATAATTTCAACGACATCGCCGCGACCCCCCTTGACGAATGGATCTATTTTCTCAAGAACGAAGAGATCAAGGATGAATTCAAGGCCAAAGGGTTGCAGCAGGCGAAAAAGAAACTCTCCTTGCTGAGCCTGCCGGAAAGAGAGCGTGCGGCATACGAGCGTTATCAATACCAGCTGAGCTATCAGGCCAGCCTGATAGAATCAAATTATGGCCTTGGCCGTTTGGAAGGACGGGAGGAAGGTTATAAAGAAGGGAAGGAAGAAGGCGAAAAACTCAAAGCCCTTGATATCGCTATAAAGATGAAACTGAAGGGGGCTGCGGTCGAAGAGATAATGGAAATCACCGGCTTGACGAGGGAGGATATTTTACAAGAATGAAGGAGTCCTCATGCGCTATTCCCCCCTACTGACCGATCTCTATGAACTGACCATGCTGGCCGGCTACCTGGAAGAGGGGATGACGGAGCAGCACGCTACCTTCGATCTCTTCTTCCGGACCAATCCCTATGAAGGGGGTTACGCGATCTTTGCCGGCCTCGCTCCCGCCTTGGAGTACCTGGAGAATCTCCGCTTTACCCCGGAGGAGTTGGTCTATCTGACGACTCTCGGCCTCTTCACGCCCCGCTTCATTGAATTTCTGCGTGACTTCCGGTTCCGGGGGAGGGTAACTGCCCCACCGGAGGGGACGGTTGTCTTCGCCGGGGAACCGATTCTCTCCGTGGAGGGGAGCCTGGCCGAGGCTCAGTTCGTGGAGACGGGGCTTCTCACCATCATCAATTATCAGACCCTGGTGGCAACAAAGGCTGCCAGGATGGTTCACGCCGCTGCCGGGGGCACGGTGGTGGAGTTTGGCCTTCGCCGGGCGCACGGACCCAATGGGGGACTATCCTGCGCCCGTGCCGCCACCGTGGGAGGGGTCCGGGGAAGCAGCAACGTCCTGGCGGGGATGGAGTACGGTATTCCGGTGCGTGGTACTCAGGCCCATAGCTGGGTTATGGCGTTCCCCGACGAACTGACCTCCTTCAGGGCCTACGCCAGCGCTTTTCCCGACAGCACCATTCTCCTGGTGGATACCTGGGATACGCTGGGGAGCGGTGTTCCCCATGCGATCACCGTGGCCCGGGAACTCCGGGAGCGGGGAAATGAGCTGCAAGGGATCCGGATCGATTCCGGTGACCTTGTCTACCTCTCCCGTCAGGCCCGGACGATGCTGGACGATGCCGGGTTTCCCGGAGTCAGAATCGTCGGCTCCAACGACCTGGATGAATATCTCATCGACTCCATGAAAAACGAGGGGAGTCGCATCGACATCTACGGTGTGGGAACCCGTCTGGCCGTCTGTTCCGGGCCGGGGGGCGGGGCGCTGGGAGGAGTCTACAAGCTGACGGAACTAGAGGGGCGACCTACCCTCAAACGCTCGGAGGATCCGGCAAAGTCGACCCTCCCGGGGCGAAAAGAAGTACGCCGGGGAATGAGTGCGGATGGCCGGTTTCTGCAGGACGTTATCTGCACTCCAGGGGAGGAACCGGCGCCGGGAGATACGGTGTATGATCCGTACAATCCCCTCCGACAGGTGGCCCTTCCTGCGGGGATTCGGTGGAGCCGGCTGGGAAAAACCGTTATGGAAGATGGCGTTCGTTGCGGGGGAGAGGAGAGCCTGGAGGTGATGGCGGACCGATCCCACCGGGAGGTGGCGCTCCTTCCGGAGGGATGCGAACGGCTCACCAACCCGCACCGGTACAAGGTCTCGGTGAGCAAGCGACTCCAGGCTCTCAGGGAAGAGTTACTTGCCCAGATTAACAACCAAACTACTATTCACAGAGATGGACAGGATAAACAGGAATAAAAATGGAACGAGACGCGGCACTACTCATAGTGGATCTGCAAAACGATTTCTGCCCCGGCGGGGCGCTCCCCGTATGGGAGGGGGACAAGATTGTGGCTCCCCTCAACCGGGCCATTGCCGTATTTCGGAGAGAGGGGCTCCCCATCCTGGCCAGCCGTGACTGGCATCCGGTCGTGACAAGGCACTTCAAGGAATATGGCGGTATCTGGCCGGCACACTGTGTCCGGAATACGCCGGGGGCTCGCTTCCACCCCGATCTTCACCTCCCCTCCGACGTCACGATTATCACCAAGGGGAATGACCCAGAGGAAGACAGCTATTCGGCATTCGATGGAACGACGGCGGACGGACTCCTCCTAGCGAAGTTCCTGAAAGCAAGGGGGATTGAAAAACTGTACCTCGGCGGACTGGCCACCGACTACTGCGTCAAGGCCACAGCCCTGGCGGGGCTTATGCTGGGGAAAAAAGTGGCGATACTTCTCGACGCCATTGCCGGGGTCGATTTGACGCCGGGGGAGTCGGCGCAGGCGTTGGAGGCGATGCGCCGGGGAGGGGGAGTGCTGATCAGGGCAGGGGAACTGTGAGGTAACGCGTGCGTTCGAAGTGGGAAAATAAGATCTGAATGTTTTGAAAGTCGACATGAAAGAAGACGTTTATAAAACAAATAGTTTTTTTTGACTTTTTGCTTGACAATAGCACCATAAATACAATATTTTGCGTTTGTTTGTGGGGTCCGAAAACGGGTAAAGAGCTGAATAACATTCCCTGTCACGGATTACATGAGTCAACCTGCTGATGATTCGGCAGATTTCGGAGGTTTCCATGCTTGGCGCGTATCTCCCCATTGTGCTTCTTGTCGTTATCGCAATTCTCTTCGGTCTTGGCTCCTTGGTCTGCTCATCGCTCATCGGGGTAAAAAAACCGAGTCTGGTAAAACTGGCTCCCTACGAATGCGGTTGTGAGCCGGTGGGCTCGGCCCGGGAGCGTTTTTCCATCAAATTCTACCTCATCGCCATGCTCTTCATCCTGTTCGATATCGAGTGTGTTTTCATGTATCCCTGGGCGGTTGTTTACAAAAGTTACATTGCGGGGGGCCTCGGGACCTTTATCCTGAGCGAGATGTTCGTCTTCATCGCCATTCTCTTTGTCGGGTACATCTATGTATGGAAAAAAGGAGCTCTGGAATGGGAGTAAATCAGCCGCTGGGTGACAACGTCAAGCTCACGACCCTTGACAGCCTCGTCAACTGGGCGCGTAAATCCTCCATCTGGCCCATGACCTTCGGTCTCGCCTGCTGCGCCATCGAGATGATGGCGACCGGCGCGGCGAAACATGACCTGGACCGGTTCGGGATCATCTTCCGGGCCTCTCCCCGCCAGTCCGATTGCATCATCATCGCCGGCACCGTCACGAAGAAGATGCTGCCTATCATCCAGACCGTCTACGAGCAGATGCCGGAACCCAAGTGGGTCATTGCCATGGGCGCCTGTGCCTGCTCCGGGGGGATCTTCGATACCTACAGCGTGATCCAGGGGATCGACGAGGGACTTCCCGTGGATGTCTATATCCCCGGTTGTCCGCCGCGTCCCGAGGCTCTCCTCTTTGGCCTCATGAAACTTCAGGACAAGATCGCCAAGGAGCGCAACTCCTTCGGCTCCACCCTTGGTCTCGGCGACCGGTTGCCGCCGGCAACCGTCTGATTCTGATGGCGCGATCTGTACGAACCCATCCGCGAAAGGTGTACTGACATGGCAGAAAATCATCGGGCGATAGTCAAGCTGAGGGAAAAATTTGCGGATTCGATCCTTGACGTCAAGGAATTCCGCGGTGAGGTCACGGTAACGGTCGGTAAGGAAAAGATCGTCGCCATCTGCACCTTCCTCCGAGATAGCCTTAAATACAACCTCCTCTCCGACGTAACCGCCGTGGACTACATGGGGAGTGATCCTCGATTCATGATGGTCTATAACCTGTACTCCATCCCCAACAAGGATCGGCTCAGGGTAAAGGCGCCCGTGGAAGAGAGCGACGCAACGGTGGATACCGTCAGCACGGTCTGGTCTACGGCGAACTGGCTGGAGCGGGAAGTCTTCGATCTCTTTGGGATCACCTTCATCGGCCACCCTGACCTGCGACGTATCCTCCTGACCGATGACTGGGTCGGTCATCCGCTCCGGAAGGACTATCCTCTGCAGGGACCCGACCGCGAACCGTACCAGGGGCGACTGTCGTAAAAGCCGTGACTGGTGACTAGTGACTGGTGACTGACTATTCGTAATTCGGAATTTATAATTGTAGTTCTAAATGAGGCGATCAATGGCTAGTACGGAAATCATGACGGTAAACATGGGACCGCAGCACCCGTCAACACACGGCGTGCTCCGGTTGGTCATAGAACTGGACGGCGAGATTATCAGGAAGATCACCCCGCACATCGGGTTCCTTCACCGTGGTATCGAGAAGCTCTCCGAGTATCGGACCTACCACCAGATTATCCCGCTCACTGACCGGCTTGACTACCTGGCCCCCATGAGCAACAATCTGGGGTACGTGCTGGCCGTGGAGAAGCTTCTGGGTATAGAGGTCCCCGAGCGGGCTCAGACGATCCGGGTGATTTTGGCCGAATTGACCCGCCTCAAGTCCCACCTCGTCTGGCTTGCCTGTCACGCACTGGATATCGGTGCCATGACGGTCTTTATCTACGCCTTTCGTGAGCGGGAAAAGGTCATGGAACTGTATGAGAAGCTCTCCGGAGCCCGGATGACCAGCAACTACTTCCGGGTGGGTGGACTCTC
>CAIUUR010000083.1 GCA_903902345.1 uncultured Geobacteraceae bacterium | reverse complement strand
TGTTCAGCCAGGTCGGGTAGTCTTCAAGGGACAGGATAACTGGCATCCGATCGTGAAACTGCGCGACCAATTTGTTGGCCGTCGTGGTGAGAAGCGAGAAGGTATCCAGCAGGGAACCGTCCGGCGCTTTCCATTCCTCCCAGATGCCGGCCAAGCCCAGGGGGCTGCCATCCTTGCGGTGGATATACAGCGGGGTCTTGCTCTTACCCTCTCGCCGCCATTCGAAAAAACCTCTCGCGGGGACAATGCCGCGGCGGTACCGGATGGCATGCCGGAAGGAGGGTTTCTCGGCGACGGTCTCCGCCCGGGCATTGATCATCTGGCTCCCGATAGCCGGATCCTTCGCCCAGGGAGGCACCAACCCCCACTTCATCAGAGAGAGAACGTTATGGTCGCTGACCTGCCGGACTACGGGAGCCATCTGAGTCGGGGCGATATTGTAGTTCGGAGCAAAATCCGGAACAACTGCCAGACCGAAGATTTCCACAAGCAGTTCCGGAGGAATGTCGAAAGTAAAGCGACCACACATACGTTCTCACCTCGTGGCAGCGGGGCAGGTCCTATCCGATCTTTTTCCCCACGGTGAACGCCATCCCCAGGAGTGGACCAACCCCGTGGTATCCATTAACCTGATCATGGTTCCGACCATCAGAACCGGGGTGGGAAAGAGCAAGGTTTTTGCGCCCAGAGATTGCTTCACGGGTTCCTCCTGAATCGCGGGAATGACGATCAAAATACCACTATCCGTCCCTGATTGAAAGTAATACTTAATGTTGGGGAGAGTTCGAGATGCGTAGAAGGACTCAGCTTCATCCGGTGAGGTTTGCAGGACGATGAAGGGGCGCGTCTCAACTTAGTACAGACCGCTTCTCTTCGAATCAGCCACAAGAACTCCACCGCCAGCTTCGCCCACTGCAAAGGAAGTCTATTAAGTAAGGCTTGCGGTGAATAACGGATTCCGTTATTATGTATATCATGGAAAAACGGCGACCACATTATCCTCTGCGCGAGGTTCAAAAACTTGTTGCCAGCAAAGGGTGTGACAGCTTTACTCTCACCGCCCTTACCAACGCCAGGTTGATGGGACTTATTCAGGAGAAATAGCATGAAAACCTGCCCTGCATGCGGAATATCCGAGATGGTCTTTGATGCCCGTGACATACCCTTCGACTACAAAGGGGAACATCTGGTTGTGCACCAAGTTCGCGGTTGGTTCTGCACCTCCTGTCACGAGGCGGTGTTCGCCGATGGTGAAGGTACCAGATATGCAGCTGAAATTGATCGTTTTATAAAGGAGGCAGATACCCTTCAGACTGAAGAGTTGCGCCGTATCCGCCGCAAGCTGCATCTTAGCCAGAAAGAGGCGGCACAGTTGTTCGGTGGTGGTATCAATGCCTTTTCCGAATACGAGCGTGGCGTGACCAAGCCTGCTAAATCGACCCTTCTCTTGTTGAAGATCCTGGATAAACATCCTGATCTGGTTGAAGAGGTTCGCAGGTATGCCTGACTCACGATTCGGACCTTTTCGCTGAAGGATGAAAAACGGCCATGACGACATCAGATACTATCCGTATCTTCG
>CAIUUR010000082.1 GCA_903902345.1 uncultured Geobacteraceae bacterium | reverse complement strand
GGGGCGAGTAAATGTGAGAGGTGTGTTTTTTGCGACCGAACTCAGACGGAATTCGCGTGAGGGAGGTGGTGAGTAGTTACAATCCGTTCAAATAATCCTCCCGCGATTTTTCGGACTCCGTGACGTCTCTTTCTCAGTCGCCCCCCAACGTTCCACACCTGAAACCATCTCGTACGGTTCATACCTCCCCCTTGCTCTTACACAAAAACGCCCCTGATTTCCCAGGGGCGTTTTTACAGCACCGCTCAAAATAACAAATCAGAGCGAAACGTACTTGGCTTCCCGCTCGATGGCGTCGATGACGCACTTGATCCCCCCCTTGAGTCCCGGTTTGAAGCAACCGTTGCAGGAGATGCAGCGGGCCGGACCATCGTCACCCTTCTGCCACCGGAGAGGAAGATCGGGCTCACGAATGAGCGGCCGGGCCAGGGCGACATAATCAGCAGCACCCCGCAGGATAATCCCCTCGGCAACCGGCAAACTCCGGATCCCCCCCACCACCATCACCGGGCAGGCCACTCCGTTTTTGATATTTTCCGCCAGGGAGAGATTGTACGCCTCCCGTTCCGGAGTGTCGATCTGCTGGCGCACCGGTGTCTCCCCCCCGGAGGCGGGGGTCCCCGAACTGATTTCCAGGGCGTCGACCCCCTCGGCAGCAAGAGCCTGTGCGGCATAAAGGGCGTCCTCCGGAGTCAGCCCCCCCGGCAGGTTGTCTGAACCGTTCAGCTTCACCAGCACCGGGTAATTCTCCCCCACGGCACTCCTGACGCTGCGGTAACATTCCAGGAGGAACCGGGAGCGCCCGGCGATATCTCCGCCCCAGCCGTCGGTTCGCCTATTGGTCAGCGGCGAAAGGAACTGGTTGATAAGATACCCGTGAGCAGCATGGAGCTGGACGGCGTCAAAACCTGCTCCCATGGCCCGCCGGGCGCCGTCACCGCAGGCCCCGATCAGCTCATGAATCTCTCCTTCCGTCAGCTCCACAGGTGTTTCCGGGTACTGGTCGACCTTCACCGCCGACGGAGCCAGGGGGCGTCGCCCCGCCGACTGGGTGGAGGCCTGTCCACCGCAATGGACCAACTGGAGACAGATCTTCCCCCCCTCGCGGTGAACGGCATCGGCCATGGCACGAAGATCCTGGTAGAAATCGTCGGTGTGAATCCCCATCTGTCCCGGCAACTGTTTCCCGTCGGGGCGGATAAAGGTGTAACCGGTGATGATCAGCCCCACACCTCCCTGAGCCAGGGAAGCGTTATATTCGGCAAGTTTTTCCGTGGGCCGCCCCTGGGCATCGGCCATCCCCTCCCAGGTGGCGGAACGGACCAGCCGGTTTTTCAGGATCATGCCGTTAAGGATCGTTTCGTCAAAAACATTTTTCATATCAGCACCACTGCCTGGCTTCGGCTCCACTCAGCCAACAATCCGTTCCCTGAGCGGAGTCGAAGGGAACGGGGGAATCATCAGTAAAATTCGTAAAACTCCGTGACTCCCAGCCGGTGTATTTTCATGAGATTCGTGGCGCCACGTCCCACCAAAGGCATTCCCAGGGTGATAATCACCAGCTCCCCTTTCTTGAAGCCATTCTCCAGCAGCGTCCGGTCCACCGTCTCCAGGATATTGTCCGTGGTATCCAGCGCGGGGAGGGAACAGGTCTGGACCCCCCAGTTCAGGGCGAGCTGCCGTTGGGCGGAGGGGTTGGGGGTCAGGGCGATGATGGGGAGCGCCGGTCGTCGCCGGGAGACGAAACGGGCAAAAGTTCCAGAGCGGGTATGGACGGCGATACAGCTGGCCTTCAGCACCGCCCCCGCCAGACAGGCCGCCTCGGCCACTGCGCCGGCGATATGCTCGCGGGGAGGCATCTGCTCCTGCTGGTGCAGTTTAAGCTCGTTTTTCTCCACGTCCCGGGCGATGCGCGCCATGGTCTTCACCGCCGCCACCGGGTAGGCTCCCGAAGCGGTCTCTCCGGAGAGCATCACTGCGTCGGTGCCGTCCAGAATGGCGTTGGCCACGTCGGAGGTCTCGGCCCGGGTGGGGCGGGGATTGACGATCATGGACTCCAGCATCTGGGTGGCGGTGATGACCGGCTTCCCGGCGTCGATGCAGAGGCGGATGATCTTCTTCTGGATGAGCGGCACCCGCTCGGGATTGATCTCCACCCCCAGATCCCCTCGGGCAACCATGATGGCGTCGGCGCTCTTGAGGATCTCCGGGAAATTCTTCAACGCCTCGGGTTTCTCTATCTTGGCCACCACCATGGCGTCGCACCCACGCTCCGCGAGGATATGCTTCAGCTCGTCCACGTCGGCGGCCTCCCGAACAAAGGAGAGGGCGATAAAATCGACCTTGGCCTCCATGGCGAACTCCAGGTCGCGGCGGTCCTTTTCGGTGAGGGACGGGATGGAGACCTTGGTCCCGGGAAGGTTCATTCCCTTGTTGTTCTTGAGCATCCCCCCCGTAATCACCTGACACTCCACGGCATCCCCCCGGATGGCGACCACCTTGAACTCAAAGAGACCGTCATCCGCCAGTATCCGGTGCCCCGGCTTCACATCCTGGGGAAGATTGGTGTAGGTGGTGGAGATCACCCCGTCGCACCCCAGAGCGTCCCCGGGAACGATGGTAATCCGCTGCCCGGCCTTGATCGCCATGGCGCCGTCCTTCATCTTTCCCGTCCGGATTTTGGGTCCCTGCAGATCGGCCAACAGCCCCACATGCCGCCCCTGCTTGTCGGCACAGGCGCGAATGTTCGCGATGAGGGAGTTCATGGCGACATGGTCCCCGTGGGAAAAGTTGAGGCGAAAGACATCGACCCCCGCATCCAGCAGCTTGCCGATCATGACGGGTGACGAGCTAGCCGGTCCCAGGGTGGCGACAATCTTGGTCTTACGTGCTATCCGTTCCATGAAACCTCTCAGTGATGAAATCGTCCTGCCTTATCTTTATGGGAGTTATTGGGGGCTTTGTGACACTGGAAGCATTTTTGGTCCTCACTCTTTCGGAGGTCAAGGGAAGATCCCCCCTGATTTTCAGAACTCTTCATGGTCTGCTGCTGACTCTGGAACGAAAGCTTACCGCTCTCGTCGTTGAGGGCAACCGGCGTAAAGGCTACCGACCAGTTGGCGCTGATGGCGACAGTATGGCACTGATCACACCCTCCCGGCGGCGGAATCGCCTGCCAGGCCCGGAACATACCGCACCCGGCAATAACCGTGAAGAGCCCCCCCACCCCCAGAATAAACAGTATTTTTCCCATTGTCGGCTCCTTATCCCGTGAAGCGATTGCACTCATTGGACCATACATCCCGGCCATCCGGAGTTTGGACGGACTATACCATAAAGCGTTGCTAAAACATAACCGTAAAAACCGGCTCGGCACGCCCTGAATCTTCTCCCACACCGGACAAAAAAAGGGCCCCAGTCACTGGGAGCCCCTCTCAAATCACATCCAATGAAATCTTATTTGACTATGTTCAAGGCATCCTTCGCCATCTGATCGGACACCTGAAGGGCCTTGATATTGGCGCCGTAACCGCTGGAGGTAACCATCATATCCACCGCCTCCTTGGAAATATCCACACTGTCACTCCCCTGCTGAACCGTCGCGGAAACGCCCCCACCCTTGTTCTCCGACAGGACCGTATTAGACGCCTGAAAATTGGTGCTGCTGATGTTGGCGACATTGTTGGCCGTCACCGCCTGTTTGACACCATATGCAGCCAGTGCGCTGGATGATATACCGGAAATGCTCGACATCTGGATTCCCTCCCTTACTATCAGGTTAGATTCTCGACGATCATTTTTCTAACGCTTCAAACCAACTCGTATTACTAACATCGGCACGTCCCCGTGGAACTTTAAGAGATCCGGACGATTTAGAATTTTCTTTGACTTAAACCATGAAGAATAGTATCAACTCAGGGGATTTCAGGCGGACCAAAGGAGGAGAGAGAGATGTTCATACGTTCATTATCGGCAACGTCCCTGGCGATAACCCTGCTATTCATCGCAGTCGCATCGACGGTAACCCACGCGGCGTCATCGCCATCACGAAGTACCGGCAGCAGCAACTTCGGCAAATCGAATACCAAAGATACCGCCTCACCTGCCGTCGCCGGCGAGCAGGGCGCCAACACCGTCATTTTCGAAAATTACCAGAAATGCTATGCGACCCTCATCTCTGATTACGCGGGAAGCCCCGAGGAAGAGATAACAGCTCGAAAAGTTTCCCTGAAGAAATTTTGCCGGGCCGTATCTCAGGCCAAGAACCAGAAGAAATTTTACGATTGTTACAACTCGAACCTGAAGAGCGGCAATGAGCTCGACGCCATCATCGCGGAATGCAGTGCAAACAATGAAAAACCTGACCGATAGACCGCGAGGATGTCAGGCGTAAAGGTTTACCAGCCTGCCGTTACCATTGCCGAAATCCGGTGCCGACTTGTGAATGAGCGCTGTAGCCTTGCGCGCCGGAGCCGCCTGCTGCACCGGCGCTCTTTTCACCGCCGCCCCTGAACCTTTGGACGCAAATTTGTTTTCGGACATGCTACTGCTGCTCAGACGTACCGTATCCATTTTCCCCTCCCTCGTGCCGGATCTCAAAACAACAATCGCACAGCCACTCATCGGGAGTATAGCAAGAGGCCTGCCAAAATCTCCGGAAGCCAGGGAGGGCAGAAACAATGGAACACAATATACGGCAAAGTAGCAATAATATCGGTCAGGTAAAATTATCCACGGGGAGCTCGTCCCCGGCGATTCGACAGGTGGTCAACCAGCATCTGACTCGTCAAAAAAACGGCGCTCCCCCCACGACAGTACGCAAACGTCATTTTTTTGTCCTTCATCCATACCGGCCAGAAGCAGGAGGATCATAAAATACGCGGCACGACGGCAGATAATGAAAGCTTCATCTCCGTGTCAACGCCATGATTTGACCACAAACTTCTTCATGGGTCATATCATTGTTTTTGATCGTGAACTCCGCGTACTTCTCGTACAGCTCCGTCCGTTCCCGAAACAGGTCGGCAAAATCCTGCTCCGGTCGTTTTGCAAGCCCCCTTGTCACATAATCATGAACCCGGGACTCCAGTACGGGGAGATCCACCTGAAGATAGACGACAGCACCGTCGGATTTGAGGTGGGCCATCCCCCTGTCGCTATATACGGCGCTCCCGCCGGTGGCGATGACAGAGTTCCGGACCGTGAGCCCCAACAAAACCTCCTCCTCAACCTGGCGGAGAAACCGATAACCCTCCCTGTCCACAATATCCTGCAATGTCCGTTTCCGGCTAAGCTGCAGGAGCAGGTCCGTATCCACAAACTGAAGCATCGCGCGCTTCGCCAGGATGACCCCGATGGTGCTCTTCCCCGCACCCGGCATACCGATGAGAACAATATTCGAACGGGGATCAATCATTGCAGCGGATAACACCAATCCATGCATCAAAAATAGATCGCGATTTTGCTGTCTTCCTTGGTTACGTGCAGCAGTAACCAGTTTCCGAGAAATTTCACCGTTTCCTTGGCCAGTTCGTCACCACCCAGCCCCTCCGACCGCCTCAACCCCATGACCGTATCGATGAAATACGAATGCCTGATCATGTGCATATCCGTATCCACATAATTATGTTCGATCATAAGTTGTTCTTCGGCCTTGAAGTGGTAATCCGCATAGTATAAAAGCTCATCAAGCATGCTGTAAACAATGCTCCCGCCGGCCGTCGTCCCGGAACTTTCATACAGGATGTTGAACATATCGAAAAGTTTTTTGTGATGACCGTCTATCTCTTCATTTCCAATGGAATACGCATCAACCCACGTAAGTAATGACATCACCCCTCACCGCCCCCTGCCTGGTTCCATGCCCAGGTTGACCTCTTGCCAAAAACATCCCGTGCAACCCGGAAACAAAAAAGGCTGCACGGTTACCTATCGCACAGTCCTTTTTGCTCCTGCCTGCTCAGCTACGTCCGTCACGCCGGACCATAAAGTTTTTCATTGGTTTTTTGCACGGTTGTTTGCTGTACATCCGAAGCCCTGGCCAACTGCTGGGCCTGCCCTGAAAAAGATACTGTATCCGTCGTGGGCAACGGCTTGGGAGCTTTAGTCGGCTCTTGCATCGGCGGGGTATACGCCGCAACGCTATTGCTGGAAGATACACCTGAGATCGACATGATAAAACCTCCTGACTAGCTATTTCTCCTCATACGTACTTCTTCGGCAAAGCGAAAGAGAACTTCAGGATATTTTTTCAGCTGCATGATTATAATTTTCACGTAAACCACAAAGATGGTGATTAAATCTGAATCCGGAGCACCCATTTTCCGGCGTGAAGATCAGCACCTCCCATAACGGCGGAAATTATGTTGCAATACCGGCTCGCTCACTGCTATTTTGGAACGCTTCGTGCTTGTCAAACATATGTTTACATCAACTAAAGCTAAATACCCCATAAGGCGGTGATTTCATTGAGAAGCGTACTGATTGCCGATGACGAGCCGATCCTCCGGAAGAGCTTAAAAATTAAGCTAAAGGAACTCGGTTTTGATGAAATTCTGGAATGTGCCGACGGTGACAGTGCGGTCTCCCTCTGTCTTGAGAAAATTCCCGATCTGGCGATCCTGGACGTCTCCATGCCGGGGAAGGACGGAATATCGGCAGCGGCCGAGATCCGAAAAAAACTGAAAATCCCTATTCTCCTTCTAACCGCCTGCTATGATCCGGAAACAGTGCAGCGCGCCCGGGAGAACGGCATTGCCGCCATGCTGACCAAACCGCTGCGGGATCAGGATCTCCTCCCGGCCATCGAACTGGCCTGCGCCCACGCGGACGAGGTTGATGCTCTCAAGGAAGAGGTGGAGGACCTGAAGGAAACCATTGAAAGCCGAAAAGTTATCGAAAAAGCCAAGGGGATACTCATGCGCTCGCGCAAGCTCTCCGAACCCGATGCCTTCAGAATGATGCAGAAACTGGCAATGGATAAGCGCAAGAGCATGAAACAGATCGCCGATGCCATCATCCTGACCGAGTAGTGATCAAAAAAGCGGCAACATCTTCCCTAAAAACGACAGGAATCAAAGTCTAAATCATCAAACAACGCAAAATCAGCAAGTTACAAATTGGCACGGCGAATGCAGAAGAGAATTCAGCAGCAGTAACCGACAACTAAATATTCAAGACACTTCGAGAGCGGCTACATTGACGTACCGATCTCATGGCAAAGGCGCCCATCGTTAACCACATCGGGGCGCCTTTTCTATTGCCCCGAGTACCTGACAGTCCACGGATTGGTGGACGAAAGGAGAAGGAACATGAGACAGATCGCTATCTACGGCAAGGGCGGCATCGGCAAATCAACCACAACCCAGAACACGGTGGCTGGCCTGGCATATCTGGGCAAGAAGGTCATGATCGTCGGCTGCGACCCCAAGGCAGACTCTACCCGCCTCATCCTCCACGCCAAGGCTCAGAACACGGTCATGGATCTGGTACGGGAACTGGGCACCGTGGAGGACCTGGAGATCGAAGACGTCATGAAGATCGGCTATGGCGGCATCAAGTGCGTCGAGTCCGGTGGTCCCGAGCCGGGAGTAGGCTGCGCCGGCCGCGGCGTCATCACCGCCATCAACTTCCTGGAAGAGAACGGCGCCTACACCCCTGATCTGGATTTCGTTTTCTACGACGTACTGGGTGACGTGGTCTGCGGCGGGTTCGCCATGCCGATTCGCGAAGGGAAAGCGGAAGAGATCTACATCGTCTGTTCCGGCGAAATGATGGCCATGTACGCCGCCAATAACATCGCCAAGGGGATTCTCAAATACGCCTCCTCAGGCAAGGTCCGACTGGCCGGCCTCATCTGCAACGCCCGTAAGACCGACAAGGAGTTTGAACTGGTCTCCGCTCTGGCGGCAAAACTCAGCACCCAGATGATCCACTTCGTACCCCGTGACAATCAGGTTCAGCGGGCGGAGATGCGGAGAATGACGGTCATCGAATACTCCCCCGAGCATCCCCAAGCCCAGGAGTACCGGAACCTGGCCGAGAAGATTCTCAACAACAAGATGCTGGTAGTCCCGACCCCTCTGGAGATGGAGGAACTGGAAGACCTGCTCATGGAATTCGGGATCATGGAGGCCGAGGACGAAAGCATCGTCGGCGTGGTGGAGAAGGCGGCTTAGTGAAACAGGCATGAGGCGCGCGGCGCTTGGCGCCGGGTACCATCTTTACCCGGAACCAAGCGCCCGGCGCCCGGCGTCAATAGGAGATAATCATGTCCAATCCGAATAAAAAAATAGAAGGGATCACCAAGGAGAGCACCCAGGCGGTAATCGACAAGGCCCTTGACGCCTACCCCGAGAAAGCGCGAAAAAAACGCGCCCCCCATCTGGCGCCCAATGATCCCAACAGCGGCTCCACCTGCGTTAAGTCCAACCGGAAGACGGTTCCCGGTGTCATGTCCGCCCGTGGCTGCGCCTACGCCGGCGCCAAAGGGGTCGTCTGGGGCCCCATCCGCGACATGGTCCATGTTTCCCACGGCCCGGTGGGATGCGGCTGGTACTCCTGGGGAACCCGACGTAACCTCATGACCGGCATCAACGGGGTCACCCAGTTCGGTATGCAGTTCACCTCCGACTTTCAGGAAAAGGATATCGTCTACGGTGGCGACAAGAAGCTGAAGACGCTTCTCGCGGAAGCCCACGAACTCTTCCCCCTGGCGAAAGGGATCTCGGTCCTCTCCGAATGCCCCGTGGGACTCATCGGTGACGACATCAACTCCGTGGCCAAGCAGGCGGCCAAGGATCTGGACCTCCCGGTCATCCCCTGCAACTGCGAAGGATTCCGTGGAGTCTCCCAGTCGCTGGGGCATCACATCTCCAACGACACTATCCGTGACTATATCATCGGCACCAAGACATTCGCCGAACCGTCGTCCCCCTATGACATCTCCCTCATCGGCGACTACAACATCGGCGGCGACGTCTGGAGCGCCAAGGCGTTGCTGGAAGAGATCGGCCTCAATGTCAAGTCGGTCTGGACCGGCGACGGAGAGCTGGAAAAGATCGCGGCAACCCACACGGTGAAACTGAATCTGATCCACTGCTATCGCTCCATGAACTATATGTGCAAGGTCATGGAAGAAAAGTACGGCATCCCCTGGCTGGAGTTCAACTTTTTTGGACCCACCAAGATCCGGGAGAGCCTCCGGCAGATCGCCGAACGGTTTGACGACACCATCAAGGAAAACGTGGAGCGGGTCATCGCCAAATACGACCCGATCATGCAGGCCATCGTTGACGAATACAAGCCGCGCCTGGACGGCAAAAAGGTGATGCTTCTGGTGGGTGGGCTTCGCCCCCGCCACACCATCGGCGCCTACGAGGATCTGGGAATGGTCTGCGTCGGCTCCGGTTACGAATTCGCCCACGGCGACGACTACGAGCG